>CAZNOJ010000032.1:0-25483 GCA_964574665.1 uncultured Gemmatimonadaceae bacterium
GGTCTTCCTCCGGATGCTCTTCATGATCGTGATCCCCCTGATCTTCGCCTCGGTCACGATGGGCGTCGCCTCCCTGGGCGATCTCTCGCGGATCGGGCGAATCGGGGGCCGGTCGCTGGCCTTCTTCCTGGTCACCACCGCCATGGCCGCCACCATCGGCCTCACCCTGATCAACCTCGTCGGTCCGGGGGAGCGGCTGGATCCCGCGGTGCGGGCCGACCTGATGGCGCAGTACGGCGCCGAGGCCGCCACGCGGGTCGGCGGCGGCACGTCGTTCGGGATCGACACCTTCGTGGCGATCGTGCCGCGCAACATCGTCCAGGCCATGGCGAGCAACGACATGCTTGGCCTGATCTTCTTCTCGATCGTGTTCGGGATCGCGCTCACCCAGATCGCACCGGCGAAGGCGAAGCCGATCACGGACGTGCTCGAAGGGGTGGTCGAGGTGGTCACCCGCATCATCGACTTCGCCATGCGCCTCGCGCCCTACGGCGTGGCCGGGTTGATCTTTTCGGTGACGGTGCGCTTCGGCACCGACGTGCTCCAATCGCTCGGCCTCTACGTGGTGACGGTGCTGGCCGGCCTCATCCTCCACCTCACCGGCGTGATCGGCGGCCTCGCCGTGCTGCTGGCCAAGGTCCCCTATGGCACCTTCTTCCGGAAGTGCCGCGCGGTGATGGTCACGGCCTTCTCCACCTCCAGCTCGAACGCAACGCTCCCCACCAACATCCGCACCGCCGAGGAACAATTCGGAGTGCCCAAGGAGATCGCCTCGTTCGTGCTGCCGCTGGGTGCCACGATGAACATGAACGGCACCGCGCTCTTCGAGGGGATGACCGTGCTGTTCCTGGCCCAGGTGTTCGGGGTGGATCTCTCCCTGGGGTCGCAGGTCATCGTGGTCATCCTCTCGGTGCTCACGGCAGTGGGTGCCGCCGGCGTGCCGAGCGGCTCGATCCCGCTGCTCGCGATGATCCTCACCACGGTGGGGATCCCGGCCGAGGGGATCGCCCTCATTCTCGGCGTGGACCGGATCCTCGACATGTCCCGCACGGTGCCCAACGTGATGGGCGACCAGCTCACCGCGCTGGTGATCGCGCGGGGCGAGGGCGTGGCGCTCGACACGCGCTAGGCCGCGTGCCGGTTGCGGTGGGGCGGCGGGTCGGCTAACCTGCGATTCCTGCAGGGCAGCGACCCGCCGTTCCGTTCCTCCACCCGCGAGCCGCGCATGCCGCTTCATACCCGGATCCTGCTCGGCCTGCTCGTCGGCGCGCTCGCCGGCGTGGCCGGCCAGGTGGCCTTTCCCGATGCCGCCGCGCTGCTGTGGGTGGCCGACAACATCGCCAACCCGGTGGGCCAGGTCTTCCTCCGGATGCTGTTCATGATCGTGATCCCGCTGATCTTCGCGTCGGTCACGATGGGGGTCGCCTCGCTGGGCGACCTCTCGCGCATCGGGCGGATCGGCGGCAAGGCGATGGGGTTCTTCTTCTGCACCACGGCGATCGCGGCGACGATCGGCCTGACGCTGATGAACCTGCTGGGTCCCGGCCGACGGCTGGATCCCGAGGTCCGCGCCGACCTGCTCGCCCAGTACGGCGGCGAGGCCACCGCGCGGGTGGGCGGCGGCGTCGCCTTCGGCATCGACACCTTCGTCAGCATCGTGCCGCGCAACATCGTGGACAGCATGGCCCGGATGGACATGCTCGGGCTGATCTTCTTCTCGATCGTGTTCGGGATCGCCCTCACCCAGATTCCCAAGGCCAAGGCCGAGCCGATCCTCGCGGTGCTCGATGGCACGGTCGAGGTGGTGTCGCGGATCATCGACTTCGCGATGCGGATCGCGCCGTTCGGCGTGGCGGGGCTGATCTTCTCGGTCACGGTGCGGTTCGGCGCCGACGTGCTGCAGTCGCTGGCGCTCTACGTGGGCACCGTCCTGCTGGGGCTGGTGATCCACCTCACCGGGGTGGTGGGCGTGCTGGCGCGGCTGCTGGCAGGGATCCCCTACGCCACGTTCTTCCGGCGCTGCCGTGCCCTCATGGTGACGGCGTTTTCCACCTCCAGCTCCAATGCCACGCTCCCCACCAACATCCGCACCGCGGAGGACGAGTTCGGGGTGCCCAAGGAGATCGCCTCGTTCGTGCTGCCGCTCGGGGCCACCATGAACATGAACGGCACCGCGCTGTTCGAGGGGATGACGGTGCTGTTTCTGGCCCAGGTGTTCGGGCTCGACCTCTCCATCGGCTCCCAGGTGATCGTGGTGGTGCTGTCGGTGATCACGGCGATCGGCGCGGCAGGGGTGCCGGGCGGGTCGATCCCGCTGCTGGCCATGATCCTCACCACGGTGGGGATCCCGGCCGAAGGGATCGCCCTGATCCTCGGGGTGGACCGGATCCTCGACATGTCCCGGACGGTGCCCAATGTGATGGGCGACCAACTCACCGCCCTGGTGGTGGCGCGGTCGGAAGGGGTGGAGCTCCGGACGGCGTGAGGGACGGCGGACGGAAAAACCGAAGGGCCGGATCCCGTGGGGACCCGGCCCTTCAGCCTGACAGCGTCCGCGCTTACGCGCCGAGCTTGACGACGTTCTCGGCGGCGGGGCCCTTCTGGCCCTGCACCACGTCGAACTCGACCTGCTCACCCTCGGTCAGGGACTTGAAGCCCTGGCCCTGGATCGCGCTGTGGTGGACGAAGCAGTCCTTCTGGCCGTTGGCCGGGGTGATGAACCCGAAGCCCTTGGCATCGTTGAACCACTTGACCGTGCCGGTAGTACGCATTCCGAACTCCTCTTGCTGCGATGCTCGTTGGAGGCCGGACGGTCCGGACCATCGATCTCGCTGTTCCGCGGTGCCATCCCTCCGCGTCGGGAAGCGGCCACTACCCACGAAAAAGCGGACAGGAACACGAAGGTCCCAGGTCCGCCAGAACTGGGCCGGGTAACCCCGGCATGACTCGCTGGGAACAAAGATGGGGCAGGGTCCCCCGGCGCGCAAGTCCCTCGGGGGTGCGGGGGTCCGGCCCGGGCACTACCTTTCAGCAGGCCCGTACGGACCTGGGACCCCCCACCCACCGACGAGAGTCACCCTGACGAGCACCCTGACCCGCCCCAGCCCGAGCACCACTCCCTGTCCGTCGTTTCCCGCGCGAGATGGCAATTCGTTCCTGACCGAGGTCCGCGCGGCCGTGGACCAGTACTTCAAGGAGGGTGGTCGCTCGCCCAAGGGCGGCCCGGCTATGGTGGCCAAGAGCTTGGTGCTCCTGGCCATGACCTTCGGGCCGTACCTGCTGGTCCTCACCGGGTCGGTCCCGGGGTGGGCCATGCTGCTGCTCTGCGTCCCCATCGGGTTGGGGATCGCCGGGATCGGGTTCGCGGTGGCGCACGACGCCATTCACGGGGCCTACAGCGACCGTCCGCGCGTCAACGCGGCGATCGGCGCCTCGATGGACCTGATCGGTGGGAGCTCCTACCTCTGGGCGATCACCCACAACGTGATCCATCATACCTACACCAACATCCACGGCACCGATGAGGACCTGGCGGTCTCCCCGCTGTTGCGCCTGTCGCCGCACGCGCCCCGCCGCTGGTTCCACCGGTGGCAGCACTGGTACGCCCTCGGTCTCTACGGCATGACCACGCTGTTCTGGGTGTTCGTGAAGGACTGGAAGTACCTCTTCGCGAAGGACCTCGGTCCATACCGCAACAAGAAGCACGCCTTCCGCGACGTGGCCGGCCTGGTGCTCGGCAAGGTCGTCTACTACGGCTGGTCGGTGGTGCTGCCGTTCGTGCTGATCGACCAGCCGTGGTACTGGGTGCTGGGCGGCATCCTCCTCGTGCACCTGGTGGCCGGCATCACGCTGGGGATCGTCTTCCAGCTGGCCCACGTGGTGGAGGCAACCGCCCACCCCGAGCCCGACCAGGGCGGCGCCATGCCGCAGAGCTGGGTGGTGCACGAGCTGGCCACGACAGCCAACTTCGCGCCGGGCAACCGGCTGCTCTCGTGGTACGTCGGCGGGCTCAACTACCAGGTGGAGCACCACCTGTTCCCCAAGGTCTGCTCGGCACATTACCCGGCCCTTGCGCCGATCGTGCGCGACCTCGCCACCCGGCACGGCCTCCCATACCACAGCAACCCCACCTTCAGGGGGGCGGTACGCTCCCACCTGCGGACCCTCCGGCAGTTCGGCACGGCGGCCTGATCGCGCTGGTCGCCGCGCTGCTCGCGGCGTGCCCACCCGCAGCCGGGCAGGACCTGGCTGCGGAAGCAGGGTGGGGACCTCGGGGTGTCCGGGTGCGATTCCCGGCCGAATTCGCGCCGACGGCCATCGGGGTGGACACGGTGGTGGGCGACCGCTTCTCCGGCTACGAGTGGCGCGTGGTGCTCGAATCCGGTCCCAGCGTGCAGCTGGTGGCCTTCGTGATCCCTCCCGATCCCGATGCGCTCACCCTGTCGCGCTATGCCACCAACGAGGCCGCCGTGCGCGCCGGTGGGTCGCGGGTGCGCTGGTGCGATCCCGACCTGGCCACCATCCGCTGCGGCCGAGTGGCGCGGGGGCTGGTGCGCCTGGTCGGTGGCCAACTGGAGCTGGTGGTCACTGAGGCGCGCTGGTACCAGGTGGCCGCCGCGGGCGACTCCGCCACCGTCCACCTGGGCGTGCGCCGAGGCGGCGAGTCGCTCTGGACCGCCGTACTGCCGCTGCGGCGGGAATCGCCGTGAATCAACCTCGACCGCTCGCCAGCCGTACCACTTGGCATCCCCCGAATCACTTCACGGAGAATCCCTGATGTCGCACGGTACCCTGCGTCGTGCCGCCCTCGCGCTCGCCCTGGTCGCCCTCCCGGTGGCCGGTCGCGCCCAGGAGCGGGTGGACGTCGCCACCATCGAACGGATCAAGACCGAGGCGATGGACCGGTCCCAGGTCATGGACATCATGAGCTGGCTCACCGACGTCCACGGCCCGCGGCTCACCGGGTCGCCGATCACCCGGGCAGCCGGCGACTGGGCGATCGCCGCCCTCACCAAGTGGGGGGTCAAGAACGCGCACTACGACTGGTGGGGTCCCTTTGGACGCGGCTGGGTGGTGGACCACTTCTCGGCGATGATGACCGCGCCGCACCCGTTCCAGATCATCGCCTATCCGGCGGCATGGTCGCCGGGCACCGACGGCCCGGCGCGAGGCGCCGTGGTGCGGGTGCGCCTCGACTCGGTGGCCGACCTCGAGGCCAACCGCGGCAAGCTGCGCGGCAAGTGGGTCATGACGGCGCCGCCCCCGCGCATCACCCCGTACTGGGATCCGCTCGCCACCCGCTTCACCGACGAGGCGCTGGCGCAGATGGCCCAGGTGCAGCCGCCGACCCAGCAACAGCAGCAGGCGGGTGGCAACCGCAACTTCGCGGGTCGCCCGCCCGCCGGCCCCAACATGAACCAGCTGCGCGCCGAGTTCCTCGTGCAGGAGGGAGCCCTGGGGCTGCTGGTACCGAGCACGCGGGACGGTGGCACGCTCCGCGCGGCGAACACGGCGTCACGCGCGGTCGGGGCACCCCGCGCCGTGCCGACCATCCTGGTGGCGGGCGAGCACTACGGCCGCCTGTCCCGCCTGCTCGACCGCAACCAGCCGGTGGAGCTGGCGATTGACGCCCGCGTCTCCTTTCACGACGAGGAGCTCAACTCCTTCAACGTGATCGCCGAGATTCCCGGCACCGATCCCGCGCTCAGGGATGAAGTGGTGATGATCGGGGCGCACTTCGACTCGTGGCACATGGGCACCGGCGCCACCGACAACGGGGCCGGGTCGGCCACGATGCTCGAGGCGATGCGGATCCTCAGCGCGCTCAACCTGCAGCCCCGGCGCACCATCCGGATCGGGCTCTGGACCGGCGAGGAGCAGGGCCTCATCGGCTCGCGCGAGTACGTGGCCGAGTACCTGGCGCGCCGCGACAGCACGGGGCTCCGCAAGACCCCCGCGTGGGACAAGTTCCAGGCGTACTTCAACGTGGACAACGGCGGCGGCAAGATCCGCGGGGTCTTCCTGCAGGGGAACGCGGCGCTGGCTCCGATCTTCGACGCCTGGATGGGCCCGTTCAAGGCCAACGGCATGCAGACGCTGACGATCACCAACACCGGCGGCACCGACCACCTGTCGTTCGACGGCGTCGGGTTGCCGGGGTTCCAGTTCATCCAGGACCCGCTGGAGTACGGCACGCGGACGCACCACACCAACATGGATGTGTACGAGCGGATCCAGGAGGACGACATGAAGTGGAACTCGGCCGTGCTGGCCGCGTTCGCCTGGCAGGCCGCGCAGCGCGACGCGCTGTTGCCCCGCAAGCCCTGATCAGGGCGCCAGCGCCTCGGCCAGCCGCGCACGGGCCTTGCGGCTCTGCGGGTGGTCGGGGCCGAGGGCACGCTCGACGGTGGTGAATCCGGAACGGAGCAGGGGGATGCCCTCCTGCTCCTTTCCGTTGCGCACCAGCACCTCGCCGAGCACGCTCTCGGCGGAGCCGATCGTCCAGTGTCCCGGCGGATTGTGGCGGCGCCGGAGCGCCAGCGATTCGCGCAGGGCGTCGAAGGCCCCCGGCGCATCGCCGAGCGCCGCCAGGGCCAGGCCGCGAATCTGCAGCGACCCCGACACCGGCGCCTGCGATTCCGGCACCGTGCCGCCGCGGTGCCGCAGCACCCGATCCGCCTCGGCTAGGGCGCCGGTCCACTCGCCGCCGTCGAGCAGGAAGCCCGCCAGGTTGTAGTGCGTCCACATCACCTCGGGATGCTCCGGACCGAGGAGATGCGTGAGCATGGCGAGGGCCGCGCGATACGCCGAGTCGGCCTGCGGACGGTGCCCCTGGAGTTCGAGGGCGGTGGCGAGCCGGGAGAGCGTCTGCGCCGTCTCCGGCCGGTCCCGCCCGTAGGCCGCCTGCTGGATCGCGAGGGCCTCACGGAACACCGCCTCGGCGCGGGCCAGTTCCCCATGCTGCAGCAGCATCAGGCCGCGCGCCGCGAGGGACAGGCCCACCTCGGCGGAGCGGGGGCCATGCAGCTGGCGGCGCTGGGCAATCACCTCGGTGATCAGCGTGTCGGCTCGGGTGAAGTCGCCCAGCTGCGACTGCATGCGCGCCTGGTTGTGGAGCAGGTCGGCGCGCTCGGCGAGCGCCCCCGCATCGCGGGCGTCACCCAGCACCGCCAGGGCCCGCCGGAACAGGGAGTCGGCCACGAGGTACTCGCTCCGCCCGTCGTGCCATGACCCGAGTTCGTGGAGCGCGCGGGCCAGCGCGAGGCGCTCGTCGGGGCGCTGCTCGCGGAGCTGCAAGGCGCGCCGCAGGTGACCCTCCGCCGGATCGAATCGCCCGAGCGCGGCATAGGTGCCGCCGATCGCCTCGCGCAGCGAGGCCTCCACCGCCTGGTCGGAGGGCGGCGACTCTGCCATGTTGGTCGCCGCGCGATCGAGCAGCTCCACCACGGTGAGGTCCCGGTCGCCCTCGAACGGATCCGCGGCGCGGAGCATCGAGGTGAGGAAGGCGTTGGTCTCCTCGGTGCGCCGCCGCTCGCGTTCGGCGCGCGCCGCCTGGCGACCGGTCGCCACGATGCCGCCCACCAGCACCAGGATCACCAGCGCCAGCGCCATCAAGGGGACGCGGTGCCGGCTCGCGGCCTTGCGCAGCCGGTAGAGCGCCCGACCCCGCACGGCGAGCACCGGCAGCCCCTCCTCGTGGCGACGCAGGTCGTCGAGCAGTTCGGCCACGCTGCCGTACCGGTCGGCCACGGCCGGGGCGAGCGCCCGGGCGAGGATGGCATCGAGGTCGCCGCGCAGCGCCGCGGCGCGACGTCCGGCGTCGGGGGCGGCGAGGCCGCGCACCGCTCGACTCGCCATGGGTGGCTGGTCGTCCATCACGGCCCGCACCAGCTCCACCACCGACATTCCGCCCCGATGGAACGGCCGGGTCCCGGTGCAGAGCTCGAAGAGGAGCAGGCCGAGGGCGTAGACATCGGTGGCGGTCGTGATCGGTTCGCCGGACAGCTGCTCGGGGGCGGCGTACTGCGGGGTGACGGCTTGCTGGTCGGGCATCGTCACCGCCTGCTGGTCGTCGCCGTCGCCCTCGAGCACCTTGGCGATGCCGAAATCGAGGAGCTTCACGGTGCCGTCGTCGGTGACCAGGATGTTGCCGGGCTTGAGGTCGCGGTGCACGACCAGTCGCTGGTGGGCATGGTGCACCGCACCGGCGACCTGCCGGAAGAGCGACAGGCGCTGGGCCAGGCGGAGCCGGTGCGACTCGCACCAGGCGGTGATCGGCTGGCCGCGCACGTGCTCCATCACCAGGAAGGGCCGACCGTCCGCGGTGACGCCGCCGTCATGCAACTGGGCGATGTTGCGATGGTCGAGTTGGGCGAGGATCCGCCGCTCGCGGGTGAACCGCTCCTGCGCATCGGCGTTGGTGGCCGGGGCGCGCATCACCTTGATCGCCACCACCTTCTCGAAATCCGCCTCGGCGATCCGGGCGGAGTACACGTCGCCCATGCCGCCCTGACCGATGCGCTCCAGGATGGTGTAGCCACCGATCCGGGTCCCCGGCCCGAGTTCCGGGGCGGTTGACCCGATTCCGGCAACGTCGATGAGCGGGGTGGAGAGGAATGCCTCGTCGCTGGCGGCCAGCAGCGCCTCGAGGTCTGCCGCGAGCGCGGCGTCCGTGGCGCGCAGCGCCGCGAGGAGGGCGGGACGCTCCTCCGGAGGCGCGTCCGCCACGCGGTCGAAGGCGTCACGCAATCGGTGCCAGGCCGGAGTGGTCATTATCCCTGAGGCGGTGGTTCCGACACCAGCGGATCATCGGGGGCGAGGTCGAGCTCGCGCCGCAGCCAGGCGCGCGCGAAGCGCCAGTCACGCTTCACCGTGGGCACCGAGACCGCGAGGACGGCAGCGATCTCCTCGAAGGTGAGGCCGCTGAAGTACCGCAGCTCCACCACCCGGTGGGCCCGCTCGTCCTCGCGGGCCAGGCGGGTGAGTCCCTCATCGAGGGCGATCAGGTCCACCGGATGCGGACCGGTCGCCTGGGGAATGTCGTCGGGGAGGTCGCTGGCGAGGTCGCCCCGGCGACGCCCCGCCCGGCGAGCGCGGGCATGGTCCACCAGGAGGCGCCGCATCGCCCGTGACGCGGCGGCGTAGAAGTGGGCACGGCTCTCCCAGTGGCTGCCGTGGTCCCCACCGGTGAGCCGCAGCCAGGCATCGTGCACCAGTACGGTGGCCTGCAGGGTGTGTTCGGGACGCTCCCGGGAGAGCTGGGCTCTCGCCAGCGCCTGCAGGGTGGCATAGATCCGCCCCAGCAGCTCCTCGCCGGCCTGGGCATCGCCGCCGCGCATCGCCGCCAGCAGCCGGGTCACGTCACCCGGGGTGGTGGGGTCTGGCGGGATGGGCTCGGGGGCCTCGGTCATGTGGCACTCAATTCGCACTGGTGACCCGGTGCGCCGCATTCCGGCGCACGAGAGGGGAGGGCACTCCGGACGGAGCGTCCGTCGCCAACCCCCGGCACCCTGGATACGACGCCATGATGACTGAATTGCCCCCGGCCGACCTGCGACGAATCGGATTCCTCGTGGTCCTCGCCGTGGCCTGCCTGTTGGGGGCCTGAGCGCCACCGGCCTCGCGCCGGCCCAAGCCCGAAGAACATACTGCCGCATGGCGCCACGCGGGTCCCGCTGGCGTCCGGGGGGCTGTTGCGCCATTTTTCCGGGCTGGACAGCGAATCACCCCATGACGAGACTGCCGTGACCAACCCTGCGCCCGCCACCTTCTCGACCGACCCCGAACCGTTCCTGACCTCCCGCCGGGCCCGGATGCTGGGCATCGGCCTCGGCGCGGTGCTCCTGGTCGGCCTGATCATCTGGTTCCTGGTGACCGCCTCGCATCGCAAGGAGGCGTTCGCGGCCCAGGCCCTCGAGTCGGCGCGGGCCACCGCGGAATCCGGCGACATCGGACAGGCGGTGCAGCAGTTCGAGCAGGTGGCCACCACCTACGCCGGCACCGATGCGGGCTACGAGGCCAACCTCGGCATCGCCCAGGTGCGCCTGATCGCGGGGCAGGCCGAGCTGGCGATCTCCTCGCTGGAGGAGTTCCTGGCCTCGAACCCTCCGGAGCGGTTCGCCTCGCCGGGGCACGGCCTGCTCGGCACGGGCCTGGAGAACACCCGCAAGTTCGCCGAGGCGGCCACGGCCTACCGGCGGGGGGCCGAGCTGGCCTCGACCCCGTACCTCAAGGCGACCATGCTGCTCGACGCGGGCCGCGCCCAGCGGCTCGCGGGCGACACCGCCGCGGCCATCGCGACCTACCGCGAGATCCTCGACCAGTTCGGCGAGACCGCGGCCCGGAGCGAGGCGGAGGTGCGGCTGACCGAACTCACGTCCGCCAGCACCGCCGGCTAGCGCGGCCGCAGACCCAGGAACTGAACGGCCCGGTGCCTCGGCATCGGGCCGTTCGCGTGCCCGGAGGGAATTGGTCCGGGATCCTGGTCGGCTCCGATGGAGCGAGGTGGGATGGGGCCAAGTTCTGTCGTTGATTCATGTTGACTAATCCCGCAATGCATTGCAGCAGAGAAGGTTAAGCAATACGATGCGCGGCACCATCTCCAGCCACACTAAAGAGACGTATAAGATGTATTATGTTAAGTTCGCCGGTGGAAAAGTGTGGGAAACCCCCAGAAACCACCCCACTCCCCACATCGTCGTGGTGCCATGCCCCTCGCGCCATCCCGCCGCTGGTGTCATGCCCTCCTCGTGGCCACCGTCGCCGGTTCCCAGTCCCCAGTCGCCGCTCAACTCACCGTCGAGTACCTCGCCAACGAGGGCGTCCTGCTCACCGCCGGTCCCACCGCGGTGCTGATCGATGGCCTGTTCGGAATTGGGCTGACCGACTATCCGGCCGTGCCCGTTCCGGTCCGCGACTCCCTCGAGGGAGGCGTGGGCCGCTTCGGCGAGATCGACCTGGTGCTGGTCACCCACCCCCACGCCGACCACTTCGACACCCGCGCAGTGGTGCGTCACCTCCGCGCCAACCCCAGGGCCCACATCGCCGCGGCGCCGGCCATCCTCGCGGCGCTCCGGGCGGCCGGCTGGGACGATCCGTCGCGCGCGACGACGCTGCTGCCCTCCCCGGACACCCTGCGCCGCACCGAGGCGGCCGGCGTCCCGCTCGAGGCACTGGGGATTCCCCACGCCGGGATCGACCACCTGGCCTGGATCGTTTCCCTCGGCGGGGTCCGCATCCTGCACCTCGGCGACGCCGATCCCTCCCCGGCCGAGCTGCGCCGCGCCGCCGGCACCGGGGTGGACCTGTTGCTCACCCCATTCTGGGTCGCGGTGGGAAGCCGCGGCCCGGAACGCATCGCGGCGACCCGCGCCAGGCAGGTCGCCGCATTCCACGTCGGACACACCGACGACATCTCCGGGCTCCCGGCGGGTATCCGGGTGCTCAGGCGTCCAGGAGAGACGTTCACCGTCGAGCGGGCTGGTGGTCCATAGGCCGGGCTGTCCCTTTCACGACTCAGGACTGAGGACTCACCTCTCAATCCATCCAGATCCCGCGGGCTACGATCCGCCCCTGCCCGGCCAGCCAGATATCTCGCGCCATGCCACCCTCGATCCGGGCACTCACGGAAAGCACCTGCCCTCCGGTCGAGAGAAACCGGAGCGGCAGGGTGTCCACGCCGGTGACGGCCAGGGCCAGCGCCGCCGCAACGGTGCCGGTGCCGCAGGACAGCGTCTCGCCCTCCACCCCGCGCTCGTACGTGCGCAGCGACCACCCGGCCTCGGCAGCTCCAGTTCCACTGGAACTGGAAATCCGACTGTAGAAGTTGGCATTGGCGCCGTGCTTTCCGCAGAGGACGTGGAACCGGAGCTCGCGGCCGCGCCCCTCCACATCGACCGTGGCGACGTCGTCCACCAGCGCCACCAGGTGCGGGACCCCCACCGTGCCCAGGAGGATTGAGCGTTCCCCGGTGAGCAACGGAATGTCGATCGGCGCCGGCACCGGGGTGTCCGGCAGGTTGAGTTCGGCCTGGTCGCCCTCGCCCACGCACCGGGTCGGGAAGCTCCCTGCCCCCGTCACCAGCGTCATCCCCGCCGGATCGGCCATCTCGAGTGCCGCGGCGAGCCGGGTGGAGCAGAGGGCGGCGTTGCCGCACATCGCCGCCTCCGACCCGTCGGAGTTGAAATAGGTCATCCGGACGGTGTCGTCCCCCAGGGGATCGAGGATCACCAGCCCGTCGCCGCCGATCCCCTGTCGCCGATCGCAGATTCGGGCGATCCGCTCGGCGGGCCAGTCGACCACCGCAGTGGTCCGGCCGTCGAGCATCACGAAGTCGTTGCCCGAGCCGGTCACCTTGTGGAACACCACCGTCGTCATCCCAGCCTCCCGAACACGGCCTGCAGGCGGAGCCACCACACCATCCAGACGGCCTCCCGGACAATGCGCTTGTTCATCTTGCTGGTGCCCTCCACCCGGTCCACGAACACGATCGGGACCTCGACCAGCCGGAATCCCTTCTTCCACGCGCGGTACGACATCTCGATCTGGAAGGCGTAGCCGTTCGAGCGCACCCGATCCAGCGGGATCGCCTCGAGCACCGCGCGGCGGAAGCACTTGAAGCCGCCCGTGGCGTCGGTGAGCGGCAGGCCGGTGACCCAGCGGACGTACTTGTTGGCGAACCACGAGAGCAGCAGCCGCGACATCGGCCAGTTGATCACGTTGACGCCCGAGGCGTAGCGCGAGCCGAGCACGAGGTCGGCCTGCTCGATGGCCACCAGGAACCCGGCGAGGTACTTGGGGTCGTGCGAGAAGTCGGCGTCCATCTCGAACACCCAGGCGTAGTCGCGCTCCAGCGCCCAGGCGAAGCCAGCCAGGTAGGCACGTCCGAGCCCTTCCTTGGCGGTGCGATGCAGCACGTGCACGCGGGGATCGGCGGCGGCAAACCCGTCGGCCATCGCCCCGGTGCCGTCCGGGGAGCCATCGTCCACCACCAGCACGTCGAGTCGCGGATCGATGGCCAGGATCCGCGGCAGGATGGACGGGAGGTTTTCCCGCTCGTTGTAGGTGGGGACGACCACCAGGCCGCGCTCAGCCATGCGCTGCCCTGCCCCTTCGCCGCCCCACCACGATCAGGCCGAGCGCCAGCAACGTGGACAGCCCGGTGACGAGCTTGCCGGTCGCATAGCCCGGCGTCACGAAGCGGAGGGTCACCTGCCGCGCACCGGAGGGCAGCGCCACCGAGAGCATGGCGTGATTGGCGCGGTGTGCCGGCGCCGCCACGCCATCCACGGTCACCTGCCACCCCGGATGCCAGTTCTCGGCGATCAGGAGGTAGCGCGTGCGCGGATCGGTCCCTTCGATCGCGACCTCCATATAGCCCGGCTCCCACGACGCCAGCGTGGCCCGGAGCGCCGTGCTGTCCAGCGCGGCCCCGGGCGCCACCGCGTCGGGGACCGCCGTGGTGTCGTCGAAGAGCACCACGTCATTCACCGGAAACGACGGGTCCACCACGGTGGCCACCACCTGGGCGGCGGGCATCCGCATCGCGAGCGGAACCACGCGCACCCACTGGGCCGGCGTCGTGCGCTGGAACAGGTAGCCGGCAGCGGCCCGGCGCCCGGTGAAGCTGGGGAACGAGACCGGACCGGCGGCGCGGGTGTAGCCGGGGATCTGGTCGCCGGCATCCACCTGCAGGGTCAGGAACTCCACGGCGTAGAGGTCCCAGAGGGTGGGCGAGAGCTGGTGCTGCCAGACGTTCTTGTCGCCCCAGAGTTCGTCGTAGAACCGCAGCTCGTTGCCGTGGTAGCCGAACACGGTGGGGATCCGTTCCGCCATCAGCCAGGAACCCTGGTAGACCCCGAGGTTGAACTCCGCGATCTGGTCGCTGCGCGGGTCGAGGTTGCGGTACGGCATCGGGTGCTGCTGCATCGCCTGTCCCAAGGCGTCGAGGGCGTACACCTCCCTGGCCGGCGGGAACCACGCCTCGTACCTCCGCAGCACGCTCCAGCCATCGCCCAGCGCCACCGCGATGAGCAGGGCGGCCGCGGCGGCGCCCGCCACGCGGCGTGCCTGGACCGCCACGAGGACGCCGCCGGCCACCAACGCCACCAGCAGCAGCCGCAGTCCACCGCCGCGGAGCACGTCGGCGTTGTCCGCCACCCGCTGCTGGGTTTCCGGTCGCGCCAGCCCCTCGGCGAATGGCTGCAGCAGCCCGGCGGCGCCCATGACCCCGATGATCGCGAAGGCTCCCGCCAGCCAGTACAGCGGAGTGCGGCGCACTTCCCCCCGGAGCAGGCGATCCACCCCGAATGCCGCCCAGATGCACACCACCATCGTGACCAGGTAGAACGCCATCCCGGCGGCGCGCACCTTGTCCATCATCGGCATTACGGAGTACCAGAGCCGGTAGAAGGGAGTGTGGGCGCCGAAGGACACCAGCAGGAAGAGGAGCGCGATGGCCCCCAGGCCGGCGAGGAGCCCCCGGCGTCGCGCCGCCCCGAACCCCAGCACGGCGAGGATCAGCACCAGCACCCCGAGATACTCGACGTGGGTCTTGAAGAAGTTGCTGCCCCAGTAGGTCTCGAACATCCCGTTGAACTGCGGCAGGAAGGTGGAGGCCACCTCGTCGAGCGGCATCGCGAAGGTGGTGGCATAGTCCCACCCGGACGAGATCCCTCCCTCGACGCGCGGCGAGTAGGGGATGTACTTGAGGAACGGCATCCCTTGGATCATGCCGACCCCGATCCCGAGGACCACCGCCCCAAGGGCCATCGCCAGCTCGGGCACCACGCGCCGGGGTCCGCTCCGCTCAGGGTCGGCGACGACCAGCCACAGCGTCCAGATGCCGAGCGCGACCAGGAGGTAGTAGGTGGTCTGGAAGTGCGGGGACAGCATGCAGAGTCCCACCACCAGGGCCAGGGCACCGTACCCCGCCACCCGCCCGTGCCGGATCGCCCGGAGCAGCGCCAGGAAGGCGAGTGGCGCCAGCGCGGCCACGAAGAGCTTGCCATCGTGTCCCGGACGCATCATGGACGCCACGATGCCCGACATCTCGTACGCCACGCCCCCGACCACCGCCGCGGTCCACGACAACCGGAGGCCGCGCAGCAGGGCGTACATGGCGCCCCCGGCCACCACCAGGTGGATCACGAAGCCGAGCGTCATGCCGAGGTCGGTGGGCACCAGCCACCGCAACCAGGCGGTGGGATAGAAGATGTCGCCGTGCATCCCGGCGATGAACGGCATGCCCCCGAAGAGGTAGGGATTCCACTCGGGGATCCGACCGTGCTCACGGAAGAATGCCGCGCCGAACTCGCGGAAGGCGTAGCCGGAGAGCAGCTGGTCATCGCCGGCCAGGAACTGGCCGGTCAGGACCGGCCACGTGAGCGACAGCGACGCCAGCACGAACACCAGCCATGCCCAGAGGGCCCCGCGGCGCGGCGTCCAGGTCGAGTCCGATTCAGGCGCTGTCACGAGCCGACTCCCGCGAGAAGTAGAACGGTGCCGCGGCACCAAGTTCGTTGATCGTCGAGGCGATCCGGGACATGGCCGCCAGGGCCAGTGCCTCGCCCGGCCCCATCCACGTGGCGAGCATCAGCGCCAGGAGGCTGTCGCGGATCCCCAGCCCTGCCGGGGCCGGTCCGAGGTAACCCGCGATGTACGCCACCGTGTACGCCCCGGTCGCCTCGCGCCAGCCGAGGGCGACGTCGGGCAGCAGCCCGCGGGCAAGCACCACCAGTGCCGCCCCGTACACCAGCCACGCCAGCAGGTTGACGGCGATGCAGCCGATCAGCAACACCGTCGCCGGCGGCTCCGGCGCAGGCCCGGTGCGGCGGGCCAGCTTCCACAGCTTCCGGAGCACCGTGCGGTTGCCCACCACCAGGAGCATCCCGGCGACGGCCACCCCGATCAGGATGGTCGCGCGGCCGGCGTCGGGGTACCACTCCGTGAGGAGTGGACCGGCCGCCAGCGAGGCCACGGCCACCCCTGCCCCGATCCCCAGCGCCTGCATCACCACGGCGGCGGCGAGGGTCACCTTGCCGGAGACTCCGGCGCGTTCGCTCATGGTCACCATCCCCGCGGCCGCCCACACCTTGCCGGGGAGGTACTTGCCGAACGACGACAGCATCCAGATCCGTCCCGCCAGGCGCCAGGGCAGTTCGACGCCCCAGCCGATCGCGAGCCGGCGCCATCCCTCGATCAGCACCACCCACATCGCCCACACCATCAGGAGCGAGAGCACGAGCCATCCGGGCCGCAACGCGAGGGCGACGCCACTCTCCTGCACCTGATCCCACTGCTGCGCGAAGTGCAGCCCGATCGCGATGAGGATCGCCGCGGTCGCCACCCACTGCAGGGCCCCGAACCACCGGCTACGCAGCCAGGACATGCTCATACCATCCGAGGCAACGGGCCGCCACCTGGTCGGCCGCGAGGCGGTGCTGCCAGGCCCTGCCTGCCATCCACGCCCCGTCGGCCGCGCCGGCATCGCTCGCGATCGCCGTGATGCCGTCGGCGAGCGCCTCGGCCGTGGCCGCCACGATGCGCCCGCCACCCGAGGTGGGCACCACGTCGAGCAGGCCGCCGCCGTCCTCGCAGGCCACCACCGGCACCCCCTGAATCAGCGCCTCGGCCGCCGCGAGGCCCATGCCCTCGCGCTGCGCCGGCATCAGCAGCAGGTCGGCCGTGGCCAGGATCGCCGGCACCTCGGTCGGGGCCACTTCGCCCGTGAACTGCACCAGGTCGCCGAGCGCGAGGGTCGCGGCAAGCGCCTCGAGTCGCGCCCGCGCGGGCCCGTCGCCGACGATCCGCAGCGTGCGCGGGGAACCACGCTTCCGGAGCACGTGGCACGCCCTGATGGCGAGGTCCACCCGCTTCTGGTCGGTGAGCCGCCCGATCACCACCAGGCCGCCCCCGCCCGTGCTGACGGGACGGTCCCCTGGCGCGAGCGGCATGGCCTGGACCTGGTCCTCCGGGATGACGATGCCGGTGCGCCGCTCGATCACCGCCGCCAGCGCGCCGGACACCACCGTCACGAGCCCCGCGCGGCGCAGGACGTGGCGGCCGATCCACCGGAACGGCAACGCGCCGTCGAGCAAGCGGACATCGGTGCCGTGGCAGGTGATCACGGAACGCGCGCCACGCGGCACCGCCAGGCCAGCCGGCACCCACCAATGGGCGTGCACCACGGTGTGCGGCGAGGTGGCCAGTTCCTGGTGCACTTCGCGGCGGAACGCCTCGACCATCCCGGTGAAGGCGCGATAGCCCCGCAGCGAGCGGAGCGCCGCCTGCATCGTGCCGGTGTAGGCGAGGGTTTCGTCGTGCGACAGGGCGTAGCGCACGCGCCGGACGGGCACCCCGTCCAGCGTGTCGGCGCCCTCCTGTCCGCGGTCGCTGGGGGCGATCACCTGCAGGTCCACGCCGCGCGCGCGCAGCGCCTGCGCCAGCGGGTGCAGGAACGCGCCGGCCACGTCACCCGCATGGCGCGGGTAGTTGTGGGTCAGGAATACGACCCGCATCGCCTCAGTCGCGCCGATCCTGGTGGCGACGCGCCAGTTCGCGCTGTTCCTCGCGGAGTCCGGCCACCAGCTCGCCGAGCAACCCGAAGCCGAACAGCGCCGCACCGGTGATGATCATGGTCATCACCAGGCTCACCATCAGGGCCACGTCGGCCCGGTAGGCGAGCCGGAGGATCACCGCCGCGACGCCCACCACGAACCCCACCAGGAACATGGCCGCGCCGATCAGCCCGAAGAACAGCATCGGCTTGCGGCCGAACCGCAACTGGAACCACACCGAGAGCAGGTCGAGCACGCCCACGGGGATGCGGCGCCAGGTGAACTTCGACACCCCGGCCTGGCGCGGGTGGAGCGTCACGGGAACCGACGCGAGGCGGTGCCCCTCCGCCGCGGCAATCACCACCATGAAGCGGTGCCAGTCGGGACGCATCGGGACGTTGGCCATCACCTCGCGCCGGTACGCCTTGACCCCGTTGAGGTCGGCCACCCGCACCCCGAACAGCCAGCGCGACAGCCCGTTGTAGACCGCCGAGACGAGGGCCTTCTCGTACTTCCCCTGCTTGGTGCCGGTGACGATGTCGGCCTCGCCCGCGAGGATCGGGGCCACCAGCGCCGGAATCTCGGCGGGCAGGTACTGCAGGTCGGCCGGGTAGAAGACCAGGATGTCGCCGCTGGAGGCGTCGGTGGCGCTGCGCAGGGCGTCGGCGATGCCGCGCTGGCGACGGTGGGTCACCACGCGCAACCACGGGGTCCGGCCGGCGAGGTCCGCGAGCACCGCGGCCGAGTCGTCGCGCGAGCCGTCGTCCACCACGACCACCTCGAAGGGGACACCGAGCGCCGGCAGCGCCTCGGCACACTGGCGGATGAACTCGGGCAGGTTCTCGGCCTCGTCCTTGGCCGGGACCAGCACGGCGACGCGTGGCGGCGGTGTCATACCCGCTTCCGCATCCTCGCGGGCAGGATGCCGAGCTGGTCGCGGTACTTGGCGACGGTGCGGCGGGCGATCTGGATGCCCTGTTCCTCGAACAGGTGCACGATCTGCTGGTCGGTGAGCGGCTTGGCCGGGTCCTCGTCGGCCACCATCTTCTCGAGCTTGGCCCGGATCGAGCGGGCCGAGGCGTCCTCGCCGGTGGCGGTGGACAGGGCGCTGGAGAAGAAGAACTTGAGCGGCAGCACCCCGCGCGGGGTCTGCACGTACTTCTCGTTGGTCACGCGCGACACGGTGGACTCGTGCATCGAGATCACCTCGGCCACCTCGCGCAGCGTGAGGGGCCGCAGGTACTCGATCCCCTTCTCGAAGAAGTCGCGCTGGCGGTCCACGATGAAGTTCATCACCTTGAGCATCGTCTGCCGGCGCTGCTCGATGGCCTGGATCATCCACGTGGCGGAGTTCATCCGCGAGGCGATGAAGTCGCGGTTCTCCGCCGTCATCTTGGAGCGGTCGCGGGCGATCTCCTGGTAGGAGCGCGACAGCCGGAGCCGCGGCACGCCGGTGTCGTTGAGGAAGACGTGATACCGGCCGTCGATCCGGTCCACGATCAGGTCGGGGATGATGTAGGTCTCGGCCCGGTCGGCGTGCTTGAGGCCCGGCTTGGGGTCGAGGCGCGACAGCAGGTCGGCCGCCTCCTGCGCCGCCCGCGGCTCGATGCCGAACCGCCGCGCCAGGTCGTTCCAGCGGTGCGCCTTGAGGTCGTCGAACGCCTCGGCGACCATGCGCCAGAGCAGCGTGTCCTGGGCGTCCTGGTCGCGCAGCTGCAGCAGCAGCGACTCGCGCAGGTCGCGCGCCCCGATCCCCGGGGGATCCATCTCCTGGATCACGGCGAGGGCCCGCTCCGCCTCGGCCAGGGTGAACCCCTCCACGCCGGGTGGCAGCACCGCGACCGGCAGCGAGCCGTTGCCGGCCCGCGCCTCCGCGTCAATGGCGCCCAGCAGGGCGTCCTCCGGATCGTCCTCGTCGGCGGGCTCGCCCCCTCCCGGCAGCGTCGAGGCCAGCCAGTGGTTCGCCGAGCGGACCACCTCCTCCAGCGGACAGGAGAGGTAGCCGTCATCGTTGATGTTGCCGATGATCTCCTCGGCCAGCATCCGGATGCGGGGCGGCACGTCGAGCATCTGCAGCTGGTCGCGCAGGTGCTCCGGGAGCCCCGCGGACTCCACGTTCTGGGGCTCGACATAGTCGCTCACCTCGAACTGCTCCCGCGCCCCGCCCACCTCGAAGCCGTTGAGGAGGATCTCCTCCCAGTCCACCTCGTCGTCCTTCTTGGTCTCGGCCTGTTCCTCCTCGGTGGTCTTCTCCTTCTGGGCCTCCTCCTCCGGCTCCTCCAGCTCCAGGAAGGGGTTGCCCAGCAGCTCCTGCTGCAGGTGCTGCTGCAGGTCGAGCATCGGCATGTACAGCATGTCCATCGCCTGGTAGAGGCGTGGATTGATCCGGAGTTCCTGCCGGAGTCCGGTGTGCTGTTGCAGGCCGGTCTTCACGCGGGCTGCTCCATCCGTTGGCGGAGGCGTGCCGTGAGGGTAGGCCCAAGATACAGGGTGGAGACGTGGTCGTTCCAGACGAGCTGGTTGACCGTGCCGGCCGCCTGCACCCTCCCCGAGTGCATGATGTAGGCGCGGTCCACGATCTCGAGGGTCTGCTCCACGTTGTGGTCGGTGATCAGCACCCCGATGCCCCGGCCACGCAAGGAGGCGACGATCGTCTGGATGTCGTGTGTCGCGATCGGGTCCACGCCGGCGAACGGCTCGTCGAGCAGCATGAACTTGGGGCTCGTCGCGAGGGCGCGGGTGATCTCCAGCCGGCGCCGTTCCCCGCCCGAGAGGGTGTAGGCGCGCGCATCGCGCAGGGCGGTGAGCCCCAGGTCCGCCAGCATCGCCTCCAGCCGGGCGTGCCGCTCGTCGTGCGACAGTGGCAGGGTCTCCAGGATCGCGAGCACGTTCTCCGCCACCGTCATCCGGCGGAAGATCGAGGGCTCCTGGGCCAGGTACCCGATGCCCCGCCGCGCCCGCTTGTACATCGCCTCCCCGGTGATGTGGTGCTCATCGAGGTGGATCGTGCCGGCGTCGGGACGGATCAGGCCGGTGAGCAGGTAGAACGTGGTCGTCTTGCCCGCCCCGTTGGGGCCCAGCAGCCCGACGATCTCCCCCTGCGCGAGCTCGACCGCCACGTCGTCCACGACGGCGCGCCGGCGATAGCTCTTGCGCAGGCCCTCGGCGCGCAACACCCTCATGGCAGCTCCTCGCGCCGGCCGGGACGCACCGCAGGCGTGGTGGGCAACCCGATCCGGCGCGACCGGAGCGAGGCGGTCTCCAGCTGGACCCCGTCCACGTTGCCGAAGGCCCGCACCTCGCTCACCCCGGCGGAATCCCCGACCTGCATCACCACCACGATCGTGTCGGCCCGCGTGTAGTTGATGGAGGGCGACACCTGTCCGTTGCGCTCCACGTCGCGCGCGAAGAGCGAGGTCGCCTGCCCGATGGCGACGATATCCACCACCCGGGTGAGGAGCGTGCCGGCCGAGTCGTGGTCGGCAAAGCGCACCGTGAGGCGGGAACCGGTCATCCGGTTGGGAACGTCGTGCATCCCGGCCGCATCGGCCGCGACCGAGTCGGCAGCCACCGGATCCGCCACCGGGACCGAGTCCGCCACCTCGGTCAGCTCGCCGCGACCGAAGATCCGCAACTCGCGCAGCCGTTCGCCCGGGGTGTCGATCGCCACGGAGTCGCCCTGGATGTCGTAGCCCTGGGCCTTGACGAGGGCGCGCCCGGTGTGGTCCCACGCGCGGGTGGCGACCAGCTCGCCGTCGGCGAAGTCCAGCGCGGTGCTGTCGGCCACGATCTCCCCGGTGGCCCCCACCACGTGACCATCGCCGAGCGCCTGCACCTGGCGCAGGTCTTCTCCGTCGAGGGCAAGCAGCACCCGGCGCCCGGCGACCCGGAACGAGTCGCTCCCTTCGCGCTGCAGCGTGGCGGGGCGCCCGGCCAGCGTGACCAGGTCGTCGGTCCCGGAGAGATAGAGCAGCGAGTCGCCGCGACCGCGCAGCGCGTCGCGATCCACCTCCACGCTGCCCCAGCCGGTCAGGTTGCTCGAGCCGATCGCGCGCAGGCCGTCGGCGGTGATCACGTACGGCGCGGGTGTCGCGGTGTCGCCCGGCGCGGCCGCGACCTCGTAGGTGACCGTCGGCCGGTAGAGCGCCGTGGTCTCGGCCGAGTCGCGGATGCCCTGCACGGCCCGGAAGTAGTCGAGGTACGGTCCGGTGAGGGTGGACCCGTTGAGGCGGTTGACGACGGTCACGTTGCCGCGGGCCTGGAGCATCTCGCTCGTCTTGACGTACACGAGCGTGTCGGCATCGAGGGTGATGTCCTCGTCGCGATACTGGGCCCGGGTGATCACCCGCATCACCGTGCCGCTGTACGACTCCAGCGAGTCGCCGCTCAGGTAGATGGGCTGGTTGCGGCACTTGAGCCGGACGTTGCCGGCGGCAAAGTAGCTCTCGTTGCCCAGCACCGTGCGATCGCCGCTGCCCTCGCGATCCGCGGAGAGCAGCTCGAGCGTGCAGCGCCGCTGGCCGGCCCGCTGGGCCTCCACCGGCCGGGTCCCGACCACGACCAGGGCGACCAGGCACCAGGCGGCGCATCTCATTGGCCGGTGGTGTCCTGGCCGGGGAGCAGGAACCCCTGCCCTCGCTGGCGCCCGCGCGGTTGCCAGGAGCGGAAGCGCTTGAAGTCGGGATCGGTCTCGAACGAAGCGCCCGAGCCCGCGGCCTGGCGTCCCGAATACGTGTAGGCGGTGTCGGATCGGATCAGGTTGCTGACCCGGTCGAAGAGCAGGTGCTCGGTACGCAGCGTCGCCGAATCCGGCGGTGGTGTCACCGCCACCACGTTGCCGCGGGCGTCGAGCGAACCGTCGCGCATCCGGTAGGTGCCGCTGTCGGCGGTGACCACCGACCGCACGGCACCGGTCGGCCCGTAGAAGGTGACCTTCACCCCCTTCAGGTCGATCAGGTTGCGGTCCTGGTACACCCAGGCCGACTCCGCCTCGAGGTAGGTGGACTTGATCCCGTCGCGGGTGATGGTGTGCGCCATCCCCTCGAGCACCTGGTCGGCGCTGTCGGCCCCGGCCGCGCGCGCGGGGGTCACCCCGCGCTGGGCGCATCCGGCCAGCGCGGCCAGCAGCAGCGGCAGGGCGGCCCTCACGCGGCCCCCGCCCGCAGCAGGTCGTGCAGGTGCACCACCCCGACGACCGCCTTGTCCGAGTCGAGCACCGGCATGGCCGTCACGCCGTGCCGCTCCATGTCGCCGAGCACGGCGGCGGCCAGCTCGCCTCGTGCCGCACTCCGGGGCGTGCGGGTCATCACGTCGGTGGCCGCGAGGCGGAGGTAGTCGTCGCTCCGCTCGACCAGCCGGGTCAGGTCTCCCGCGGTGATCACGCCGGCGAGGCCTCCCCCATCGGCGATCACGGCGATGCCGCGGCCGTGGGCCAGCGCCACGATCACGTCGCGCATCGTGGCCGAGGGCGCCAGCACGCGCCCCGCCTCCACCATCACGTCCTCGACCCGGAGCAGCAACTTGCGGCCCAGTCGCCCCCCCGGGTGAAACCGCGCGAAGTCCTCGCGACCGAATCCCTTGCGCTCGAGCAGCGCCACGGCCAGCGCGTCGCCGAGCGCGAGTGCGACGGTGGTGCTGGTGGTGGGGGCCAGGTCGTGCGGGCAGGCCTCCTCCCCCACGGCCGCGTCGAGCACCACGCGCGCCGCGCGCCCCAGCGCGCTGTGTGGTTCCCCGGTGATCGCGATGATCGGCACGTCGAGCCGCGCCAACGCCGCGACCATGCCGAACAGCTCCTCCGTCTCGCCGCTCTTGCTGAGCAGGATCGCCACCGTGTCGGCGCTGACCAGCCCGAGGTCGCCGTGCAGCGACTCCACCGGGTGCACCCAGCTCGCCGGGGTGCCGGTGGAGGTCAGCGTGGCGGCGAGCTTCTGGGCGATCGCCCCGCTCTTGCCGATGCCGCTCACGATCACCCGGCCCGCGTCGGCGAGGAGGGTGATGGCCTCGTCGAAGCGGGCGTCGAGGCGACCCGCCGCCGCGAGGACGGCCTCCCCCTCGAGCGTGAGGGTGCGGCGCGCGGAGGCGACGGCGCTCACGACCGGGGCTCCGGGCTGGCGTGATAGGTGGCGTAGGCATGGTCGAGCTGGCCGCGGGCCTGCAGCAGGTCCTCGATCACCTCGCGCACCGCGCCGTGCCCGCCCGGGGCGGTGGTCACGTGGCGCGCCACGGCCTTGATCCGCGGCAGGGCGTTGGCCACGGCGATCGGCAGGCCGGCCCGCGCAAGCACCGGCAGGTCGGCGAGGTCATCGCCCACGAACGCCAATGCCTCCCAGCCGAGTCCCCGCTCGTCGAGCAACTGCTGGATGGCGGGCACCTTCCGGTCCGGGGGAACCTGCAGCACCGTCTCCACGCCCAGCTCGCGACCGCGCAGCGTGGTGGCCTGCGACGGGCGACCGCTCACCCAGGCGACCTCGATGCCGGCCAGGCGCAGCAGCTTGTGCCCCAGCCCATCCTGGATGTCGAAGCGCTTGAACTCGACCCGTGCGCCGGCCACCTCGCCGACATAGATGCCGTTGTCGGTGAGCACCCCATCCACGTCGAGTCCGAGGATCCGGATCGAGGCCGCCACGCGGGGATCAAGCATGCGCGCGCTCCCGGGCGGCGTCGCGTACCGCCAGGGTACGGGTGATCAGGGCATCGAGTCGGTCGAGTGGCCACTGGGTCGCCGCATCGGACACGGCGCGCGCCGGATCCGGAGGGGTTTCGAGGAAGAAGCCGTCGGCGCCGGCGGCGGCCGCCGCGGCGAGCAGCGTCGGGATGTGCTCCCGCATGCCGCCGCTCGCCCCGCCAGCCGCCTGCCCGGGCTGTTGCACCGAGTGGGTGGCGTCGTAGATCACCGCCGCACCGGTGGCCTCGCGCAGGCGCGGAATGCTCCGGAAATCCACCACCAGGTCACCGTAGCCGAAGAAGGTCCCGCGCTCGGTGACCGCGACGTCGCCCAACCCGGTCTGGCGCACCTTCGCGACGGCACCGGCCATCGCCTCGGGCGCCATCCACTGCCCCTTCTTGATGTTGACCGGCAGCCTCGTGGCGCCGGCTGCGTGGAGCAGGTCGGTCTGCCGGCAGAGGAATGCCGGGATCTGGATGGCATCCACCGCCTGGGCCACGGTCGCTGCCTGCCCCGCCTCATGGATGTCGGTGAGCACCCGCAACCCGCTGGCGGTGCGCACCCGCCGCAGCGACTCCAGCCCCTCGTGAAGCCCCGGGCCCCGCGGCGCGTCCCCCCGGGCGCGATTCGCCTTGTCGAACGAGGCCTTGAAGAACACCGGCATCCGGTGGCGCGCCGCCAGTTCCGCGAGCACGTCGGCGATGCGCAGCATCACCTCGTCGCCCTCGATGGCGCAGGGGCCGGCGATCAGGAACGGCGCCTCGCGCCAGGAGACGGTGTGCACGATCATCGGCCGGCGCCGACCCGGTCCGTGGTGGCCGGCGCCGCGGGACGGGCCCGCTCGACCGCCGCCCCGATGAACGCCGCGAAGAGCGGATGCGGCCGCGTGGGGCGCGACTTGAGCTCGGGGTGGAACTGGCAGCCCACGAACCAGGGATGATCGGGGAGCTCCATCATCTCCACCAGCGAGCCGTCCGGCGAGAGGCCGGAGAGGCGCATGCCGTGCTCGGCGAGCACGTGGCGGAAGGCGTTGTTCACCTCCCAGCGGTGGCGGTGCCGCTCCGAGATTTCGGTGGTGCCGTACGCCTGGGCCGCCCGGCTCCCCTCGCGGAGCCGCGCCGCGTAGGCGCCGAGCCGCATGGTCCCGCCGAGGTCCTGCACGTCGCGCTGCGACGCCATCAGCGCAATCACCGGATCGGGACAATCGGGCTCGAACTCGGTGGAGGTCGTCCCGGTCATGCCGGCCACGTCGCGCGCGAACTCG
>CAZNOJ010000032.1:25493-26030 GCA_964574665.1 uncultured Gemmatimonadaceae bacterium
GGCAGCTTGGTGGTGCGGGCGTGCCGGATCGCCGCGAGCATCCCCTCGATGCCGCGGTCGCCGAAGCCGCCCGGCACCAGCAGGCCGTCGAACCCGGCCAGCAACGCCGCGGGATCGGCCTCGGGGCCGATGAAGCGGTCGCTCTCGATCCACTGGATGTCCACGCCCACGTCATGCCGGATGCCGCCGTGCAGCAGCGCCTCGCCCACCGACTTGTACGCGTCGTGCAGGGCCGTGTACTTGCCGACCACCGCGATCCGCACCCGCTCGGCCGGGTGGAGGATCCGCTGCACCATCGCCTGCCACGCCGTGAGGTCGGGGGCCCGGGTCTCCAGCCCCAGCAGGGCGCAGACCTCGGTGTCGAATCCCTGTTCGTGGAACCGGAGCGGCAGCTCGTAGATGCTCTGCACGTCGGGCGACTCGATCACGCACGAGAAGTCCACGTTGCAGAACAGCGAGATCTTGCGCTTGATCTCGGCCCCGAGCGGCCGCTCGCTGCGGCAGATCAGCATGTCGGGCTGGATCCCGACCTGCATC
>CAZNOJ010000033.1:0-23779 GCA_964574665.1 uncultured Gemmatimonadaceae bacterium
CCGGGGGGCTCATTGGGGCGCCCCCCCCCCCCGGGGGGCGCCCCGCCTCGCGTTCCGGCCGGAACCACCCGCGCCACCGCCGCGTACGGGGGGACCTCCTCGACCCGGATGCTCCCGATGCGCCTCCTCGCCGTGCTCGCGCTTGCCCCCGTGGCCCCGCTCGCGGGCCAGACCCTCGCGGTGGTCCACAAGGACATCCACCAGGTGGCGCTCTACGACGCCCGCACCGGTCAGGAGCGCGTGGTGCATCCCACCGGCGAGGGACCGCACGAGGTGGCGGTGTCGGGCAACGGCCGCTGGGCGGTGTCCACCGACTACGGCGCGCAGGCGGGAGGCAGCACCCTCACGGTGGTGGACGTCACCACCGGCCAGCTGGCGCGCACCATCACCACGCCGTACCTGCGGCCCCACGGCGCCAAGTTCCTCGCCGATCACCGCACCCTGGTGGTGACGGCAGAGCGTGACGGCAAGATCGTGCTGCTCGACGTGGAAACCGGCGAGGTGCGGGGCGAGTTCGCCACCGGGGGCCGCACCTCGCACATGGTGTCGCTCTCGCCCGACGGGCGCACCGCGTACACGGCCAACATCGCCGACGGCACCCTCTCGATCATCCCGCTCGACGGCTCCGGCCCGCACGTGGTGCCGGTCGGCACCCAGACCGAGGCGATCAACACCGCCGCGGACGGGCGCACCGTGTGGGTGGGCAGCAACAACACCGGCAAGGTGTTCGTGGTGGACGTGGCCGCACGGCGGGTGATCGACTCGGTGCAGACCAGCGGCTTCCCCTACCGCATTGACTTCACGCCGGACAATCGGCTGGCGCTGGTCACCAACCCGATGGCCAATGAGGTGCAGCTGATCGATGCCTCGACCCGGCGGATCCTCCGCACCGTGGCCACCGGCGGCGCGCAGCCGTTCGGGATCGCGATGGACCCGCGCGGCGGCCGCGCCTGGATCACGCTGCGCGGCAGCGCCGAGGTGATCGAGCTGTCGCTGCCAAGCGGCGAGGTCACGCACCGCTTCAGCACCGGCGCCGGGTCGGGGCCGGATGGGATCGCGGTGGCGCCATGACCACGTGAAGGGTGAAGGGTGAAGCGTAAAGCGGACTGTGGTCTCCGCCTCACCCTTCACCCTTCACCCTTCACGCGTCACCCGTCACCCGTCACCCGTCGCTCGTCACTCGCCCTCCCCGGGGAACCCTCCGTCGCCGCCCCGCGTTATCTTGCCGACCAGCGGAGGTGCACCATGCGGCTTGACGGCATCCACCACATCTCGAGCATCACGGGCGATGCCCCCCGGAACCTCGACTTCTACACGCGCGTCCTCGGGATGCGCCTGATCGCCAAGACGGTCAACCAGGACGATCCCACCATCTATCACCTCTTCTATGGTGACTACGAAGGGTCGCCCGGGTTCGACATGACGTTCTTCGAGTATCCCGGCGCCAGGCCCGGCCGCGCCGGGGCGGGGATGATCCACCGGATCGCGTTCCGCGTGGCCGCGCCCGCGTCGCTCGACTACTGGCAGCAGCGGCTCGAGCACGAGGGGGTGGCGTGCCGTCGCGAGGACGGCGAGCTCCGCTTCGACGATCCCGAGGGCCTCACGCTCGCGCTGGTGGTGGACCGGAGCGGCGACGCCCCGCTCGACCCGCGCCATCCCGACATCGCCTCGGAGCACCAGTTGCTCGGCTTCGACCACGTGGTGGCCTACGGTGAGCGGCTGGAGGGATCCGCCCGGGTGTTGACCGAGGTGATGGGCGCAGTGGCGCGTGATGCCCGCACCTGGGAACTGCGGGGGCCAAGCCGGGGCGGGTGGATCCGCTTCGAGCAGCCACCGGAGGAACGCGGCCTCTCCGGGGGCGGCACCGTGCATCACGTGGCGTGGGCTACCGAACCGTCGGAACATGACGCGTGGCTCGAACGGCTGCACCGCGGCGGGGTGTCGAGCACGCCGGTGATTGACCGGCACTACTTCCGGTCGATCTACTTCCGGGAGCCGAGTGGCGTGCTCTACGAGCTGGCCACCAAGGGACCCGGCTTCACCGTGGATGACCCGCTCGAGGCGCTCGGCACCCGGCTGATCCTGCCGCCCCGGTTCGAACCCCAGCGCGATCGAATCGCGGCGCAGCTCACACCGCTTCCCGACGCCTCGCGCGCCTGAGAAAGGACCAGACGTGACCACCGCACTCCGGATGACGGCGATCTGCGGCTCGCTGCGGCGGGATTCCTACAATCGCGGCCTGATGCGCGCGATGATCGGACTCTCGCCCGACACGATGCAGTGGACCGAACTCGACTGGTCGGCACTGCCGGTCTTCAACGGCGACCTCGAGCATCCTCGCCTGCCCGAGGTGGTCACCGCCATGCAGGACCGGCTGCGCGCCGCCGACGGCGTGCTGATCGTGACGCCGGAGTACAACCACGGCATCCCGGGCGGGCTCAAGAACTTCATCGACTGGATGTCGCGCGGGCCGCACCCGCACGCCTTCTTCGGCCTGCCGGCTGGAATCGCCGGCGCGTCCGACGGCAACATCGGCACCGCCCGCTGCCAGCTCGCGCTCCGCAACACGCTGGCCACGCTCAACGTGGCGGTGATGCCGTTTCCGGGCGTGCTGGTGTCGAAGTGCGAGGAGAAGTTCGACGACGAGCGCACGCTCACCCACCAGCCCACGGTCAAGTTCCTCACGGGCTGGATGCGCGACCTCGAGGGATGGGTGCGGAGATTCCCGAAGGCGTGACGAACCCCTCCGAACCGTTCACCCGTGCCTCGATCTACCTGGGGCCGCTGTTCGAGGAGCACGGTTTCCGGCCGGTGGCGCGCGAGTACGACGACGCCCCCGAGGGGAGCGCCATGGCGGAGTACCTGCGCGGGTCGCTGGCGCTCCGCCTGGTGTGGGAGGGAACCGAGCGGGTCCTCTGGATCGAGGCGGCGCGGAGCACCGGGGGCTCGATCATCTCGCGCTGGACCGACATCGAGTGGGTGGTGGCCGGGGAGCGGCGCCCACCCGACCCGGACCTCGACGATGCGCGCCTGGGGCGGCTCGCGGCCGCGCTCACGTCCTACCTGGCGATGGCCCGCGACGCCGCGCGCCGCTGACGCATCGCTCCGGAGTCCCCCTCGGAGCCTGCCGATGCCGTCCTGTCCCATTCGAGTCCTCGCGCTTTCCCTCACCCTCGTCGGCTGTGGCGAGGGTCCGGATCCCGACGTCGTGCGCGCCGACTCGGCCGGCGTGGAGCTGGTCACCTCCGGCGGATCCGACCGGCCCCTGCCGTGGCGCTTTGCGGAGCTGTTCCGGATCGGTGGCGCCGACACCGGGGCGGGGTCGTTCTCCCAGGCCAGTCGCTTCACCGTGGAGACACCCTCGGCCGACAGGGTCGTG
The DNA here is from genome assembly GCA_964574665.1 of uncultured Gemmatimonadaceae bacterium. Taxonomy (GTDB): domain Bacteria; phylum Gemmatimonadota; class Gemmatimonadetes; order Gemmatimonadales; family GWC2-71-9; genus Palsa-1233. Next base: position 3,380 of record CAZNOJ010000033.1, read on the forward strand.
GTGTTCAATCGCGAGCGCTCGGCGGTGGAGGTGTACGACGCCTCCGGCGCCCTGCTGCGCAGCTTCGGTCGCCCGGGCGGCGGACCCGGCGAGATCACCTTCGCCTTCGAGCTGCTCGATGCCGGCCCGGGGGAGGTGGCCGTCCTCGACTACGGCAAGATGGCCATGGTCCGGTGGTCGCCGGACGGGGCGGTGCTCGACGAGCGCAAGGTGTCTCCCGAGTTGCGGGTGATCCGCGGCGACACCGCGTGGGGCTCGCTGCACATCACGGATTCGACGCGCTCGGTCACGGGCGTGATCTACGCGTCGGGGCCCGACACGCTGCGGCTCGACTCGCTGCTCTCGCCACCACGCGCCATGGTCCAGCTGTCCTGCTTCGCGGCGATGCTGCCACCGATGTTCTCGGGGCAGATGGCGTGGGACGAGGAGGGCGGCGTGGTCGCACTCACGCCGCAGACGTCCTACCTGGTGCAACTCTACCGGGGGGACCGCCTGGTGCGGAGCATCCGCCGCCCGATCGCCCCGCAGCCCACGACACCGGAGATGGCGCGCCGCCAGCACCCGGACGGGTGGTCGGTCTCGTTCTCCGGTGGCTCGGGCTGCACCCTGGACCCGGCCGAGGTGGTCGCCAAGACCGGGATGGCGCCCACGCTGCCGGTGGTGCAGGACGTGGCCTTCGGGCCGCGGGGCACGCTCTGGGTGCAGCGGCATGCGTTCCCGGGCGACACCGCCACCTCCGATGTCTTCGACCAGCGTGGCGAGTACCTTGGTTCGGTGCGTGGGCGCGGGCTGCCGCTCGGGTGGTTGGGCGAGGACCGGGTATTGTTCGCCGAGGAGGATCCCACGACCGGGATCGTGACCATCGCGGGTTACCGCATTCTCGATGCGGAGGAAGCGCCGGAGGAATGATCACCCCGCTGTTGCTGCTCGGGACGCTGCTCCAGTCCCCCGATACCGCCCGGCTGACCCGGATCGAGCTGGTGCTCGACGCCCGAACCTGGGCCGACGTCAAGGCATCCACCTATCTTCCGCGCGCCTACGGCGCCGGCTACCTGGCCGGCCCGGCCGAGGTGCGCCTCTGCGACCGGCTCGGGTGCCTGGTGCTGTTGCCGGCCGACTCGGCGGCGGGCGTGCTGCCGGGCGACGTCGGCTTCGGGGTCAAGCCGGTTGCCGGCTCGGCGTTGGTGGACCGGTTGCGCGAGGCCCCGGCGGGGCGCGTCCGGATGACGATCGCCGAGCCTCCCGAGGCGCCGGCGATCGCCCCCGGCGACTCGATGCCGACGGTGTATTTCGTGAGTGCCGGCCGGTTCTTCGTGCCGCCGGCCGCCATTGCCTCGCTGGACGGCTGGTTCCGGTCGGCCGGGGCCGACGTGGTGCGGGAAGGGGAGGGGCTCGTGGTGCAGTTTCCCGATCAGGTGATCCGGCTGGTGCCGGCCTACGGCGAATCGTCGCTGGCGCAGCTCACCCTCTACCTCCGCCGCGACGTGCCGGGGAATCCCACCTTTCGTTTCGGCCTGCTCAACCGGCTCCGTTTCGGACCCGGTCGCACCGCCACCTGGGAGTTCTGATCGTGTCCGCGACCGAAACGGCCACCCTGGGTGGCGGGTGCTTCTGGTGCCTCGAGGCGATCTTCGAACGGCTGGAGGGCGTCCGGGCCGTTGATTCCGGGTATGCCGGCGGTGCGCGGGAACACCCCACCTACGAGCAGGTGTGCTCGGGGGCGACCGGCCACGCCGAGGTGGTGCGTCTCACCTTCGATCCGGCGGTGATCTCGTACGGCGAGTTGCTGGAGGTGTTCTTCGCCTTCCACGATCCCACCACGCTCAACCGACAGGGTCCCGACACGGGCACCCAGTATCGCTCGATCATCCTTGCCGAATCCGATGCGCAGGAGCGTGCGGCGCGCGAGGCGATCGCGCGGCTGGAGGCGGAGGCCGTCTTTCCCGACCCGATCGTGACGGAGGTGGTGCGCCTGGAGCGGTTCTGGCCGGCCGAGGCGTATCATCGCCAGTACTTCCGGCGGCATCCGGAGCAGGCCTACTGTGCGGCGGTGATCGCGCCCAAGGTGGCCAAGCTCCGCAATCACTGGTCGGCGCGGCTGGCTCCTTGAGCGCGGCCACCCCTCCTCCGCCGCCCGCGGGCGCCGACAAGCCGGCACCGGGCAGGGCCGCCTCCAAGGCGGTCGAGTGGCTCAAGGCGATCGTCTGGACGGTGGCCGCGTGGCTGGTGCTGACCACGTTCCTGGTGCAGGCGTACCGGATCCCCTCGCCCAGCATGGAGCGCACCCTCATGGTGGGCGACGTGCTCTTCGTCAACAAGTTCCTCTTCGGGGCGAAGCTGCCGTTCGTGGATGTCCGCACCCCCGCGGTCCGGGAGCCGCGGCGCGGCGACATCGTGGTGTTCAAGTCGCCGGTCGAGGATTCGATGCTGGTCAAGCGGTTGATCGGCATCGGCGGGGACACGGTCGAGATGCGGGCCGGTGTGCTGCTGCGCAACGGGCAGGCCCTGCAGGAGCCGTATGCGCAGTCCACGGACCCGGCGTGGCAGCTCGACCTGGGCACGCGGCAGATGATGCGTGCCATGCAGCTGCCCCACTACGTCGGGGACAGCGCCGACAGCTACCTCCCCGACGTGCACGACTGGGGTCCCCTCCTCGTGCCCCGGGACTCGCTCTGGATGATGGGGGATCACCGCGACCAGTCGCGCGATTCGCGGTTCTGGGGGCTGGTGCCCCGCAAGAACGTCCGGGGCACGCCCGTGCTCATCTACTACAGCTGGGATCCCTACAGCTATCGGCCGCTGCCGTTCCTGAGCGCGGTCCGCTGGTCGCGGCTCTTCACGATCCCGCGCTGATCCCGGATGTCGCCCCTCGCGTCGTCCTGCCGCATCTGGGCCATGGACGCGAGGAGGCGACCCGTGCGGGACCGGATCCAGTGAGCGGCGACGGCAGCACCGGGGGCGGTGCGGTGGCCGCGGTGACGCTGCTCGCCGAGGACGGCTTTCCCCTCGCGGCCACGCGCTACAAGGCGGTGGGCCCGGCGCGCGGCACGGCGCTGATCGCCCCGGCCACGGGCGTCCACCAGCGGTACTACGCGCCCTTCGCCACCTTCCTGGCGGCAATGGGATGGGACGTGCTCACCTGGGATTGGCGCGGCGTGGCCGACTCGCGGCACGGACTCCCCTGGACCGATCCGCGCTTCACGATGCGCGCCTGGGGCACGGAAGACCTGCGCGCCGCCATCGCCTGGGGATCGGCGCGGACGCCCGACGGGCCCGTGGTGCTGGTGGGGCACTCGTTCGGCGGCCAGGCGGTGGGTCTTGCCGCGAACGGGAACCGACTCGATGCCCTGGTGCTGGTGGCGGCCCAGCACGGCTGGTTGGGGCACTGGCCCTGGCACCTCCGCCCGGCGCTGCGGGGATTCTGGCACCTGGCCGTTCCCCTGCTGACCACGGTCTTCGGCCGCCTGCCTTCCTCGCGCATCGGACTCGGCATGGACCTGCCCCGCGAGGTGGCCCGCGAATGGGCGCGGTGGTGTCGGCGACCGGAAGGGCTCGGGGAGTGGACGGGGCATGCCACGATCACCGCGCCGATCCTCGCCCTCTCCTTTGCAGACGACCTGATCGCCCCGCGCCGCGCCGCGGAGGCGCTGCTGCGGGAGTATCGCGGCGCGGTCGGCGCACGGCACGAGCACATCGCGCCGGCCGATGTGGGCTGCGCCCGCATTGGTCACTTCGGATTCTTCCGGTCGGGGGTGGTCCCCGGGCTCTGGCAGCGGTGCGCGGCCTTCCTGCAGGATCGCGCCGGCGCCGAGCCGACGCCGCTGCCGCGCTCCCGATAGTTCCGAGCCGTGTGGCGCGCTGTCGCGTGGTGGCCCTTCCCGTGGGGTATATTCACCCAGCCCGGGACCTCCCGATGACCACCACTCCGCCTTCCGAGCGCGGCGACGCCAGCGGCGACGCCGACGAACTGTTCCCGCGACTCTACGCCGAGCTGCGGGAGATCGCCGATCGCCTGCTGCGCAATGAGGTGGTGGGGCACACCCTGCAACCCACCGCGCTGGTGCACGAGGCCTGGTTCAAGCTGGCCGGACCGGGCGCGCCGCAGCCGGTGGATCGGCAGCACTTCCTCGCCCTCGCCGCGCGTGCGATGCGCCAGGTGCTGGTGGACCACGCGCGCCGCCGGCGGGCGCTCAAGCGCGGAGGCGCCGCGGTTGACCTCGCCATCGCCGACGACCGACTCGGCTTCGCGATCCCGCTCGACGACCTGATCGCGGTGGACGATGCGCTGACCCGCCTCGGGAGCCAGAATCCCCGCCTCGCGCGGGTGGTGGAGCTGCGCTTCTTCGCCGGCCTCTCGGAGGACGAGACGGCGCGGGGACTCGGCGTCACCACGCGCACGGTGCAGCGCGACTGGGCCAAGGCCCGCGCGTGGCTGCACGCCGAGCTCGATGCGTCGCGAGGTGGTGGATGAACGATCCCGGCCGCTGGGCGCGGCTGGAGGAGCTGTTCGACGGCGCGCTCGACCAGGATCCCGGGCAACGCGAGCGATGGCTGGAGCGGGAGGCGGCCGACGAACCGGAGCTGCTCGCCCAGGTGCGCCGGATGCTGGCGGCCCACGACGCCACCGGCGTGCTGGATCATCGCTTCACGCCGCTCCCCGAGGCCGACCTCCGCCAGCGCCTGAGCGCGGCCCTGGTCGGTCGCTTCGAGCTGGAAGAGCTGCTCGGCAGCGGCGGGATGTCATCGGTCTTCCGGGCGCGCGAGCTCAAGCACGAGCGCCCGGTGGTCATCAAGGCGCTGCAACCCGGACTCGCCGCGGCGATCGGCCCGCACCGCTTTGCCGACGAGGTGCGGATCGCGGCGCGCCTCTCGCACCCGCACATCCTGGCCCTGATCGACTCCGGCGAGGCGGACGGCATCCGGTACTTCGTGATGCCCTACGTGGGCGGGGTGACGCTTCGCGCACGCCTGCAGGAGGAGGGTGCCCTGCCGGTCGGGAGCGCCATCACGCTGCTGCGCGACATCGCCGACGCGCTCGCCCACGCCCATGAGGCGGGCGTGGTGCATCGCGACCTCAAGCCCGAGAACGTGCTCTGCGTGGGCGACCACGCCTTTCTCCTCGATTTCGGCGTCGCCAAGCGGCACGGGTCCTCGCCCGGCGGGGCGACCGATCCCGGGCTGGCGATCGGGACGCCCGGCTACATGGCGCCCGAACAGGCGGCGGGTGCCCCCGTGGATCATCGCGCCGACATCTACGTGTGGGGACTGCTCGCCCGCGAGATCCTCACCGGTCGGCGAGATCCCTCCGCGCGGGTCGCCGACCGGCCCGACGTGCCGCGGACCCTCGATGCCCTCATCGGGGCCACGCTCGCGCTGGACCCGACGGAACGGCCGGGCTCGACGCGGGCGCTGGTGATGGCGCTCGATGGGATGATCGCGCTGGCGCCGCCGCGCCGGCGGCGGTGGCCGATGGTGGCCGCGCTCGCGGCCGTGTCGGCGCTGGCCTGGTGGGTCCTGGGCCGGGGCAATCGCGCGGTCACCACCGAGATGTTGGGCCAGCCGATCGCGGTGGCCCCGTTCACCGACGAGACGGGCGACTCCACGATCACCGGGATCGGGCGACTCGCCGGCGACTGGATCACCCAGGGGCTGCACGAAGCCGGCGGGATGCGGGTGGTGGCGTGGCCGGCCGCGCTCGCGGCGGCCGAGGCGGGTGGCAACCTCGCGGAGGCACTGCACCGGGCCACGGGCGCGGGCACCGTGGTGGTGGGCAGCATCTATCGGCTGGGCGATTCGGTGCGGTTCCAGGTGGAGATCGTGGATGCGGGGCGCGCGATCGTGCTCGCCGCGCCGCGACCGGTGGTGGTGCCCCGCGACTCCGTGACGCACGGGGTGCGGCTGCTGCGCGACCGCGTGATGGGCGCGCTCGCGGTGCAGCGCGACGAACGCCTCCCCGCCGGTGCGGCATTCGCGCAGCAACCGCCGACGTATGCCGCCTACCGCAGCTTCGACCGGGCGCTCAACGACTACAACGGCTACCGGTACCGCGATGCGCTCACCGGCATGCTGGAGAGCTGGCGGCTCGACACCACCTTCACCGCGGCGCTGGTCTATGCCGCGTACGCCGCATGGAACACCAGCAACCGGGTGCTGGCCGACTCGCTGGTGCAGGCGGTGCTGCAGCGCCGCGGGGCCGTGGACGCGTATCACCTGGCCATCACCGAAAACGTCGCCGCCTCGCTCCGGGGCGACACCCCCGCTGCCCTCGCGGCTTCCCGCCGGGCCACCGACCTGGCACCCGGATCGCGGGCGCGCTACAACCTGGCGCTGGCCCTCGCCTCGCTGAATCGCCCCGCGGAGGCCCTGGCGCAGCTCGACTCGCTCGATCCCGACCGGGGACCGATGCGGGGATGGCCGGCCTACTGGAGCCAGCGGAGTTATGCCCTGCACCTGCTCGGTCGCCACGATGATGAACTGGCGGCGGCCCGAACGATGACCGCGCGGCATCCCGAGCAGCGCGTGGCGTGGGTGGTGATGGCGCGGGCCCTGGCCGCAGCAGGACGCGTGGCGGAACTCGACTCGGTGCTGCGAGCGGCCGAGCCACTGCCGCCGCACGTGTACTGGTCGCAGGGGGCGATGCTGGTGGTGGCCGGTGAGGAGCTGCAGGCCCACGGTCGTCCCCGGGAAGGGCAGCAGTATCTTGCGGCAGGAGAACGTTGGCTCCGGGCGCGGCTCGCCGAACAGCCAGGCCAGGACGACCACCAGGAGTGGCTGGTGGGTGCCCTGGTGGGTCAGGGACGGTGGGACCACGCGGAGCGGGTGGTGCGCGACCGCCTCGCCAGGCTCCCCGGGCACACCACGACGCGTGGCCTGGCGGCGGTGCTGGCGGCGCGGCGTGGCGATCGCGCCGCGGCAGAGGAGTATCTCGCCCGCGTGGATCCGTGGGACCGCGGCACGGTGATGCTGTTCCGGGCCCGGGTGGCCGCCGTGCTGGGTGCACGTGACGAGGCGATCACCCTGCTCCAGCAGGGCAGCGCGCTGGGGATCGGGAGCTGGCACTGGACGCACGGCACGGCGTGGCGCGACTTCGCCACCATCCGGGACGATCCGCGCGTCGTCGGGCTGCTGGGGACGGGCCGATAACTCGAGGGAGGGCGCGATGCGCTGGGAACGAAAGGGGCGGTCCAGCAATCTCGAGGACCGCCGCGGCGGGGGCGGGGCTCGGCTCGGCGGTGGCTTGGGGCGAATGGGCCTGGGCGGACTGGTGCTGGTGGTGCTGTTCGCGGTGATCACCAAGCAGAACCCGCTGCAGTTGCTCGGTGCCCTCCAGGGCGACGGCGGCATGACCGCGACCACGGAGGCCGCCCCGCTCGACGATCCTGCAGAGGAAGAGGAAGTGCAGTTCGTGTCGTTCGTGCTGGATGACGCCCAGGCGATGTGGCGCGAGATGCTCCCCCGCACCGGAACCGCCTACCGCGATGCCCGGCTGGTGCTCTTCCGTGACGTGGTGCAATCGGCCTGCGGCATGGCGCAGTCGGCGACCGGCCCCTTCTACTGCCCCGCCGACGAGCGGGTCTACATCGACCTGGGATTCTATCGCGAGCTGGCCGACCGCTTCGGCGCTCCCGGCGACTTTGCCGAGGCCTACGTGCTCGCGCACGAGATCGGCCACCACGTGCAGACGCTCGAGGGCACCAACGCGGCGGTGGCGCAGGCGAGCCGGCAGCGCCCCGACCAGGGCAACGCCCTGTCGGTGCGCATGGAGTTGCAGGCCGACTGCTATGCCGGGATCTGGGCCGCACGCGCCGCGCGCGCCAACCGGTTGGAGGCCGGCGACCTCGAGGAGGGCCTCACGGCCGCAGCCGCCGTGGGCGACGACCGGATCCAGCGGGAGACGACCGGGCGGGTGCAGCCCGAGTCGTTCACCCACGGCACCTCCGAGCAGCGGATGACGTGGTTCCGTCGTGGCTTCGACAGCGGCGACCACGGGCGGTGCAACACCTTCGCGAACTGAGCCGGTTTCCGGCGAGGGGTGGCGCCGCCTGCCGTTCCGTGCCACCCTTCGGGCCTCCCCCGCCGAAGGAGTCCCGATGTCCTCAACCTTCCGCCGGATCGTGGCGATTGCCGGGGCGCTCGGGGTCGCCTTCCTGGTGGGGCACGGGGTCAACCTGATTGCCCAGCAGATTCACCCGTGCCCGGCCGGCGTCGAGTGTTCCGATCGGGCCGCCTTGCGTGCCGCGCTGGAAGCCGGACAGATCCCGCTCATCAAGTACGGCCTGATCCTGCTGGGCTGGCTGCTGGGAGCCTACGCCGGCGGCCTGGCGGCGATCCGCTGGGGGCGCTGGGGCCCGGGCGTCTGGATCACCGCGGCCGGCTTCACCTTTCTGGTGTACGGCTGGCTGAGCGCCGCACCGCACCCCGAGTGGATGTGGATCGGGGGGCTGGCCGGATGCCCGCTCTTCGCCCTGGGCGGCGGGCGCCAGACCGTCAACGTGCGGGCGGTGCCATGATGGCCACGCTGCGCCTTCTCGTCATGGCCTCGCTGGTCCCCGCCCTGTTCGCCGCCGTCGGGGCACTGGCCGCGTCGCCGTGGGGGCGGAGTGCCACCTTCGTGGCCGGCAGCATCACGGGCACGGCCGGCGTGCTGCTCGCCGGACGATGGCTCGCCGCGCTGGGCTGGTTCGACGGCAACCGTCATCGCGGTGGGGCGATCGGCGGGCTGGTCGGGCTGGGACTGGGCACCTCGCTCGCGGTGACCGCATCGCTGCAGCCGGTGATGGTGGCCCTCGGCGCGCTGCTGGTGGGCATCGGCACGCTGGTGGGTGCCGGCCCGGGAGCGGCCCGATGACGATCCGCATCGCCCTGCTCGCCGCGATGCTTCCCGTCGCGCTCTGCGCGCAGGATCCGCGGCCCCGTGTCCGGGAGCTCGGACTGGCGCCGGGGATCTTCACCCCCGGGAGCCACAACGCCATCACCGATGTGGCGGGCGTGCTGGTGGGACAGGTCACCGTCACCGACGGCGATTCGATCAACACCGGCATCACGGCGATCCGGCCTCACCCCGGCAACCTGTTCCTCGAGCGGGTGCCGGCCGCGGTGCACGTGGGCAACGGCTTCGGCAAGTTCGCCGGCACCACCCAGATCGCCGAGCTGGGCGAGATCGAGACGCCGATCGTGCTCACCTGCACGCTCTGCGTGTGGCGCGCGGCCGATGCCCTGGCGGGGTGGATGCTTCGCCTCCCCGGCATGGAGCAGGTGCGCTCGATCAATCCGGTCGTGGCGGAGACGAACGACGGCGGCCTCAACGCGATCCGACAGCGTCCGATCCGCCCCGAGCACGTGGAGCAGGCCCTCGACGCGGCCAGCGACGGCGCCGTCGAGGAGGGCAGCGTCGGGGCGGGCCGCGGCACGGTGGCGTTCGGCTGGAAGGGCGGCATCGGCACCTCCTCGCGACGCCTGCCGACTTCGCTCGGTGGGCACACGGTGGGCGTGCTGGTCCAGACCAACTTCGGCGGCGTGCTGCAGATGGACGGCATTCCGGTGGGCGAGGCGCTGGGACGGCACTCCTATCGCAATGCGGTGGCCAGCGAGCGCGGCGACGGCTCGGTGATCATCGTGATCGCCACCGATGCGCCGCTCAACGAGCGACAGCTGGAGCGCCTCGCGGCCCGGGGCATGATGGGACTGGCCCGGACCGGCGCGGACGGGTCACACGGTTCGGGCGATTACGTGATCGCCTTCTCGACGGCCCCGTCGGTCCGCAGGGCACGCGGGGCACCACAGCGCACCGACGTGGTGCTCGCCGATGATGCCATCTCCCCGGTGTTCCTTGCCGCGATCGAGGCGACCGAAGAGGCGATCTACAACTCCCTCCTCAAGGCGACACCGGTCACGTACCGCGGTCGCACCGTGCCGGCGCTGCCGATCGACCGGCTGCGGGAACTGATCGCCGCGCGGGCTGGAGGCCGCTGATGCCCCGCCCGATCCGCACCGACAAGGCTCCCGCACCCGCAGGGCACTACTCCCAGGCGATCACCTATCACGGCCTGGTGCACGTGAGCGGCCAGTTGCCGATCGACCCGGTCACCGGGCAGGTGGTGCCGGGCGACAGCGAGGCCCAGGCGGAGCGGACGCTCCGCAACGTGGAGGCGATCCTGGAGGCGGCGGGCAGCGGGCTCGACCTGGTGCTGTCGCTCACCATCTTCGTGGTGTCGCGGGACGACTGGGCCGGCGTCAACGCGGCCGTGGCACGCTGCCTCGGTGACCACCGGCCGGCGCGCGCCATCGTGGGCGGGGCGGAGCTCAAGCCGGGGTGTCGGGTCGAGATCACGGCGATCGCCGCGGTGCGGGAGAGCTAGTACCGACCGGGAATGCTCGACGCCCTTCTGTTCTTCCTGGTCGCGCTCCTCTACTCATCCGTCGGACATGCCGGCGCCTCGGGCTACCTGGCGCTGATGGCGCTGCTGGGCACCTCGGCGGTCGTGATGCGACCCACCGCGCTGGTGCTCAACCTGTTCGTGGCCGCAATCGGCACCGTGGCGTTTGTGCGGGCCGGACACTTTCGCTGGTCGCTCACCTGGCCGTTCCTCGTGACGGCCGTGCCGATGGCCTACCTCGGCGGGCGACTCGCCCTGCCGGTGGAGAGCTATCGCACCGTAGTGGGGGTGGTGCTGCTCCTCTCCGCGGCGCGCCTCCTGGTGGAGCTCCGCGCCACGGATCGCGCCCTGCGCGCCCCGCCGATCGGCGCGGCGGCGGCGGTGGGCGCCGGGCTCGGCTTCCTGGCCGGCATCACCGGCGTGGGTGGGGGAATCTTCCTGAGTCCGCTGCTGCTGCTCGCCGGGTGGGCCGACCTGCGCACCACGGCGGCCACCTCGGTGGTGTTCATCCTCGCCAATTCCGCCGCCGGCTTGCTGGGCCAGTGGCACGCGGTCGGAAACCTCCCGGCCGAGGCGCTCCCCTGGGGCGCGGCAGTGGTGTGCGGTGGCCTGGTGGGGTCATGGCTCGGCGCGCGGCGCCTGCCGGCCCCGGCGATCCGCGCGACCCTCGCCGCGGTGCTGGTCACGGCAGGGATCAAGTTGATCGCCTGACGGCGTTCAGCCGTTGCTGCCCTCCAGCTCCAGCAGCCGCTTCTTGCGCCAGAGGCCCCCACCGTAGCCACCGAGGTCGCCGTTGGCATTGACCACGCGGTGGCAGGGCACCACGATCGCGATCCGGTTGCGCCCGTTGGCGGAGCCCACGGCGCGCACCGCACCGGGATTGTCAATCACGCGGGCGATGTCGGCGTAGGACACCGTGCGACCGTAGGGGATGTCGCGCAGGGCGTTCCAGGTGGCGAGCTCGAAGGGCGTGCCACGCAGCACCAGCGGCACGGTGAATCGCCGGCGCGCACCGGCGAAGTACTCCGTCAGCTCGGTGCGGAGGGTGCGCACGTGCGGGTGCGACTCGCGGACGATCGGTCCGCCGAACCACCGATGCAGCGCGGCGGCCTGGCGCTCCACACGCCTGGGGTCGCCGAATTCGAGCAGGCAGACCCCGGCGTCCACGGCCGCCAGCACCAGCGGGCCCAGTGGCGACTGCCATTCCTCCACGGCGATCGGTTCGGCCTCGCGGGAGCGCCCCGGGGTGCGGCCTGCCACCTTGCGGAACGCGTCGCGAAAGCCGCTGTGCGACTCCCAGGCCGATTCCACGATCACCCGATCCAGGGGCTCCCCGTTGCGGAGGCGTCGCTGCGCCGTGGCGACGCGATGGGTGCGAATCCATTCGTGGAACGTCATGCCGTGTCGCCGGCGCGCATAGCGCCGCAGCCGCACCGGATCGATCCCCGCCTCGCGGAAGTCGCGATCCGCCAGGCGCGCCACGCCGGCGCGCTCGGCGAGTTCCACGGCACTCGCCCACCACCGGGGGGTGGCATCCTGCTGGTCGGGCTTGCAGCGGAGGCAGGGGCGATACCCGGCCTGGCGGGCCTGGTCGAGCGACGCATAGAACTGCAGGTGCTCCGGCCGGGCCGGGCGCGACGGGCAGGTGGGACGGCAGGCAATCCCCGTGGAGGACACGGCCACGATGAAGAGGCCATCCCACGACGGGTCGCGGTTGGCCACGGCGCGGAGCAGGGTCCGGCGCGACGGGAGGGTCGAGGTCTCTGGCATGCGGTCAGTCTATGGCCTCGGGACGGGCTGCCGCCACCGCCGGCTGGACAGTGAATCTCCCCTTGCCATTGGCGGCCCGGGTGGGGAAGCTTGAACCGTGGCGGTCCGGATGCAACCGTGTCGGGGGGCGGCGTGAGTCAGCGACTGCAACTGTACGAAACCGACCTGATCCGGGTGACCTTCGACCCGCAGCGCTGCCTGCACAGCGGGGTCTGCCTGCGCACGCTCCCGGCGGTGTTCGACATCTCGCGGCGACGCTGGATCGATCCCAAGCAGGCCGCTCCCGACGCGGTGATGGCCGCGGTGGCCAAGTGCCCCTCGGGCGCCCTGCAGAGCACCCTGGTGACGGCGGTGCATCCTTCCATGTCGGCGGCGAGTGCGGCGCCGGCGGCCGAGGCGCCGCTCCCGGCGGGCGACGCCCAGGTGGTGGCCACCGGTCCGGTCACCATCACCGTGCGGCCAGGCAACTCGCTGTTGGTGGAGGGGGAGTTCCGCGTGGTGGATGCCGAGGGGCGGGTGCTGCGCGAGGGCCCGAAGTGCGCGCTCTGCCGCTGCGGGCACTCGCGGAGCAAGCCGTTCTGCGACGGCAGCCACGCCACGGCCCGGTGGGAGTGATCGGCGGCCCGCTGCGCCCCGTGGACTCACGGGCCGCGGGGCCGCCGATCACGCCGTCACTGCGGCTGGTTGATCCGCAGTTCGCGAATTCCCTGTGACGCGCCCTCGAGGAGGACCTCGACCCGGTAGTCGCCGGGTGCGGCCGTCGCCGCCGAGGGGAGCATCGCCGTGGCGCGACCGATCCCGCTCGCGTCGGGCGTTCCGGCGGCCACGTCCACTGACTGCACGGTCCGATCCCCCTGCAGCAGCCGCACCGTGAGCGGGGCCCCCGCGGCGACGTGCTGGGTGCGCACCGAGACGTAGAGCGTGTCGGGCTGGGGCACCGATTCGTAGTTGCTGCCGATCACCCGGCCCAGTGAATCCACCGCCAGGCCGATATCAATGGCCATGACGTGCGGGTTGCGGGGCATCTCGGGGGCCACTGCCACCGCCGTATCGTCGGAGACGGCGTCGGCTTCCTGACGGTCTCCGCAGGCAGCGGCAGCGAGCAGGGCAACGGCGAGCAGGGCGTGGCGAGTCATCGGTCGTGAGTCCATCTCGAGAGGGAAGGATCTGGGATGTCCCAAGATAGTAGCCCCATCCCGCGCCACCTGATGGTGGAGCTGGTGGGGCCCCTGGTGGACGACCGGGGTGCCATGGCGCGCACGCTCGGAGAGGTGCTCCGCGACCGCGGCGTCGAGCTCCGTCCCGGCGCACTCGACCAGGTGACGGGCGCCGCGGCGAGCTGGGCGATCCACACCCTGCTGGAGGGCCACGGTCGAGGTGACCTGCTCGAGGATGCGGATGCGCTCCTCGCCCAGGTGGCCAGCCGCTGGCATCACGCGGCAACCCGAGCCGGCGCAGCACCCGGCGCCGCGACCCACTGGACCCGGCTGGTGCAGGGGGCAGGGCGGATCGCGGTCTTCTGCGCCTACCCCGGCGAGGTCGGGCTCGCCCTGGCCGCCGCCGCCGGGCTGCCGGATCTCGAGCGCCACCTGGTGGACATGTCCGCCGATGGCGGGCCTCCTCGCCCCGAGCGGTTGGTGGAGACGATCGCGTCGTGGGGGGAGCCGGCCTCGGCGGTGACTGCCGTGGTGGCTACCGCCCCGGCCATGCTCGCGGCGCTGTCGGCGCGCTGCGGCGAGGTGCTGCTGGTGGGGGCGGATTCGCCCCAGGCGGTGCTGCTCGCCGAGCGTCGCCTCGCCAGCCTGGCCGAGGTGGGGCAGTGAACCGGGGTGGGGCGATTCCTCGATGATGCGGAGCGATGCGATGAGGGGACAACAGCGGCAGACCTGGTTCGTGCGCATCACGCGGGCCACGGCGCGCCTCGCCGGCCGGCCGTGGACCTTTGCCGTGGCGGTGCTGATGGTGGTGGCGTGGGCCCTCACCGGGCCGATCTTCGACTGGAGCGACACCTGGCAGCTGGTGATCAACACCAGCACCACGATCGCGACCTTCCTGATGGTGTTCCTGATCCAGAGCACCCAGAACCGCGACACCGAGGCGCTCCAGATCAAGCTCGACGAGCTGATCCGCGCCACCGAGGGCGCCCACAACACCCTGCTCGACCTCGAGGAACTCGGCGAGCGCGAACTTGACGAGATCCGCGAGGGCTACGCCCGCCTGGCCGAACAGGCCCGGCAGCACCGCGGCACGGTGGATACCGGCAAGCCCGAAGTGTCATGACTCGCACGGGGGCTCACCCTTCCGGCGGGCTCCTGGTGTCGCGGGTGCGGCGACCGGCGCGCCGGAGCGCCTCGCGCAGCAGGTACTCGATCTGGCCGTTGAGTGAGCGCAGGTCATCCGCGGCCCAGCGCTGCAGGGCATCGTGCAGCGCCGGGTCCAGGCGAAGGAGGAACGGCTTGCGCTCGGCCATCGCGGCGGTCAGCCGTGCAGGTTGCCGGTGTTGATCACCGGCTGCATGGGCTGATCGGCGCAGAGGGTCACCAGCAGGTTGCTCACCATGGCCGCCTTGCGCTCCTCGTCGAGCACCACGATGCCGTCGCGCTCGATCTGCTTGAGCGCCATGTCCACCATCGAGACCGCCCCCTCCACGATCTTCTCGCGGGCGGCGATGATGGCCGTCGCCTGCTGGCGGCGGAGCATCGCGCCGGCGATCTCCTGCGCGTAGGCGAGGTGGGTGATCCGCGCCTCCAGCACGTGGATCCCGGCCTTCTGCAGCCGGTCCTGCACCTCGCGCGCGAGCTGCTCGGAGATGTCGGCGGCGTTGTGCGAGAGGGAGACGATCCCGGGCGCGTGCGCGTCGTAGGGATACTGCGTGGCCAGCGTGCGCACCGCCGACTCGCTCTGCACCCGCACGTAATCCTCGTAGTTGTCCACCTCGAAGAGCGCCTCGGCGGAGTCCACCACCTGCCACACCACGACCGCGCCGATCTCGACCGGGTTGGAGTCGAGGTCGTTCACCTTGAGCTTGGCCGTCTCGAAGTTGCGGACCCGAAGCGAGACCCGGTGCTTGTCAATGAACGGGTTGACCCACCAGAGCCCCTCCGCCTTGACCGAGCCGCGGTACTTGCCGAAGAGGGTGAGGGCCTGGGCCTGGTTGGGCTGCACGGTGAAGAGCCCCTTGAGGCAGATCAGCGCGACCGCGCCGAGCAACACGCCGGTCACCAGGGGCAGGACCCGGGCGGTGTTCGCTCCGGTGACCACGAGCCAGCCGGCGACGGCCAGTCCGGCCAGGAGCAGGAGCAGGGCAAGGATGCCGTTGGCGGCGCGGCCAGGGAGCTCCTTGATCATCGGGACAGCCCTCGGGTTAGGGTGACATCCATATGATATCATAGTGAAATGGGCCCCGCAAGGGGAGGCGGCCCAACAGGGTTGCCCCGCCAGCCGGGCGGGGCCTCCTTTGGACCACCCCCATGCCCTCCCTCCGACGCCTCGCCGCACCCGCCCTCTTCCTCCTCCCGCTGCTGCCGGGATGCGTCACCGAACCCACGCCGTCGCCGCCGATCGGCGATTCATACTCCCGGCTCGAGAACGTCCGCCGCGGACTGACCGAGGGATCGTTGCTCGCGGCGCACACCGACCGGAACGGCACCATGTGGGCGGCCGGCGGAGTGGGCGCGGCGCTGCGGCGCGATGCCGGGAGCAGCACGTGGACGATCGAGTTGCTCACCACCAACGGCGTGGTGGCCGGACTCGCGGAAGACGACGACGGCCGGATGCTCGGCGTGGCCGGCAGCGACCTGCTCCGCCGACTCGACGACGGGACGTGGGACCTGACGCCGCTGGTGCCCGGCGCCGTGCTGCTCGACATCTGGCGCGTCCCTGGCGGCGACCTGCTGGTGGGCGGCACCGGCGGGGCGATCTATCGCCGCACCAACGGCGAGTGGGTGCGGGCCACGGTGCCGGTGTCCACCGAGATCTGGGGATTCGGCGGGGATTCCCCGGCCGACCTCGTGGCGGTGGGGCAGAATGGCACCGTGCTGCAGAGCAACGACGGCGGCTCGACCTGGGTGAAGGTCAATTCCGGGACTTCGCTCACGCTGTTCGCCGTGGCGTCCGACGGGGCGGGACGGTTCGTGGCGGTGGGTTCAGCCGGCGAGGTCCTGGTGCGTGACGGCGACGCGTGGGAGCGGAGCACGTCGCCCACTGCGCGCACCCTGTTCGACGTGCGCAGCGGCGGGCCGCGCTCCTTCCTGATCACCGGTGATCACGGCGTGCTGATCGCCGGCAACGGGCTGACCTGGACCACCGTGCCCATCACCGGCACGCGGGAGAACTTCCGCAGCATCACCGGCACCCCGGGCGCTCGCGTGGTGGTGGGGTGGTGGGGCACGATCCTCGACGAGGCGCGGAACTGGGGCACGGTGGAGACGGGCACGCGGCTCTACTCGGTGCACGTGCCGCCGGATGGCGCGCCGCTGGCCGTGGGGCAGGGCGGTGCCGCGTTCCAGCGCGAGTCCGGCGGCTGGACGCCGGTGTCCGTGCCGGCCCCCGCGACGCTGCTGGGCATTGACGGCCCCAGCGCCAGCGACCGACTGGTGGTCGGTGACAGCGGCACCGCGATGCACTACGACGGCTCCGCCTGGCGGGTGGAGCCCACCGGCGTCAGCACCTCGGTGCGGGCGGTCTGGTACGACGGCACCAGGGCGCTCGCGGTGGGAGCCGACGGCGTGGCCCTGGTGCGCGAGAACGGCACGTGGCGCCAGGTGCCCAGCGGCACCACGCAGTTCCTGCGGCACATCGGCGGCCGGAGCTGGGGCAACCTCTACGTCGCCGGCGACTCCGGCACGCTGCTGCACTGGAACGGCTCGCAGCTTTCCGAGGAACCGGTCGAGACGCTGCGCAACCTGCGCGGCGTGTGGATGTGGAACGCCCGCGACATCTACGTGGTGGGCGACCTCGGCATCATCCTCCACTTCGACGGCCTGCGCTGGACCGAGGTGGACACCCCGACGTTCAACGAACTGCGCACCGTGTTCGGCATCGGGCGCACGCTGTACGTGGCCGGCGACGTGGGACTCGCCTACAAGCTCGAAGACGGCGAATGGACCGCCCTGCAGACCGAGCACTTCCTGTTCTGGCTCGGCCTGGGCGGCCGCGACGAGTTGATCGCCGTGGGCGAACAGGGGAACATCGCCGAAGGGATGCGCTGACGGCGCCTCACCGCGGCGGCGATGCGCCGCCGACTTCCTGGCCAGCCACGGCCACCAGCTGCACGCCGAATCGCCGCAGCACGGCATCCCATCGCGACCGCGGGAGGAGAGTGAGCGTGGTCGCCACCGCGTCGGTGGTGGCCGCGTCGGCACCCAGCACGGTGACCTGCGTGTCCCGGTCGAGTCCACGCGCGGTGCGCGGGTCGATCACGTGGGACTGGCGCCGCCCGACTCCATCGGTGAACGCCTGCGCCGCGGGACCCGAGGTGGCCATGGCGAGATCCTGCACGACCAGGACGGAGTCCCCGGCCGAGGTGGAGACCGCCACGCGCCACCCGGAGGTGCCCGGTGGCCCCTCGCCGAGCACCAGGTCGCCGCCGGCCTCGAGCAGCACCGCGCGGTACCCACGCGCCCGCAGCGTGTCGCGGGCGCGGTCGAGGATCCATCCCTTGGCGATCCCGCCGAGGTCGAGACGGAGGCCGTTGCGCGGCAGGGACACGCGGTGGTGGAGGGAGTCGAGCCGCACCCGGCCCCAGCCCACCGTGGCGTGGGCCGCGCGGCGCGCGGCGTCCGTGGGGGGCGTGCCGGTGCGCCGTTCCTCGCGCCAGAGCGCGGTCAGGCGGCCGATGGTCGGATCGAAGGCACCGTCGCTGGCCCGCGCCACGGCGAGTGCCCGGGCCAGGACGGCGGTGAGTTCCGGGGACATCGCGGTCCACTCCCCCTGCCGGTCCACGACGCGGTTGAGTTCGCTGTCGCCGCGCCAGTCGGAGAGGATTCCCTCGAGGCGGGCGATCTCGCCGAAGGCGGCCGCCACCGCCGAGTCGAGCCGGGGGGTCGGGGGCGCCGCCACCGCGATGCGGACTTCCATGCCGAGGTGGACCTCGCGGAACTCCACGGGGGCCTGTGCGGCGAGCGGCAATGCGTGCAAGTTGAGCAGCATCCCCGCCAGCAACCCGGCAGCGAGCCATCCCGCACGAAGGGGCAGCGTGTGCATCTGCTGAAGGTAGCGCGAAGGCTGATGGTGCCCTGGTCGCTCCTGGCGCCGATGACGGCGTTCGGCCAGGCGGTGGTGGTGGACTCGCTCCCCGGGATGCGCCTGCGCTGGGAGTTGGTGGAGGTGCCGGCGGGGCGCGTGGTGCTGTCGAGCGAGGCGGGAACGGACACCGTCGAGGTGGAGCGCTTCCAGATCTGGCGCACCGAGGTGCCGTGGGACCTCTTCGACATCTTCTATCTCCGGCTCGACGTGCCGCGCAGCCAGCGGGACTCGGTGGACGCCCGCAGCCGGCCGTCGCGGCCCTATGGCGCTCCCGATCGCGGCTTCGGGCACCGCGGCTATCCGGTGATCTCCGTCAGCCACGGGGCGGCGGTGCGCTTCGCCTCGTGGCTCTCCGAGCGCACCGGCCAGCGCTACGCGGTGCCCACCGATGCGCAGTGGCAGCGGGCCGCCGACCTGGCCTTCCCGGCCGGCGAACCGGCGGCATCGCGCGCCGTCACCGCCGCGGCCTCCACGGCGCCGATCGGCTCGCTCCTCGCTGATCGCCTCGGCCTCCACGACCTGCTTGGCAACGCGGCGGAGTGGGTGACGGCCGCCGACGGCACGCCGTGGCTCCGGGGGGGCGCCTTCAGCGACGGCGCCGACGCCGTGAACCCCTCGACACGCGCCCTGCAGCGCGCCGAGTGGAATGCCACCGATCCGCAGGTTCCCAAGAGCCGCTGGTGGCTCTCCGACGCCCCCTTTGCCGGCATTCGCCTCGTGAGGATCCCGTGAGCTGGAATCGTCGTGACTTCGTGACCACCGCATCCGCGGTGGCAGCCACTGCGGCCCTCCCGCGCCGCGCCTTCGGCATCGGACGCCGCGATGCCGACCCGATCCGGATCGGGGTGATCGGGTGTGGCGGCCGTGGCACCGGCGCCGCACGCGATGCCATTGCGGCCAGTGACAACGTGCAGGTCGTGGCGCTGGGCGACCTCTTCCCCGATCGGCTCACCCGGGCACGGGAGCAGTTCGCCCGGCTGGCGGGCGAGGATCCCCGATTTGCCGCGGGGTATCAGGTGACGCCGGAGCGCTGCTTCACCGGTTTCGATGCCATCGACCAGGTGCTGGGGTCGGGAATCGACCTCGCGATCCTGGCCACACCGCCGGCGTTTCGCGCCGCGCACCTCGACAAGGCGATTGCCGCGGGGAAGCACGTCTTCTGTGAGAAGCCGGTGGCGGTGGACGTCGCGGGGGCGCTGCTGGCGATCGCGGCGTCGGACCGGGCCCGGGCCGCCAACCTCGCGATCGTGGCCGGCACGCAGCGTCGGCACGACCCCCGCTACGTGGCCACGATCCGCCGCATCCACGACGGCGCCATCGGCGACGTGCTCACCGGCCAGGTGTACTGGAACCAGGGCGGTCTCTGGAGCTTCGAGCGCCAGCCGGCGTGGAGCGACACGGAATGGCAGCTCCGCAACTGGCTCTACTTCACGTGGCTGTCTGGCGACCACATCGTGGAGCAGCACGTGCACAATCTCGACGTGGCCAACTGGGTCTTCGATGCGCTGCCGATCCGCGCCACCGGGGTCGGGGGCCGACAGGTGCGCACCCAGCCGGCCTACGGCCACATCTTCGATCACTTCGCGGTGGAGTACGAGTATCCCGACGGGCGGCGGCTCTGGTCCATGTGCCGCCAGCAGGATGGGA
Source organism: uncultured Gemmatimonadaceae bacterium (assembly GCA_964574665.1). Classification (GTDB taxonomy): domain Bacteria; phylum Gemmatimonadota; class Gemmatimonadetes; order Gemmatimonadales; family GWC2-71-9; genus Palsa-1233. The sequence goes on from CAZNOJ010000033.1 coordinate 23,419, forward strand.
CTGCGTCGCGCGTGGGCGAGCAGTTCACCGGCACGCGGGGAAGCTCCAACGCCTTCGACCGGATCACCGGCCGGCGGCCGTGGCAACACCCCGAGCTCAAGGGTGTGCAGCCCTTCGTGGAGGAGCATCGCGACCTGGTGGCCAGCATCCGGGCCGGCCGCCCGCTCAACGAGGGACGACGCATCGCCGAGAGCACCCTCACCGCGATCCTCGGCCGCGAGGCGGCATACACCGGGCAAACGGTCACATGGGACGAGCTGGTGCGGAGCGGGCAGTCGCTGCTCCCCGATCCGGTGGCCTTCGGGCCGCTGGCCACGCCGCCGGTGCCGATGCCGGGCGAGACGCGGCTGGATCGGACGTT
>CAZNOJ010000033.1:23879-24995 GCA_964574665.1 uncultured Gemmatimonadaceae bacterium
CGGGCGACAGGTAACGGGCGACAGGGGGTCCTCATGGAGCGACGGGAGTTCGTGGCTGGGGTGGGGGCAGGACTGGGTGCGCTCGGTGGCGTGGGGACCCCGCCGCACCCGCTGCGCGGGAGAGCGGGGTGGGGCGCGCCAGGGTTCAGGCCTCCATTCGGTCTCGATTATGCGCCCCACTTCGGGATGTTCCGGCAGTCTGCCGGCCCCGACCTCGTGGCGCAGTTGCGCTGGATGCACGAGCAGGGCTTCCGCGCGCTGGAGGACAACGGGATGCGCGGGCGTCCGGTGGCGGAGCAGGAGGCGATCGCGCGGGAGATGACCCGGCTCGGCATGCGAATGGGCGTCTTCGTGCTCAACCCGTCCACCGCGTTCAATCAGGTCACCTTCGCGGCAGGGAGCGAGGAGTTCCGCGCCTCGTTCCTGGCCGACGTGGACGCCTCGATCGAGGTCGCGAAGCGGGTCAATGCCCGGTGGATGACGGTGGTGATGGGCGACATCGCCCATCGGCTCGAGCCCGAGTACCAGACCGCCAACGCCGTGGAGATCCTGCGGCGCGCCGCGGAGCGCCTGGAGCCGCACGGCCTGGTGATGGTGCTCGAGCCGCTGAACCGGCGCGACCATCCGGGCATGTTCCTCGCCCGGATCCCGCACGCCTACCAGATCTGTCGCGCGGTCAACTCGCCGGCGTGCAAGATCCTCTTCGACATCTACCACCAGCAGATCACCGAGGGCAACCTCATCCCCAACTTCGACCGCGCCTGGGACGAGGTGGCCTACGTGCAGGTGGGCGACAACCCGGGCCGCAAGGAGCCGGGGACCGGCGAGATCAACTATGCCAACGTCTTTGCCCATCTCAAGCGGAAGGGCTACGCCGGGGTGGTGGGGATGGAGCACGGCAACGCGCGTCCCGGTGCCGAGGGCGAGGCGGCGGTGGTGGAGGCGTATCGTCGTGTAGACGTGAGTAGTGGGTCCTGAGTCCTGAGTCCTGAGAGGGCAATCTCGTCCCGAGCGAAGCGAGGGACCTCCCTCCGTGCGAACGGGACAGAGGTGCCGCGCCTGGGGCCGGGGGCGGGAGCCCCTGCAGCGCCCGCTACGCACAAGGGGGGACACACA
>CAZNOJ010000034.1:0-24046 GCA_964574665.1 uncultured Gemmatimonadaceae bacterium
TCTTCATGGCCAACGCCGGCGGCGCCTGGGACAACGCCAAGAAGTACATCGAGGGCGGCCACCACGGCGGCAAGGGCAGCGACCCGCACAAGGCCGCGGTGGTGGGCGACACCGTGGGCGACCCGTTCAAGGACACCTCCGGGCCGGCGATGAACATCCTCATCAAGCTGATGAGCGTGGTGTCGCTGGTGCTGGCGCCGTGGTTTGCGTCGTTGTAGTCGCGAGTCGTGGGTCGTGGGTCGCGAGAGGGGTGGTGCCGCCAGGCATCGCCCCTCTCGCCTTGAGCAGACCCGTCAACAGCCGGCTGATGCCGTCGAGCTCCGCCAATAACGCCTCGGCGGTGGCCGGCTGAAGCATCCGAAGGTCGCGCGCGAGCATGACCTGAGTTTCCAGCTCGGTCAGCGAGCCCCTCGCGATCCAGAGGAACCTGGTGAACTCCCGTCCCCTGCCCCGCCCCGCCCCCTCGGCAATGTTGGCCGCCACGGACACGGCCGCTCGGCGGCTCTGCGAAACGAGCCCGTAGCGTTCCTCACTGGGATAGGTGGAGGTCGCGGCGTAGACATCGAGCGCCACGCGGTAGGCGCGCTGCCACGCCACGAGCCGACGGAAATCACCCATGGAGCGACGTTACCCTGGGGCCCTCCAGGGCGGGAGCGGAAATCCACGCCCACCGGCACTAGATTCCGCGCCTCGGAGAGTGGACCGTCCCTCTCGCGACCCACGACCCACGACCCGCGACCTACATGCTTTCACTTGGAATCGTCGGCCTCCCGAACGTCGGCAAATCGACGCTCTTCAACGCCCTGACCAACGCCTCCGCCCTCGTCGCCAACTACCCCTTCGCCACCATCGAGCCGAACACCGGCGTGGTCGAGGTCCCCGACGGGCGCCTCGCGGCCATCGCGGAGTTCATCCACCCCGAGCGCACCGTGCCCGCCACGGTGCAGTTCGTGGACATCGCCGGCCTCGTGAAGGGCGCTTCGAAGGGCGAGGGCCTCGGCAACCAGTTCCTCGCCAACATCCGTGAGGTGGATGCCATCGTGCACGTGGTCCGCTGCTTCGCGGACGACGACATCCAGCATGTGATGGGCAAGGTCGACCCGGTGCGCGACAAGGAGGTCATCGAGACCGAGCTCGCGCTGGCCGACCTCGCGTCGCTCGAGAAGCGCCTCGACAAGGCCAGCCGCACCGCCAAGACCGGCGACGCCCAGGCCAAGGGGGAGAAGGCCCTGCTCGAACGGCTCGTCGAGGCCCTCGGTGCCGGCCGACTCGCGCGGTCGGTGACGGTGACGGAAGAGGAAGCCCCCCTGCTCCGCACGTTCAACCTGCTCACCGCCAAGCCGGTGCTCTACGCCGCGAACGTGCGCGAGGACGAGCTGGTGGGCGGCAACCCTCACGTGGACGCCCTGCGGGCCGCGATCGCCGCTTCCGGCGAGCAGGCCGACGTGGTGATCTTTTCCGCCAAGGTGGAGGCGGAGCTGGCCGAGCTGCCGGTCGAGGACCGCAGCGCCTTCCTCGAGTCGCTCGGCGTCACCGAATCGGGACTCGACCGCCTGGCGCGCGCCGCGTACCGGTTGCTCAACCTGCAGAGCTATTTCACCGCGGGCGAGAAGGAAGTGCGGGCGTGGACGGTGCGGCGCGGCGCCAGGGCCCCCGAGGCCGCCGGCGTGATCCACTCCGACTTCGAGCGCGGCTTCATCCGCGCCGAGACCGTGGCGTACGCCGACTTCGTGAGGGTGCGCGGGTGGAAGGTGGCCCGCGAGCAGGGACTCTCCCGCGCCGAAGGCAAGGAGTACGTCGTCCAGGATGGCGACGTGATGCTGTTCCGCTTCAACACGTGAGCCCCACCATGACGCTTCGATTCCCGCTCGCCGCCGCCCTGCTGCTCGGGGCCTGCGCCGATGCCGGCCCCGGGCCGGCGGGCGCCATCGTCCTCGACTCCGCCGCGCTGGCGGCGCTGCCCGAACTCCGGGTCGAGCCGGGCGTGCTGGTCTGCACGGCGCTCGGGCAGGATGGCTGCCCGCTCCGCGCTGCGGTGGCCAATCGCCTCGCCGACGGCGGCATCGCCCTCTGGGAACCCGGCCTCACGATCCACCGCTTCGGCGCCGGCGACACCGCCGGCACGCCGCTCGGCCAGGCCGGCCCCGGGGGGAGCTACCTCAACGCCATGGCCATCGCCTCCACCGGCGCCGATCGCTATCGCGTGGTGACCTACGACGGGGAGTGGCGCGCGTTGACTCTGGATGCGAGTGGCGAGGTCCGCGCCACCGAGCTGATCACGAATCCGGGACCGCTGGCGGCCATGGGCTTCGTCGGCAGCCAGCCGGTCCTGCAGCGGATGCGCGGCTGGGGCGGCGACACGGCGGGCCACCTGCAGGTGATCCTCCTCGACCGGATCCTTGACACGGCGGGCACCATGGTGCTCGATGCGCCGGTCCCCTGGCTCACGGGCGGCACCGCCGACCTGCCACCGCTGCCGCCGCTGGTGGCCAGCAACCCGGTCTGGACCCTGACCGATGACGGCGACCTCCTCTGGTCGCCCGGCGACCAGTTCGTGGTGGAGCGCCGCACCCAGCGCGGCCGCGTGGTGTGGCGCCTGGAAGGTCCCGCCAGCCGCGCCGCCACCACTGCGCTGCTCGATGCCCGCGAGGCGCTGCTGCGCACCGATCCCTTCCGGTTGCCGCCCAGCGACGAGGAGATCGCCGCGATGCGGAGTCGCTCCGACTCGCTGGCGCCTGCGGTGATGGGGATCACCGCCACACCCGACGCCCGCGTCATCGTGTCCCGCGGCATCGCCCCCGACGGCAGCGAGGTGGAGTTCCTCCGCCTCGCCGCCGACGGCACCCCGGACGCCCGCTTCCGGCTCGGGCAGCGCACCAAGATCCTGCTGGCCGAAGGCGACTCCCTCCTGGTCCACATGCCCACGGAAGGGGAGCCGTGGGAGGTGCGGTGGATGAGACTGCGTTAGGAGGACGGAGGACGGAGGACGGAGGGGGGCCGATATCCCCTTCCTCCACCCTCCGTCCTCCGTCCTCCGCCCTCCCGTTACGGCCGCGGCGGTGCCAGCGGGGTGATCAGGTCGAATCGCGAGATGTGCAGGTTGAGCCCCGGTCCGGCACGGAACCCGGCGTAGGGCGTCTGCACGTTGGGGCCGATCGGGATCGCCAGCATCTCCCGGCCGTTGACGGCCACGGTCATCTTCTCGCCCTGGTGCATCACCCGGAGCACGTAGCGCTTGGTCTCGCTGCCGTTGTGCGCCGCGGCGGCCGTGTCCGCCGTCCAGGGCATCAAGGTCTCCACGCCATCGGAACCCCGGACCTCCACCGACACCTGGCCATCGCGACGGAGCAGCAGCCGCAGCTCGCCCTGGTGTTCCTCGCTGGTGGTGGCCATCAGCGCCACGCCCACACCGCTCTCGCTCGGGTCGGGGAACAGGAAGAACTCCGTCTCCACGCCCCACTCTCCCGACATCGGGCGCGGCACCTCGGGGTAGACGGTCACGCCCTGATCGGTGGTGGTGAGGTGCCACCCCGGCGGCATCCGCTGGTACGCCCACTCCCCGGCCACCACGGCGCCGCTCTTGGGTGGCGTCGGCGCGCCGTCGAGGCGGTAGGTCCAGCCCGCAGGGGCCTGGGCCGCGACCGGCGCCGCCACCACGGCCATCAGCAAGGCAAGCTGCTTCATGAGGTGCTCCTCTTCGGTTGATGACGCTGGGTGGCATACCCCACGATCAGGCCCACGATCATGCCCGGGATCAGGATCTCCCAGAAGTAGATGTTGCCATTGCTGGCCGGCATGCTCGCGATCGGGTAGGTGATCGCCGTGGTGACCAGCCCGCCGACCAGGATGCCGAGCGGCAGGTTGTCGAGCTTCTTGGCGATGAAGCCGATGATCAGCCCGCCGATGAGCCCCTTGCCCATCGAGCCGACCACGATCATCAGGATCTCGGGCTTCACCTCCGGCGCCGAGATGAGGGCGGTCAGGCCGTCGAAGATGCCGAGGATGCCACCGAGGATCAGGCCGAAGAGGGGTTTGCCCATGGAAGCTCCACCAGTCGTGAGAAGTGAGTCCTGAGTCATGAGAGGGGCAGTTCCTGCCGTTCGCCATTCGCGGTTCGCCGTTCGCGCCCGCCCGATCTCTTGTTCCGTGTTCGCCCCGATTCCTTGACGTCGCCTCAGACGCCCCGCCAGAACAGCACCACCAGGCGCATCGCCAGGTAGGCGAGCACCAGCAGGATCGCGGCCCGGTACGGCCGCGCGATCCTGACGATCGCCTCCAGGGGCCGCTCGCGGTAGGCCAACACCCGGTCGCCGTCGAGGAAGCGCCGCAGGTCGGCGCCCAGGGCGATGGCGTCGGGGTAGCGCGCCGTGGGGTCGGCCGCGAGGGCGCGGTCCCGGATCGCCGCCAGCGGGCGGGGCAACGGCTCGGATCGCACCGCCAGCAGGTCGCGCAGGATGGCCCCCAGCCCGTACACATCGCTCCGCTGGTCGGTCGGGAGCCCCGCGGCCTGTTCCGGGGCCATGTACCCCGGCGTGCCGAGGACCGTCCCGTGCCCGGTGAACCCCTCGCCATCGTGCCCCCCTCCGCCGCCATCCTCTTCGCTGCCAGTTGCGACATCGCGCGCCACCCCCCAGTCGAGCACCAGCACCTCCCCGAAGGGCCCAAGCATCACGTTGCGCGGGGTGAGGTCGCGGTGCAGCACCCCCTGGGCATGGGCGAACGCGATCGTCTCCGCCAACCGCAACACCACGCGGAGCGCCTCGCCGAGCGTGGCGAATCCGGCCGCCGCGTCATCCAGTCGTGCGCCGCGCACCAGGCGCATGCTGTACCACGGGCGCCCATCGGGCAGCACGCCGGCGTCGTGCACCGCCACGATGCCGGGATGCTCCAGTCGCGCGAGGATCTGCGCCTCGCGCTGCAGGCGCGCGGCGATCGCCTCGCCTTCGGCGTGCTCCGCCAGCACCTTGATCGCGACGTCGCGGTCGAGCTGGACGTCGCGTGCCCGCCAGACCACCCCCATGCCGCCGCGACCGATCACCTCGTCGAGCCGGTAGCGCGGCGGCAGCGCCGGACGAAGCAGGGATTCCCGAAGGTGGGCCACCGCCTGCTCGGAGACCCCGCTCACGGCGGCTCGATCCCGAGGAGGTCGCGCACGTCCGCGCGGTACTCGGCCTCGCTCCCCGCGAGGGCACGGAGCGTGGCCAGCACGTGGTGCCGGAAGCGACGGCGGGCCCAGGCGAGGTGGTTGATCACCTGGCTCTCGCCGAGTTGGTACCGCGCACCAAGTTCCGCATAGGTCGGTCGCTCCGCGCTGGCGAGGTCGTAGTCCTCGAACAACGCGAGGTGCACCTCCCGCCCCGCCCCGGTCGCCTCGCTCCGCAGTGCCGCCAGCGCCAGCTCGAAGACGCTCCGCACCCAGGCGTCGCGGAACCGCCGGTCGGCCTCGGCGTCCGGGAGCACGTCGCCCAGGTCATCGAGTGACACCGCCGCGTGTCCCCCGCCACGCTTGAGGCGATTGGCCGACTCCGTGGCGTGCCCCATGAAGCGGTCGGCCAGCAACCGCACGTAGGCACGGAATCGGCCGCGCGCCGGATCGAACCGGTCGAACCAGCGCTTCTCCAGGGCGGTGGCGAAGAACTCCTGCACCCGGTCCTCGGCGTCGGCCGACTCGAGCGACCAGCGCCACGCGATCGCGTCGAGCACCGGGGCGCGATAGGCACGCACCAGCAGCTCGGAGGCGCGGCGACGGGCGTCCGGGTCGTCCGTGCGGAGCGCTTCGAGCACCGAGAGGTGGGTGTCGGGGAACCTGGACGTGGGCAGTCGCCTGTGGGAACCGCCGCAATCTACCCCGCACCCGAGGCCGACGCGTGTGCCCGGGCCCGGGGTGCGGCGTCCCCAGCCAATGGCGGAATCCGCCGAACAGCCCCACAATTGCCGGACACCCTCCCCCGCGAGGTGCAATGCAGCGCTGGACCCGCTCGGTCGCGTGGCTCCTGCTCGCGACCGGTCTGGCTCCCCTGGGCGCCCAGTCGCCCGAGGAGACCGCCCGGCTCGCCGCCTGGCTGGATTCCCTCGAGGCGATCGTCGAGCTGCCGGCCCTCGAGCGCCTCGACGCCGCGTCCCGCACCGGCGACGGCATCCCCGGCGCCCTCCGCCGGGCGCACTACGTCCTCCGGCGCGGGGAGCTCCGCAACGACCGCAGCGAGATTGACGTCGCCCTCTTCGACTTCCAGACGGCGGCCACCCGGCGCGGCGACTGGGTGTGGCCCCGTTACGCCATGGCGCGCGCCATCGTCGCCCTGGAACTGCGCGAGTACGTGCCCAAGCCCGGCAGCGGCATCCGCGAGGGCGAGAGCAACGCCTCGGCGATCTGGCGCACCATGCAGGAATCACTGCAGCGCGATCCGCTCTTCGGTCCGTCGCGCGACCTCTTCCTCCAGCTCGCGCTGGCCAGCGGCTACCGCGTCCCGCGCGACGACTTCCGCCGCACCATCCAGGGCTACGCCGCTCCGCCCTCCAGCGACTGGCGCGCCGTGCTGGTGGAGGGGCGCATGCTGCGCACCGACGACCGGCCCGAGGACGCCCTGGCCCGCTTCGACTCGGTGCTCGCCCTCCACGGCGACCCGGGCCTCGCACAGCTCGACCGCGCCCGCGTGCTCCATCGGCTCGGCCGGACGCCCGATGCGCGCGACGCGTACTGGGCGTCGCTCCGCAACCCCTCGCCCGCCGCGCGACTCGAACATCGCATTGACCTGCAGTGGATCACCTCCACCGACACCCTCGACGCCCTGGACGCCCTGCCCGCCGACTCCCTCCTCGCGGCCATGGAGCGGTTCTGGCTCAAGCGCGATGCCGAGAACCTGCGCGCTCCCGGGGAGCGGCTCTCCGAGCACCTGCGGCGCTGGAACGTGGTGCGCGACCTGTACCGCATCCCGGCGTCGTCGCGCCGCACGGAGATGAAGCGCACCGAGTTCGACGTGGCCCTGCAGGGCGAGTGCGTCCCGTCGGGCGCCTGGTCGCTCGACGACCTGATCGCCGAGGAACCGCACCATCCCGGCGACATCCGCAAGGACGAACGCCTGCTCGACCACCGCGGCATCGTCTACCTCCGGCATGGCGACCCGATCGCCAAGAGCACCGTGGGCAGTGGGCGCAGCGACGTGGATCGCAACACCCTGGTCCCGGGGCTGTTCGAGATCTCGTCCGAGGACGTGTCCTGGTTCCTACCGCCCAACACCGGGGTGAAGGAGATGGACCTCGACATCGCGCGGCGGTTCATGAGCGACTCGCTCTTCTTCTTCCAGAAGTCGCTCACCGCCGAGCAACTGATGGACGAACGGGTGCGCCAGAACGAGTCGTGGCTCTATTGGGTTGAGGGCCAGTACCGGGTGCTGCATTTCACCGGTTCCCAGGCACTTGGGCTGCACGGCCCCACCACCCTCAACGCCATCCTGCCCCTGCGACCCGACCTCTACGCCGCGCGGGCCAACCTCTTCTGGTCGTACGTGGACGTGGCGCGCGCCCTGCTCCGCCCCCTCGGCGCGGGTCCCCCCACCTGCGACGAGGGGATCCAGCAGATGATGGCCCAGTCGCGCACCGACGCCACGGTGGCCTCGCAGGCCGACTCCTACACCCCGGTGTTCGACACCACGTTCACCCTGTACTCCCAGTTCTTCGGCGTGGGCCACGCTGCCGATCGCTCCGGGCGGGCGGTGGTGGCCTTCGCCATCCCCAGCACCGGGCTCCGTACCCAGGGAAACACTCCGGACGGCCGGTTCCTGGTGCCGATCCGCTTCCGGCTCGCCTTCTTCGACCAGGCAACCGGGAACAATCGGTTCATCGACACCACCCGCACCTTCGCCACCCGATCGCTCGACGAGGGCTTCCTCACCGGGCTGTTCGAGGTGCCACTCGGCGCGGGCGACTGGATGATGGGACTCCGTGCCGAGCAGCCGGGACGCGGCACCGGCGGGATGGCACGGCTGCGCAACGTGACCATCCCCGGCAACACGGGACTCGCACTCGGCGACCTGGTGGTCGGTCGCGCCGCGGGGATTCCCGTCTGGGATCCCGGCGGGGAGCCGATCCCGATGAATCCCTTCAACGCCTGGCAGAGTGGCAGCGACCTCGAGCTCTGGTTCGAGGTGCGCGGACTCGACGCCGGCACCGAGTTCCGGACCCGACTCGAGGTGGTGCCGGAGGGCCGCGGACGCCGCAGCGTGCAGGTGGAAGGAACCGATCGCGCGGCGGGACCGGTCACGGCGCTCCGGCGCACCCTGGAGCTGCGCGACCTCGACCCCGGCAACTACCTCGTCAAGCTCACCGTCACGTCGGGCGGCACCGCCCTCACCCGCCAGCGGGCGATCACCGTGGTGGCGCGGCAGTGACGCCGATCCTCTGTCGAATCGTCGCCGGCGTCACGCTCCTCGGCCTGCTCCAGCCGCTCGGCGCGCAGTCCGCCGCGGACGCCGCCATCCTCGCGGCGGCCGATGCCGCGGTGCGCCCCGACCCGGGACCGTCGCTGCCGCAAGTCGCCGACGGCGAGGCCCGCCAGGTGCAGATCGGCCTCGACGAACTCGGCCGCTACCTGCGCGACGGCAATCGCACCGTCGCCGAACGCGCCCTGTTCCGCTTCGCGCAGGCCTCGCAGCGCCGGCCGCAGTGGGGGTGGCCCGAGTACGCCCTGGCCCGGGGATTCCTGCTGCTCCATGACCTCGGCGCGCCGGTCATCCTGAGCGCGGGAGGACGCGAGGGCGAGCAGCACCTCGACGCGGCGTGGCGCCACCTGCACGAAGCGCTGCAGCGCGACCCGGGCCTCTTGCGGGCGCGGATGCTGCTGGCCGAGCTCACCTATCCCTCCGGCGACCGGGAACTCCGGGCCGAGACGCGCGAGGCGCTGGCCGCAGAGGTGTCCCGCCGCGACGCGCTGCCCACCGCACTCGTGGTGTGGGCACGGCACCAGCGGGCACGCCGCGCGCACGAGGTGGCCCTGGTGATCCTGGACCGCGCCGGCCGTGATGGCGCCGATCCGAGCGTGGTGGCGCTCGAGCGGGCGCGGACGCTCGCGGCCCTCGGCCGGCTCGACGACGCCGCACGATCGTACTGGGACGGCGTGGCCCGACTCACCCCCGCAGGGCGTGACCTCTACCGCCAGGATCTGGGGTGGATCCTCGACAGCGATTCGCTCCGCGCCTACACGGAGCTCCCTGAGGGACAGGAACGCGCCTGGCTGCAACGCTTCTGGGGGGAGCGCGATGCTGCCGCCGTCGCGGCGCGCGATGCCCGCCTGCGCGAGCACCTGCGCCGCTGGGCCTACGCGCACGACCACTATCGCATCCCCTCGCCGTGGCGGCGGAACATCTACACCCGCGTGGACATTGCGTTCGATTTCATTGGTGACGAGTGTGTCGGCAACGCCACGCCGTTCTACGAACGCCTGCCGATTCACCCGCCCCTCCTCGAGCGCGATCCGCGGGCCAGCGAGTCGCTGCTCGATCACCGTGGGCTGATCTACCTCCGCCACGGCGAGCCGTTCGCCCGCACGGTGCCTCCGCTGGTCGTGGACGAGGGCGGCGAGGGCGACACCGATGACCCGCCCCTCCCCCTGGGACTCGATCGCACCGCCCCGGGTCGGGAAAGGCAGCGCCTGCTCGAATCGCTGCAGGACACCGAGAGCTGGGTCTACTGGCACGAGGGCGCCTGGCGGGCCTACCACTTCCGCGGCGGCGACGCGCTCGGCAAGCACTCCGCCACCACGCTGTCCTCATATCTCCCCGTGCAGAGCCTGCAGGCCTGGAGGGCGCTCGCGCGCATCCTCCCCGAATACACCGGAGCGGTGCGATCGCTGGAGCTGCAACTCCGCCAACCGCCGACGTGTCGCCATGACGTGACTCCGGCAGTACGCCGGATGCGCGCCGACGCCGCACTCGCCATCGAGAGCGATTCCGACACGCCGCGTATCCTGGAGCCGTGGCAGGCGGTGCTGCGGTACTTCGCCCTGGGCCACCAGCGCGACGGCAATGGGCGCGTGCTGCTCACCTTTGCCGTCCCCACCGACGACCTCGCCGCCGACACCCTGGCCGACGGCGGACTGACGTGGACCCTTCGGCTCGCGGTGAGCGCGTGGCGCACCCGGGACGGGGCGCGAGTGGATCTCGACACGGTGCGGACCTTCACCGCCCGGCGCGCTCCGCCGGGTGGACTCCTCTCGGGGTTCCTCGAGCTGTCGCTCGATGCCGGTGCGTGGCACGTGGCCGTGATCGCGCGCCAGCCGGGCGACTCCCTGGGCGGTGCGTACGCGTTGCGCCGGAGCCTGGTGGTGGACGGCGGCGATGGCATCGCGCTCTCCGACGTGGTCACGGGCCTCGCCGGGCAGCCGGCCTGGCGCGCGGCCGACGGCGCCTTCCCGGTCAACACCCTGGGCGCCTGGCCGAGCGGGGGCACGGTGGAACTCTGGTACGAGGTCCGCGGGCTGGCCTCGGGCATTGGCTATCAATCCACCATCGAAGTGGTGCCGCTCGACGAGCGCCTCGGCGACCCCATCACCCTCACCAACAGCGAACGCGCCGCGGGCTCTCCCACCCAGGTGCGCCGCAGCGTGGCGCTCGACCGCCTGCGCCCGGGCCGCTACCTGCTCCGCGTCACGGTGGCGGCCGGCGCGGACACGGCGGTGCGCGAGCAGGAGATCCTGGTGGTGGACGCCAGGTGACGGGCAACGGCCTGCCCCGCCCCGCGGAGCGGCGACGGGGGCGACGGGGCACGGGTTCCGCGATGGCCACCGCACTCGTCGTCGGTTGCCTGCTCGCGATGCCTGCCGTGTCGGCCCAGGATTTCGCAGTACTCGCCGAGGCCGCGATCGTGCGCGGCGAGGCACCCACGACCGACGCCGCGGGTCAGGTTCCCGGCCGCCTCCTCGACGGGCTTCGCTATCTCGCGGCGTACCAGCGCACCGGCAACCGCACCGACGCCGAACGGGCGCTGTTCCTGTTCAACCAGCAGGCCGCGGCGGGCCGCTCGCCGTGGCCGCATTACCTGAGCGCCCGCGCGTTCGAGCTGCTCGACCGGCTTGGCCAGCCCACCCTCAACTCCGACGGCAAGGTGGAGGGGGAGCGCAACGTGGACGGCATGTGGCGCCAGCTGGAGGAGGGGCTCCGCGACGACCCGGACAACGCCGTGCTCCGCGCCCTCGCGATCCGCCACCTGGTGCGCGGCGGCGATCGCGAGCTCCGTGACAACCAGCTCGGCCTCCTCACGCGTGAGCTCGCGCGTCCGGTGCCGCTGGCGGACGCCTGGCTGGTGAAGGGCCGCCACGAGCGCACCAACCGCCGGTACCGCGAGGCCCGGGACGCCTTCACCGCGGCCGACACGGCTGGTGCCGATGCCGGAGTGGTGGCACTGGAGCTGGCGCGCACGGCGCGGGCCCTCGACGACACCCTCGCGGCAACCGTCCACTACTGGCAGGGCCTCGACCGGCTCACCCCCGCCGCCCGCGACGCGTTTCGCCTCGACCTGGCCTGGATCGTGGGGGAGGATTCCCTGGCCGGCTTCGATCGCGCGGCAGATGCCGGCGCGGCGCGCGGCTGGCTGGAACGCTTCTGGGGTTCGCGCGACGCGGCGTCGGGTCGCCCGCCTGACGGGCGGCTGCTGGAGCACCTCCGTCGCTGGGTGGTGGCGCACGAGCGGTACCGCGTGCCGGTGCCGTGGACCAAGGACATCTACACCCGCTTCTGGTACATCCACGGCGGGCGCGAGTGCGTCGCGTCGGCCACGGCCTTCGTGGATTCGCTGCCGATCCATCCCCCGTTTCCCGAAGGCGACCTGCGCCACCGCGAGCCGCTGCTCGACCACCGCGGCTTCGTCTACCTCCGCCACGGCGAACCGGCCACCCGAGCCACCCCGCGCAACCTCGACGGCAGCATCGAGTCGGCGGTCACCCGTGAATCCTGGGTGTACTGGATCGAGGGACGCTGGCGCTCGTTCCACTTCGATGCCAGCAGCACCTTCGGCCGCCATGCGCCCACGACGATGATGTCGTACCTCCCGCTCGACGAGATCGCCTGGCTATCCCTCGCGGCCATGCTACCGGAATACCAGGAGGCAGCCTCCCGGATTGCCAACGACGACGATTATCCCACGCCGCGCAGCTGCCTCCCCGCCGTGAAACAGGCGATCGTCCAGCAGCGCGAGGACGCGGCCCTGCAGTGGCGCACCGACTCCGACACGCCCCGGATCACCGCGCCGTGGAACGCGGCGGTGCGCACCTTCGCGCTGGGCACCGGAGCCCGCGGCGACGGGCGCGCGGTGGTCTCCTTCGCGCTGCCCTTCGACCAGATCGCGGCCGACACGCTGCTCGACGACCGGATCGTCTGGCAGGCGCGCTTCACCCTCACGGCCTACCGGCCGAGTGACGGCACCCGGATCGTGGTGGACAGCACCCGCCGGTTCATCGGCAGCACCCCCCCGCCCGATGCCCACTTGTCGGTGCTCTTCGAGCTGCCCCTCGACGCGGGCCGCTGGGAAGTGACCATGACTGCCGGCCAGGGCGATGGCCCGCGCGCCTACGCGCTGTCGCGGAACCTGGTGGTCGATCCCGGCACCACCCTGTCGCTTTCCGACGTGGTCACGGGTCGCGAGGGGTCGCCCCCGTGGACCACCCCGGTCGGCGCCTTCCCGCTCCACCCGCTGGGGACCTGGCGCACCAACGAGACGGTCGAGCTGTACTACGAGGTGTCCGGCCTCGCGGCGGGGCAGCAGTACGCCACCACCCTGCAGGTCGTCCCGCTCAACCCCCGGCTCACCGAACGCATTGCGCTCACCACCACCGACCGCGCCACAGGCGAGCGCACCTCCGTGCGCAAGTCGCTCGACCTCAACCGCCTGCGCGACGGCGTGTATCGGGTGATCGTCACGGTGGAGCGCGACGGCATGCGGGCCACCCGGGAGCAGGAGATCCTGGTGGTGCGGTGAGCCACGACAGGCGGGAGGCGACGGGCGACGTGCCACGAGCGACGCCGGTACCCCCGTCCTTATGCGACGCAACCAATTGCCAGACAACGCGTTAAGCGGCGCTCGCCCGTCGCCGCGTCGCCTAGTCGCCCAGTCGCCGCGTCGCCCAGTCGCTTGTCGCCTGTCCCCCGTCGCATGTCGCCAGTTCCCCGACCCACCCCACCTCAGGTATATTTGCGGGTTGTCCACATCCATCCTCCTCGGGGCCGCACCGCCCCGGGGCGACTCCTTTAGACCGAAGGAAGGTGCCGTGTCCCGTCTGTACGAGGCGGTGTACATCTTCGACTCCACCCTCGAAGAGTCCGCCATCACCGAGAAGCTCCAGAAGTTCCACGCCCTGGTGCCGCAGGCACCCGGCGAGGAGATCGCGCTCACCCACTGGGGCAAGCGCACCCTGGCCTATCCGATCTCCGGTCGCGAGACCGGCTGGTACGTGATCGCCAAGTTCCGGGCCGAGGCCGGCCAGCTCCCCGAGTTCGAGCGCGCGCTCAAGCTCGACGAGTCGCTGCTGCGTCACCTCGTGGTGCTCGATGAGGGCGCCCGGATGTCCACCGCGCCGTCCGCCAAGGACGGGGAGGACGACGAGTAATGGCCCGCCCCAACAAGACCTGCGCCATCTGCGAGAGCGGCGTGCGGGTGGTGGACTTCAAGGACGAGCGCCTGCTGTCGCGGTTCCTCACCGAGCGGGGCAAGATCCTGCCGTCCCGGCTGTCGGGCACCTGTGCCCGCCACCAGCGGCAGCTGTCCCGGGCGATCAAGCGCGCCCGTGAAGTGGCCCTGCTGCCCTACATCAAGGGCTTCGGCGGCTGACGGACGTGACCGCGGCGTCCGGCGCTGCCGGACGTCGCGCCTCGTGGGCCCCACCGCTGCTGCTGCTGGGCTACCTGCTGGTGGCACCGAAGAGCTTCGTGCTGGGGCCGTTGGCGCTGCTGCTGCTCCTGTCCCGCCCGCGCACCGTGCGCGAGTGGTTCTGGATCGGCGCCAGCGCGGCCTTGGCGTGGGTGCTGTTGCAGGCACCCACCTCCCTGGTGGATCGCACCGTCCGCGCGGCGGGGATGCTCTTCACCGGCGCCTTCGTGATCACCTCCCTCGTGGGGGTGCGCTCGCTCTTCCGCCGCGCGCTGGCCGCGGTGGCGGTGGCCGTGGCCGGCACCTGGACCTGGTTCGCCGTGCTCGGCCTCGACTGGAGCACGCTGCGACAGACCGTCACCGCGATGCAGTGGCAGTTGTACCGCATCGCGATTCCCGCCCTGCCGGAAGCTCCGCCCTCCACCGTGGACGCCGCCCTCGGCACCACGGCGGAACTGGCGGCCAACCTGGCGCGGGGGCTCGCGGCCACCGCCGACCTCTGGCCCGGGCTCCACGCCGTGATGGCCCTGGGCGGCGGCTGGCTGGCCTGGGTCTGGTATCACCGGGTGGCGTCGGCCCCCATCGGCAAACCCTCGCCCCCGTTTCACACCTTCACGTTCAGCGATCACTTCGTGTGGCTGGTGATCGCGGCCGGCGCCGCCACCCTGGCCCCGCTGCCCGACACGGCGGCGCTGGTGGCCGCCAACCTGCTGCTCTTCCTGCTGGCGCTGTACGCCGGTCGCGGCCTGGCCGTGACCCAGACGGCGCTGCTGCCGGCCCCGACGGGGCTCGCCTTCGTGCTCACCGTCGCGGCCGTCCTGCTGTTACCATTGGCCCTGGTCGCCCTGACCCTGGTGGGTCTGGCCGACACCTGGCTCGACCTGCGCCGCCGGCTGCTGGCGCCCCAAGGAGCTCCTCCATGATCGACCTCATCCTGCGCGAATCGGTTCCCTCCCTCGGCAAGGCCGGCGACCTGGTCCGCGTCAAGCCGGGCTACGCCCGCAACTTCCTGCTGCCACGCGGCCTCGCCTTCGAGGCCACCGAGGGCAACAAGAAGCGGATCGCCGCCGAGTCGAAGGCCCGCGCCGCGCGCGACGCCGCCGAGCGGACCGAAGCCGAGGCCCTGGCGGCCCGCCTCGCCGAGGTCTCGCTCGACTTCTCCGCCAAGGCCGGCGAGGACGGCAAGCTGTTCGGCTCGGTGACGTCGGCGGACATCGCCTCCGCGCTGGAATCGCGCGGCTTCGCGATCGACAAGCGCAAGATCGAGCTGGCCCATCCGATCAAGGAGCTCGGCTTCCGGTCGGTGGCGATCCGCCTGCCGCACGATGTCCACGCCGAAGTGAAGGTGAACGTCTCGGCCGAGGGCTGAGTGCGCCCACCCGTCGTCGGGATCGGCTACCTCGATGGCGCCCGGCTCGCTCGCGGCTTCCACGCCGCGAGCGACTGGGTGGCGGCCGGTCGCGACGAGCTGAACCGGATCAACGTCTTTCCGGTCCCCGACGGCGACACCGGCACCAACTTCTCGCTGACCCTCCGCGCCGTCTCCGACGCGCTGCGCGCCCTGGGCCCCGCCTCGCTGGCCGACACCGCCGCCACGGCGGCCCGCGCAGCGGTGCTCGGCGCGCGCGGCAACTCCGGCATGATGCTGGCGCACTTCCTGATCGGCTTCGGCGACGCCCTGGCCGGCCGCGCCACCGCCAACGCCGTCGAGGTGGCCCGGGCGGTGCGGCGGGGCGCGGAATCGCTGGAGCAGGCGCTCGACGAGCCCCGCGAGGGCACCATCCTCACCGTGGCGCGCGATGCGGCGCAGGCGGCCGAGCGAGCCGCCGCCGACTCGCCCGACATCGGCGTCTTCCTCCGCCGACTCCACGCCGAGGCGGAGCGCGTCCTCGCGCTCACCCCCGAACTCATGGCGGTGCTCCGGGAGGCGGGGGTGGTGGACGCGGGCGGCAAGGGGTTCGTGCGCATGATCGAAGGGTTCGTCCGCTACCTCGACGGTGACCCGATCCTCCCCGTGGACCTCGGTGCCCTCGCCGAGGAGCCCGCCCCCGCGGCCCTGGCGGCGATCGCCTCCGAACGTGACTTCCAGTACTGCACCGAGGTCCTCCTGCGAGGGGCATCCCTCCCGCCGGCCAACGACGTGCGGGTGGCGATGCACGATTTCGGGGGCTCGGTGGTGGTCGCGTTGGTGGGCGACATCCTCAAGATCCATGTGCACACCGACACGCCGGACGCGGTCTTCACCTATGCCGAGCGCTGGGGCACGGTCACCGCCCGCAAGGCCGATGACATGCGCGCCCAGCACCGCCGGCTCGGCCACGAGGCCTCCCGACGGGTGGCGGTGGTGGTGGACTCCACCAACGACCTGAGCGACGCCACGCTCGATCGGCACGGGATCGTCTCGGTCCCCATGCAGGTGATGTTCGGCTCCGAGACCTTCCGCGACCGGGTGGACCTCAAGCCGTCCGAGTTCTATCGCCGGATGCGCTCCTCGAGTGTCCTCCCCACCACCTCGCAGCCGGCCCCGGCGGAGTTCGTGCGCGCCTTCCGGGCCGCCCGGGAGGAGGCGGAGGAGGTGGTGGCGATCCTGGTCTCGGGCGGTCTGTCCGGCACGCTGGCCTCGGCGCAGGCCGCCGTGCGTGCCGCCGGGCTCACCGGCGTCTCCTTGGTGGATTCGCGCAGTGCGTCGCTCGGGGTGGGGATGCTCGCCCTCCGCGCGGTGGAGCTGGCCGAGGCCGGGTGGCGCGGACCGGACATCGCCCGCGAGCTGGAACGGATCCGGGACCGGTCCGGCGTGATCCTGACGGTGGACACCTTCGACAATCTGTTGCGTTCGGGTCGGGTGTCGCGCGGCAAGGCATGGTTGGGGGGCCTGCTCGACATCCATCCCCTGCTGGAGCTGGATGCCACCGGGCGGATCGTCCCGGCGGCCCGGGTGCGGGGGCGGGAGCAGGTGGTGCCCCGGGTGCTCGACCTGCTCGACCAGCGCCTCACCCCGCGACCGGCCCGGCTCCGCTTCGGGGTGGTCCATGCCGAGGCGCCGGAGGTGGCGGAGCGGGTGCGCAATGCCCTGGTGGCGGCCTACCGGCCGCTCGACGTGATCACCGGGCCGGCCACCGGGGTGATCGGCACCCACGTGGGCGAGGGGGCCTGGGCGGTCTTCTATCAGGTGGAGGATGACGTGGAGGACGCGGCGGTTGGCTGACGACAGCAGGCGGCGTCCCCTGCCGGACCCGGTGGCCGCGGTGGTCCGCGCCATCGAGGACCGCAAGGGGCAGAAGCTGGTGGTGCTGGACCTGCGCGGCCTGAGTGACGCCGCCGACTATTTCGTGATTGCCTCGGGAACCTCCGACGCCCACGTGCGCGGCATCGCCGATGGCGTGATGCAGGCACTCGAGGAGGCGGGGTTCCCCGTCAATCATGTGGAAGGCATGAGCGCCGGTCGCTGGGTGCTCCTCGATTTCGTGGACGTGGTGGTGCACCTGTTCCATCCCGAGTCCCGGGCCTACTACCGGCTCGAGCGGCTCTGGCAGGACGCCCCGCCACTCCTCCAGGGTTCGTGATCGTCCCGTTGCGCGAAAGGTCGTCCGTCATGCGCCGCCTCCCCCTGCTGGCCCTGCTGCTGGCCGTGGCTGCCCCCCTTCCGGCCCAGTACTTCGGCCAGAACAAGGTGCAGTACACCCGCTTCGACTTCCGGGTGCTCGAGACCGAGCACTTCGATGTCTACTACTACGAGGCCGAGCGCACCGCGGCCTACGACGTGGCGCGCATGGCCGAGCGCTCCTACGCGCGCCTGTCGCGGGTGCTGCGCCACCAGTTCCGCGAGCGCAAGCCGATCATCCTCTACGCCTCGCACTCCGACTTCCAGCAGACCAACACCACCCCGGGCGAGGTGGGCGAAGGCACCGGCGGCTTCACCGACTTCCTCAAGCACCGCAACGTGATGCCGCTCACGGGCTCGTACGCCGACATCGAGCACGTGCTGCAGCACGAGATGGTGCACCAGTTCCAGTACGACACCTGGGCCGGCGGCCGCGCCGGCGGCGGCCTGCAGACGATCATCGCCGTCAACCCGCCGCTCTGGTTCGTGGAGGGCATGGCCGAGTACCTCTCGGTGGGACCGGTGGACCCCAACACCGCGATGTGGCTCCGGGACGCCGCCGCCGAGGGCAAGCTGCCGACCATCCGGCAGCTGGAGACCGACCCCACGATCTTCCCGTACCGCTTCGGCCAGGCGATCGTGAGCTACATCGGCGCCCGCTGGGGCGACGAGGCGCTGGGCGCCATCCTGCAGGCGTCGCGCAGCGGCTCGCTGGAGGGGGCCTTCCGCCGGGTGATCGGCCTCGACTTCGTCCAGCTCGGCGACCAGTGGCGCGATGCCACCCAGAAGGCGTACCTGCCGCTGCTGGGGCAGCAGAAGCCCGCGCGCGAGATCGCCACCGCGGTGCTCACCGAGGAGCAGAGCGACGGCACCCTGCACCTGGCCCCGGCGCTCTCGCCCGACGGCACCCGGGTCGCCTACTACTCCGAGAAGGACTTCTACTTCGTTGATCTCTACCTCGCCGAGGTCCCCAGCGGGCGCGTGATCCGGCGGTTGCACGAGAGCACCTGGAGCTCCGACTACGAGACGTTCCGCTTCATCAACTCGGCGGCCTCGTGGTCGCCGGACGGCCGCTACCTGGCCGTGGCCGCCAAGCGCGGCCCGCGCGACGACATCCTCATCCTCGACGTGGAGCGCAACCGCGAGGTGCGGCGGATCCGCGTGGACCTCAGCGGGGTGACCACGCCGTCGTGGAGTCCCGACGGCCGACGCCTGGTCTTCACCGGCTACGACGGCGGCATCTCCGACCTCTTCCTGGTGGACGTGGACGGCAGCAACCTGCAGCGGCTGACCAACGACCGGCACGCCGACCTGCACCCCACCTGGTCGCCCGACGGGCAGCGGATCGCGTTCGCCACCGACCGCGGCCCCGAGACCGACTTCGACCTGCTCCGCTTCAGCAACTTCCGGATCGCGACCTACCAGCTGGGCAGCGGGCGGATCGAGGTGCTGGAGAACATGGAGCACGGCAAGAACGTCAACCCGCAGTGGGCCCCCGACGGGGGATCGCTGGCGTTCCTCTCCGATCGGAGCGGCGTCACCAACGTCTTCCTGTACGACTTCGCCGCGCGCGACGCCTTCCAGCTCACCGACCTGTTCACCGGGGCGCAGGGGATCACGCCGCTCTCGCCCTCCATCTCCTGGGCGGGGCCGGCCGACCGGCTGGCGTTCGTGTACTACGAGGACACCGAGTACGACGTCTACACGCTCGACAATCCCCGCGGCCGCAAGGCCGAGCCGTGGCGGCCGCGGCCGCCGGAGCTGGCCGATGCCCCCGTCACCGACACCGCGCAGGTGGCGGTCAACGACGGCGGCCAGGCGCTCTATCGCGGCGTCCAGGGCGGGCTCCGCCAGGCCGACGCGATCACGCCGCTGCCCGACTCGCTGCGGCCGCCCCCGCCGCTCAGCATCGTGGCGCTCAACGACTCCAGCACCCTCGGCCTCCCCGACACCGCCACCTTCAGCGAGCGGCCCTACAAGGTCGGCTTCTCGCCCGACTTCGTGGCGCGGCCCAGCATCGGCTACGTGCGCGACAACTTCGGCAACGGCGTCTTCGGCGGCACCACCATCACCCTCTCCGACATGCTGGGCGACCGGCAGCTCCTCTTCTCCGGCTACGTCAACGGCCGGATCGAGGAGGCGCAGGTGCTGGCGGCCTACAGCAACATCTCGCGGCGCTTCAACTGGGCGGTGGGGGTGCAGCAGGATCCCTACTTCTTCTACCAGGGCAGCACCATCCAGCAGGTGGACGAGACCTTCGAGAACCTGCTCACCACCAACGTGCGCCGCATCGTGCTGCGTTCCGCCTTCGCGCAGGGCGCGTACCCGCTGTCGCGCTTCCGCCGCCTCGAGGTCGGCCTCCGCGGCACCCTGGTGGACGACGCCATCCTCTCGCTGCGCGAGTACTACGATCCCTTCACCGGGTTCTACACCCGCGACCCCGAACTCGACCGCTTCGGGCTCGGCAGCACCAGCTACGTGCAGCCCTCGCTGGCCCTGGTGGACGACAACACCGTCTTCGGCTTCGTGGGCCCGATGATCGGCCGCCGGGCGCGCTTCGAGATCGCACCCACCTTCGGCGGGTGGAACTTCACCCAGGTCACCGCCGACCTGCGCCGCTACGACAAGGTGGTCGGCCCCTTCACGGTGGCGACCCGCATGCTCTACTTCGGGCGCTCGGGCGAGGACGCCAACCAGTTCACGCTGTACATGGGCTACCCCGACCTGCTGCGCGGCTACACCTCGGGCTCGTTCCGGCGCAACGAGTGCCTCAACACGCCCGTCAACCCCAACACCGTCACGGGCTGCACCGCACTCGACCAGCTGGTGGGCACCTCCCTCGCGGTGTTCAATGCCGAGATCCGGTTCCCGATCCTGTCGCCGATCTACCAGTGGACGCCCAAGTTCCTGCCGCCCGTGGAGGGCGCCATCTTCTACGACGCCGGCGTGGCGTGGGACGGCACCTCGGTGGTCAAGTTCCGCGCGGCGGAGGACGGCGACCTCGAGGCGGGGATCCGCACCCCGCTGCGCAGCTGGGGCGCCTCCGCGCGCGTCAACCTCTTCGGGATCATCATCCTGCGCTTCGACTACACCAAGCCGATCCGCCGGCCGGGGACCTCCCCATTCTGGACCGTGTCGCTCGGGCCTACCTTCTAGGGGTGACGCGACCGCTCTGCCTCGGGACCATCCTCGTGCTCCTCGCCGCCTGTGGCGGGGAGGAGCGCGCCGAGGGTCCGCGCGAACTCCCCCACGGCATTCCGGCGGCGGGCTCGCTGCTCCGGCTTCCCGCCGAGGGGGGCAGCGCGCAGCTCTATTCCGCCGACTCGCTGCAGGCCCTCGAGTGGCGCATCCCGTCGGCCGTGCCGGCCACCTCGCGCTTCCTGACCTTCGATCAGGATGACCAGATGGTCTACGCGGTGGACGACGCCGGCACGCTGGTCGGCGTGGACCTGCTTTCCCGCCGCGCCCGGCCGTACCTGCGCAAGACGGTGGCCCTCGCCGGCACCGCGGATGGCGTCGTCCTGGGCCTCGATTCCGCCCGGCGCGCGGTGCGGTTCTCCGATCGCACCCTGACCACCTTCCGCTCGGCGCCCAGCACCGCGACGGACCTGACCCTGCTCCGGGCCCCGTCCGCGCGGATCGCGCTCTACGCCCGCGACGAGGGCAGCGTGCAGGTGGTCGCCGAAGAAGGCGAGTTGCGGCGCATCGCCGCACCCCAGGGCGCCGTCACCAGCACCTGGTTCGGCGACCTCATCGCCATCACCAACGATTCCGGCGTGACCCTCCTGCAACCAGGACGGGACGAGGCGTACGGTTTCATCCGCCTGGGCGGATCGCCGATCACCGCCGCGTTCTCCCCGAGCGGCCACCGCCTCTACGTGGCGCGCGGCCGCGGCGACGTGGTGGTCCTCGATCGCTTCACTCGCAACCAGCTCGGCACGATTCCCCTGCCGGGTGCGGCCCGCGCGCTCCGCCCCGATCGCACCGGCCGGTGGCTCCTCGCCCAGGCCGAGGTGGGCGACTCCGTCTGGGTCCTCGACGTGGTGCAGAACCGCCGGGTGGCCACCCTCGGCGCATCCTGGGCGGCCGACCTGCCCATCGTGGCCGGTGGGCGCTCCCTGGTGATCCGGCAGGGGCGGGACGTGGCCACCTGGGACCTGACCGCCGCCGAGCCCGTGCTCGTGGCCCGCCTCCCCGACGCCGCGGGTGACCTCTTCGCCCTGCTGCAGTGGGCCCCGCAGGCCACGCGGCGCACGGTCGCCGCGGTGCCGGACACGCTGCCCGGGACCGAGCCGGTCGCCAACGACTCGCTGGCCCCGGCGGAGGGGGACACCGCCCAGGCCGCCAACGGCGCGATCTTCATCCAGGTCTCCTCCTCGCAGAACGAGGGCTACGCCCGGGCCCTGGCCCGGCAGTTGGCCGAAATCGGCTTCCGCACCCGGGTCCGGGATCCGCAGGTCGAGGGCGACGGATTCAAGGTGCTGGTGGGCCCCTACCCCAACCGTGACGAGGCGGAGGCCGATGGCCGCCGGCTGGGCCGCCCCTACTTCGTCACCACGCCGGGTGGCACGCCGCCGTAGCCGCTTCGATCCTGCTATTTTGCGGGATTCGCCACGTCCCGCGCCGCCGGGGCCGTGACTTCGCCAGGATCCACCCCACGCCCCAGGCCCGATGAAGCTCACCAAGCTGGAGCTGACCGGCTTCAAGTCGTTTGCCGACACCGTGACCCTCACCTTCGACGAGGGGGTCACCGCCATTGTCGGTCCCAACGGTTGCGGCAAGTCCAACGTGTCGGATGCGGTTCGCTGGGTGCTCGGGGAGCAGTCGGCCCGGTTGCTGCGCGGTGGCAAGATGGAGGACGTCATCTTCCAGGGTGCCGCCACGCGGCGACCCGTGAACGTGACCGAGGTTTCCCTCTACCTCGACAACAGCAACGGGGAGCTGCCGACGCCGTACACCGAGGTGGTGATCACCCGGCGGCTGTCCCGCTCGGGGCAGAGCGACTACCTCCTCAATCGCAATCCTTCGCGCCTCCGCGACATTCACGACCTGCTGCGCGGCACCGGCCTCGGCAGCGACGCCGGCGTGGTGATCGAGGCGAAGCTGATTGACCTGCTCCTCTCCGATCGCGCCGACGAGCGCCGTTCGCTGTTCGAGGAAGCGGCCGGGGTCGGGCTCTACCGCGACCGGCGCCACGCCACCGCGCGACGGCTCGAGGAGACCGGCACCGACCTGCAGCGGCTGGAGGACCTCATCGCCGAGGTCCAGTCCCAGATCCGCTCGCTGGCCCGGCAGAAGGGCAAGGCCGAGCGACACAAGGCGCTCTCCGAGGAGCGCTTCGCGGTGACGATCACGCTGGCCTCGCACCAGCTGGCCCGCCTCGCCGACGATGCCGTCACCTTCGAGCAACGGCACGGCGAGCTCACCACCGCCCTGCCGGCGGCACGCCAGGCGCTGCAGGAGCGCGAGGCCGCCCGCGAGGCCGCGGCCGCGGCCCGCGCGGCCGCGGAGCGCCATCGCAGCACGGTGGTGGACGACCTCTCGCAGGCCCGGCTCGAACTCGGGCGGCTGGAGGGCGACCTCGCGGTGGCCTCCGAGCGGCTGGCCCATGCCGCCGAGCGCCGCCAGCGCGCCATGGCGGAGCGGAGCAACTCGGAGCTGCGCATCCAGCAGGCCCGCCTCGAGTCTGCGGCCGCCGCCGAGGAGATCGCCCTCGCCGAAGCCGAGCACCAGCGGATCCAGTCCGAGCTCTCCGGCCGCACCGCGGCGGAGCAGGCCGGTCGTGAGCGCGTCACCGCCGAGCGCGAGACGGTGCGGCGCACCGAGCAGGAACTGCAGCACCACGCGGAGACGCACCGCCAGCTGGCGGGCGAGCGGACCGCTCTCGACGCGGAGATCGCCTCGCTGCATGAGCGGCTGGCCCAGGAAGAGGCGCACCGCACCCAGTTGAGCGCCGATCGCCAGCACACCAGCGAGCGGCACACGGAGGCGGAAGCGGCGGCGGAGCAGCACGTGACCGCCGCCTGGCACGCGGCGGCCGCCGCAGAACAGGCCCGCCTCCGCCTGCGCGAGACCCGCGACCGCGAGGCCCGCGAGCTCGCCGAGCGACGCGCACTCGAGGAGGAGCTCGCCACCCTCACCGCACGCCGCGCGGCCCTCGAGGCCCTGGAGCGCGACCGGGTCGGCGTGGCCCCCGCGGCCGCGGCACTGCTCGCCGAGCGTGGCCGCTACGATGGACGGGTGCTCGGCACGCTGGCCGACTTCATCGGCGCCGACGGCGACCAGGCCGAACTCGCCGAGCAACTGCTCGGCGACCTCGTGCACGCGGTGCTGGTGCGCGACGAAGCGACGGTCCGCGCGATTCACGAGTGGCACGAGCGCGAGCAGCCGGGCACGCTGATCCTGCTGCCGCTCGACCCGGGCCCGCAGGGGGCGCGGGGCCAGATCCCCGGCGGGCTGCGCGTGGACCCGGTCGCCGCGCCGTGGGTCGCTGCAGTCACCGGCGGCGCACACGCCCTGGCCGGGGGCCGGGGCGTGCGCCGCGCCGACGGCTCGGTGTGGCTCACCTCACCCGCCTCCACCGCGGGCCCC
>CAZNOJ010000035.1:0-23069 GCA_964574665.1 uncultured Gemmatimonadaceae bacterium
CGCCGGTGCCGTGACGCCCCCCGAGGCGATGGCGAGCGACGCCGGCGGCTCGTTCCAGTTTCGCCAGGCCATCGTGGAGATGGTCCGGCGCGGGGCGTCCGACCTGCTGCTCAAGGCCGGCCGGCCGCCCACCGTGCGGGCGGCGGGCCAGCTCACGCGGCTGGAGATGCCGGCGCCCCGTCCCGCCGAGCCCACGGCGCTGGCCGAGTCGCTGCTGACGCCCAAGCAGATCCGCGACTTCACCGAGACGAAGGAAGCCGACTTCGGCATCGGCGTGCCGGGCATCGGGCGCTTCCGGACCAACGTCTACCAGCAGCGCGGCACCGTGGCGTTCGCCTTCCGCGGCATTCCCTACGAGGTCCGCAGCATCCGGGAGCTGCAGCTCCCGCTGGTGCTCGAGGAGATCGCGGAGCGGCCCCGCGGCCTGGTGCTGGTGACCGGCATCACCGGGTCCGGCAAGTCCACCACGCTCGCGGCGATGATCGAGCACATCAACCGGCTCCGCCGGGTGAACGTGATCACCATCGAGGACCCGATCGAGTTCCTGCACCGCGACCAGGAGGCCAACGTCTCCCAGCGCGAGGTGGGCAGCGACACGCTCTCCTTCGGCGCGGCGCTGCGGCACGTGCTGCGGCAGGACCCGGACGTGATCCTGATCGGCGAGATCCGCGACCAGGACACCATGGACACCGCGCTCAAGGCGGCCGACACCGGCCATCTCGTGCTGTCCACCATCCACACCACCGACGCGACGCAGACGATCTCGCGGGTGCTCTCGTTCTACCCGCCGCACCAGCACAACGAGATCCGGATGCTGCTGTCCACCGCGCTCGCCGCGATCATCTCGATGCGCCTGGTGCCGCGGGCCGATGGCCAGGGCCGGGTGCCGGCGTGCGAGGTGCTGGTCAACACCGCCGCCGTGGCCGACAACATGCGCGACACCCAGAAGGCGCTCTCGATCCCCGAGCTGATCGCCGAGGGCGGCACCGGCTACGGCATGCAGTCGTTCGACCAGTCGCTGATGCGCTGGTACCAGGAGGGGGTCATTTCCTACGAGGAAGCGGTGTTCCACGCCACCCATCCGAGCGAGTTCGCCCTCCGGGTCTCGGGCATCAGCGCCGCCAGCGACCGCACCTTCGACGACATCGCCGACAAGGGCCGCCGCTGATGTTCCGCAAGGTGCTGGTGGCCAACCGGGGAGAGATCGCGCTCCGGGTGATCCGGGCGTGCCGCGAACTGGGCGTGGGCACCGTGGCCGTGTACAGCGAGGCCGACCGCGAGTCGCTGCACGTGCGCTTCGCCGACGACGACGTCTGCATCGGCCCCCCGCCGGGCCGGCAATCCTACCTGCGCATCCCGGCGCTGATCTCGGCGGCCGAGATCACCGGGGCCGACGCGATCCACCCGGGCTACGGCTTCCTGGCGGAGAACGCCGAGTTCGCCGACACCTGCCGCGCGTCGAACATCGCCTTCATCGGGCCCACCGGCGAGCAGATCCGCGCCATGGGCGACAAGGCCTCCGCACGCCGCCTCGCCGCCGAGGCGGGGGTCCCGACCGTGCCAGGCTCGCCGGGCGTGATGCGGGACGCCGAGGAGGCGCTCGCCGTGGCGGGCGAGATCGGCTTCCCGGTGATCATCAAGGCCACCGCCGGGGGCGGCGGCAAGGGGATGCGCATCGCGCGCGACCCCGACGAGTTCACCCAGCTCTTCTCGCTGGCCCAGAACGAGGCGCTCTCGGCGTTCGGCAACGGCGACGTGTACGTGGAGAAGTACCTCACCCGCCCGCGCCACGTCGAGATCCAGGTGCTCGGCGACCAGCACGGGCGCGTGGTGCACCTCGGCGAGCGCGACTGCTCGGTGCAGCGACGCCACCAGAAGCTGATCGAGGAGTCGCCGTCGCCGGCGCTCACCCCGGCGCTGCGCGACCAGATGGGCGAGGCGGCGGTGCGGCTGGCGGCGGCGATCGGCTACGTGGGCGCCGGCACCATCGAGTTCCTGCTCGACGAGGACGGCTCGTTCTACTTCATGGAGATGAACACCCGGATCCAGGTGGAGCATCCGGTGACGGAGATGGTGACCGGCTGGGACCTCGTCAAGGAGCAGGTGCGCGTGGCGGCCGGCGAGCCGCTCGCCGATCGCGACATCGTGCTCTCGGGCCACGCGATCGAGGTGCGCATCAACGCCGAGGATCCCTACAAGAACTTCCAGCCCTCGCCCGGGCTGATCACCGCGTACCATCCGCCGGGCGGTCCCGGCGTGCGGGTGGACACCCACGTCTATGCCGGGTACACCGTGCCGCCGTACTACGACTCGCTGCTCGCCAAGCTGATCGTGCACGGCCGCGACCGCGCCGAGGCGCTGGCGCGGCTGGGCCAGGCGCTCGACTCGTTCATCCTCGAGGGGGTGACCACCACCATCCCGTTCCTGGCCCGGGTGATCCGGCACCCCGACTTCGTGGCCGGTGACATTGACACCAAGTTCCTCGAGCGCGAACCGCAACTGCTGAAGGCCGAGTCGTCCGGGGCCGGCTGACGGCCGTGCCACGTTGCCCCGGCGCCTCCCGGCGCACCCCGCCATGAACGAAGCCAACCGTCGTCGCCTCCGGGCCGTGGCCGCCCTCGCCCTCGGGGTGTTCGCCGCGCTCACCCTGTTGCCGTGGTCGCTCACCGGACCGCTGGGTGCCACCCTGGGCCCGGCCCTGTGGCGCATGCTGGGGATCGGGGCCCTCGGCTTGCCGCTGCTGGGAATCGGCCTCGGGCTGGCGTGGCTGGGGCGGTTCCGCGAAGTGGACGCCCGCCGCGCCACCATCCTCGCCCTGGTGGCGATGCTGCTGGTGCCGTACGTGATCGGCGTGCTCGCCCGGGTGCGCCAGGCCGACTTCCTGGCCCTCGAGGGCGAGTGGCGCTGGGCGGCGCGGGCCACGGGGTGGTTGCCGGGATTCCTCGCGCGCGCCGCACTCGATTCGATCGGACTGGCCGGCGGCCTGATCGCAGGGTTCGTGGCCCTGACCGGCGCCACGCTCGCCACCATCGCGTGGCATCCCCTGTCGCGGCTGGAGCCCGGCGTCCCCGCCCCCGCGACGCCGGTGCGACGCGAGGACGCCGCCGAGCCGGAGTCCGAGTCCGAGCCGGCCGCGGTGCCGGTGCGGAAGCCACGCAGTGCCAAGCCCGCCGTCGAGGAGGCCGCTCCTGAGGCGGAGCCCGAGCCGCCGCCGCGTCGCCGGACGGTGCCCGACGAGGCCCTGCCGCCGCTCGACCTGCTGACGCCGCCGCCGGCCACCGACGTCGCGGCCGACGAAGCCGAGTTGCAGCGGCTGGGCGACCTGCTGCTCGCGACGCTCAAGACCTTCAAGGTGGAGGGGACGCTCGCGGGGATCACCTCGGGGCCCAGTGTCTCGCAGTTCGAGGTGGTGCCCGCCGCCGGGGTGAAGGCCGGACGGATCGTGGCGCTGGCCGACGACCTTGCCATCACCATGCGCGCCCAGTCGCTCCGGGTGGCCTCCATTCCGGGTCGCGGCGCGGTGGGCGTCGAGATCCCCAATCCCTCGCCCCGGATCGTGACGACCCGCGAGCTGCTGGCCACCGAGGCGTGGCGCCACTCCACCGCGGTGCTGCCGGTGGTGCTCGGGCGCGACGTGGAGGGGAAGCCGGTGATCGCGGACCTGGCGCGGATGCCGCACCTGCTCGTGGCCGGCGCCACCGGCAGCGGCAAGTCGGTGGCGATCAACACCATCATCACGTCGCTGATCTACCGCTACACGCCGCGCGAGCTGCGGCTGCTCATGATCGACCCCAAGATGGTCGAACTGTCGATGTACAACGCCCTCCCCCACCTCCGCCACCAGGTGGTGACCGACAACCACGATGCCGCCGCGGTGCTCAAGTGGGCGGTGTTCGAGATGAACCGCCGCTACGAGCTGCTGCACGCCAACAACGCGCGGCAGCTGGCCGACTTCAACCGCAAGGTGCTGGAGGGGAAGCCGCTCCGGAACCCGCCCAGCTGGAAGCCCACGCTGGCGACCATCGCGCGCGAGGCGGACGGCACCCCGAAGGGCGAGGGGGCGTGGCGCGAGGAGTACACCGAAGGCGAGCTGCCGATGATCGTGGTGATCGTGGATGAGCTCGCCGACCTGATGATGACGGTGCAGGGCGAGGTCGAGACGCCGCTGGCCATGCTGGCGCAGAAGGCGCGCGCGATCGGGATCCACCTGATCCTCGCCACCCAGCGGCCCAGCGTGAACGTGCTCACCGGGCTGATCAAGGCCAACTTCCCGTCGCGGATCGCGTTCCGGGTGGCCAGCAAGGTGGATTCGCGCACCATCCTCGACCAGAGCGGCGCCGAGGCGCTGCTGGGCAACGGCGACATGCTCTTCGTGCCGCCGGGTCGCAACGAGCCGGTGCGGATCCAGGGGGCGTACATCTCCACCGAGGAGAGCGAGCGGGTGATGCAGTGGTACGCCGACCGCGCCGCCGCCGTCCCCGCCTCCGCGGAGGGCGAGGACATCCTGGCGGTGGTCCGGGCCATGGAGGGCGACGGCGACGCCGGCCCCGGTGGCGAGGCGGATGAGGGGAGTCGCGACCCGCTCTTCCGCCAGGCCGCGGAGACCTGCATCCAGCACCAGGGCGGCAGCACCTCTCTCCTGCAGCGCCGGCTCGGCATCGGCTACGGCCGCGCCGCGCGGATCATCGACCAGCTCCACGACGCCGGCATCCTCGGGCCGCCGAACGGGAGCAAGCCAAGGGAGATCATGATCGGCATCCACCAGGTGGACGAATACACCTGAGCCCTGGCGCCTGAGTTAGTCGGTGCCCACCGTCGTTGAGGGGCGCCCCGCGGTACGGGGGCGCCCCTTCATGTTGCGCCATGGCCCGGCCACCGGAGGAATGGACCGATCCCCGCCACCGCTTCGGCCTCGCCGCCGAGGAGCTGGTCGCACTGCACCTCCAGCAGCTTGGCTGGCGGGTCGAGGCGCA
Source organism: uncultured Gemmatimonadaceae bacterium (assembly GCA_964574665.1). Lineage (GTDB taxonomy): Bacteria > Gemmatimonadota > Gemmatimonadetes > Gemmatimonadales > GWC2-71-9 > Palsa-1233. The sequence goes on from CAZNOJ010000035.1 coordinate 4,974, forward strand.
CCGCTGGAAGCTTGGCCGCCACGATCTCGACCTGGTGGTCCGGCGAGCCGACCTGGTGGCCTTCGTGGAAGTGAAGGCCCGGCGCAGCACCGCCTGTGGCGGCGGGGAGGAGGCCGTGGGCCGGCGGAAGCGGGCCACCATCGAGCGGGTGGCGTGGAGCTGGATCCTCCGCCACGGCCGGGGCGGCGACCGCTACCGCTTCGATGTGGTCACCGTGCAGGGTGGCGGCCCGGGTGCACCGATCGCCCACCTCGAGGACGCCTGGCGGCCAGGGTGGCGCTAGGGAGTACCGTAGTGGATCAAAATGCTACACTAGGAGCTCTTGCTTCGGCATAGATTCGGTTGTACTTTGGTATGTGTTCGGTCTGTGGAGCGATATCAGTCATATCGAAACGCCTGCCGATCCGCGCCCTCTCACGACTCAGGACTCACGACTCCCTTCTGTTGAGGTTCTCCATGGCCACCGACTCCGACCGCAAGAAGGCCCTCTCCCTCGCCATCGCCCAGATCGAGAAGCAGCTGGGCAAGGGCACCATCATGCGGATGGGGGCCGACGAGCCCCGGGTCAAGGTGGGGGCGGTCTCCACGGGGGCGATCAACCTCGATGCCGCCACCGGGATCGGCGGGATCCCCCGCGGCCGGATCACGGAGATCTACGGCCCCGAGTCGTCGGGCAAGACCACCCTCTGTCTCCACCTGGTGGCCAACGTGCAGCGGGCCGGTGGGGTGGCCGCCTACGTCGACGCGGAGCACGCGCTCGACACCGAGTACGCCCGCAAGCTGGGCGTCAACGTGGATGACCTCCTCGTCTCACAGCCTGACACCGGCGAGCAGGCGCTCGAGATCGTGGAGATCCTGGTCCGCTCCGGGGCCGTCGACCTGGTCGTGATCGACTCGGTGGCGGCCCTGGTGCCCAAGGCCGAGATCGAGGGGGAGATGGGCGATTCGCACGTGGGGCTGCAGGCGCGGCTGATGTCGCAGGCGCTCCGCAAGCTGGCCGGGGCGATCAACCGCACCAACTGCGCGGTGGTGTTCATCAACCAGTTGCGCGAGAAGATCGGGGTGATGTTCGGCAATCCCGAGACCACCACCGGCGGCAAGGCGCTCAAGTTCTACGCCTCCATGCGGCTCGACATCCGGCGGATCGGTCCGGTCAAGGAGCGCGAGGCGGTGATCGGCTCGCACGTCCGGGTCAAGGTGGTGAAGAACAAGGTGGCGCCGCCGTTCAAGCAGGCCGAGTTCGACGTGATGTTCGACGAGGGGATCTCGCACACCGGCCTGGTGGTGGACCTGGCCAGCGAGGCGGGGATCATCCAGAAGTCGGGGGCCTGGTACTCCTACGGCGACCAGCGGATCGGCCAGGGGCGCGAGAATGCCAAGCTGTTCCTCAAGGACAATCCCGCCCTGCTCGCCGAGGTGGAGGTCAAGGTCAAGGAGCTCCTCGGGATGGGCGCCGCGGAACCCGTGGCGGCGGGTGCCGATGAGGACGACGAAGGATGAGGATTGACGGCCTGCTCCCCGATACGCGCCGGAAGGGATGCGTGCGGGTCGCGGTCGGGGGTCGGCCGGCCTGGACCGTTCCGTCGGCGGTGGTCGAGCGGCTCCGCCTCGGCGTCGGCAGCGTGGTGGCCGCGTCGGCCGCCGCGGAGCTCGAGGCCGCCGCCGAGGCGGAGGGTGCGCTCCGCGCCGGGCTCCGGATGCTGGAGCACCGGGCCCACGGCCGGCGGGAGCTGTTCCGCAAGCTGGAGCGCAAGGGACATCCCGAGCCGGCGGCGCGCGCCGCGCTCGCCGAGCTCGAGGGGATGGGGCTGCTCGATGACCACGCCTTCGCCGCAGGGTACGTCGCGGCGCGGTCGGGTCGGGGTCGCGGTGCGGAGCGCTTGCGTCGCGACCTTGCCATGCTGGGGGTTGAGGCCGAGGCCACCGAGGCGGCGCTCGGCACCTTGTCGCGGGACGGCGCGGCCGACCCCTGGCCGAAGGCGCTCGAACAGGTGGCGCGGCGGGCGCGGACGCTCGGGCACCTGCCGCGCCAGGCCCAGCTGCGTCGCCTGACCGCGTTCCTCGCGCGGCGGGGGTTCACCGGCAGCGAGGCGCACCGCGCGGTGCGGACCGTGATCGACGGAGCAACGGCCCGCCGCGATTAGCTTTGGGGGCTATGGACGCTGCCCAGATCCGCCGCCGGTTCCTGGAGTTCTTCGTGGCCCGCGGGCACGTCGAGGTCGCCTCGTCGTCGCTCGAACCCAAGGACGACCCGACCCTCCTCTTCACCAATGCCGGCATGGTGCAGTTCAAGCGCACCTTTCTCGGCCAGGACCCGCGGCCGTACGTCCGCGCGGTCACCTGCCAGAAGTGCGTCCGGGCCGGCGGCAAGCACAACGATCTCGAGCAGGTGGGGCTCACCCGCCGGCACCACACCTTCTTCGAGATGCTCGGCAACTTCTCCTTCGGCGACTACTTCAAGCGCGACGCCATCGCGTACGCGTGGGAGTTCGTCACCGCGCCCGAATGGCTCGGGATCCCCGCCGACCGGCTGCGCGTGACGGTGCACCACACCGACGACGAGGCGCGGGCGCTCTGGCAGGAGGTGAGCGGCCTGCCCGCCTCCCGCATCTACGGCCTGGGGGACAAGGACAACTTCTGGCAGATGGGCGACACCGGCCCCTGCGGGCCGTGCTCCGAGATCTACGTGGATCTCGAGTGGACCCCCGGCAGCGCCCCGGTGGAGCTCGACACGGAGGCCTTCGAGGTCGCCGCCGAGAGCGGCCGGTTCCTCGAGATCTGGAACCTCGTCTTCATGCAGTTCGACCGTTCGGCCGACGGCACCCTCACGCCGCTGCCGCGGCCCAGCGTGGACACCGGCGCCGGGCTGGAGCGGATCGCCGCCGTGCTGCAGGGCAAGGACGACAACTTCCACACCGACCTCTTCGCGCCGCTGCTCGGCCGGGTGGCCGAGCTGGTGGGCGCGCCCTACCCCGGCGGGCCGGAGGGGACCGGGATCTCCTACCGCGTGCTGGCCGACCACGCCCGCGCGGTGACCTTCCTGCTGCTCGACGGCGTGTACCCGAGCAACGAGGGACGCGGCTTCGTGTTGCGCCGCATCCTGCGGCGCGCGGTGCGTCACGCCTGGCTGCTGGGACGACGCACCCCCACGCTGGTGGAGCTGGTCCCCACGGTCGTGGCGCTGATGGCCGACGCCTACCCCGGGCTCCGCGCCCGGGAGGAGTCGATCACCACCTGGGTGCGGACCGAGGAGGAGAACTTCCTGCGCACCATCGAGGCCGGGCTCGCGCGCCTGGAGGAGATCCGCCGTTCCGGCCGCACGGAGATCCCGGGCGACGATGCCTTCGTGCTCTACGACACCTTCGGCTTTCCGATCGACCTCACCGTGCTGATCGCCGCGGAGTGGGGCATCACGGTGGACGTGGCGGGGTTCGAGCGCGCGATGGAGGAGCAGCGCACGCGGAGCCGTGCCTACAAGCTCAAGGCCGAGTCGGGGAAGTACGAGATCGTCGGTGGTGACGCGCTGCTTACCCATGTGAAGGGCCAATCACGGTTTGTTGGCTACGAGGGCTTGGAATCGGAGACCATGGTGCTCTCCGACTCCAATGCTGCCCTGGCAGGCATGATGGTGCTCGCCGAGTCTCCCTTCTACGCCACCAGTGGAGGCCAGGTGGCCGACATTGGAAGCGTCGTAGGGCAAGGTTGGGTGTTCACCGTCTCCGACGCGCAGAAGGATCCCAAGCTCGGCCAGCGACTCCTCGGCACGCTCGAAGGGGAGTTCACACCTGGTGAGGCGCGCGCCACCGTGGACGCGGCGCGCCGCCGCGACATCGAGCGCAACCACTCGGCGACCCACCTGGTGCACCTGGTGCTGCGTCGCCGCCTGGGCGACCACGTCCGCCAGCAGGGGTCGCTGGTCGAGGCCGCGCGCCTGCGCTTCGACTTTTCGCACCACGGGCCGATTGATCCGGCGCAGCTCGGCGAGCTCGAGGCGGAGGTGAACGAGCTGGTGCTGGCGAACGCGCCGGTCGAGGTCCGGCCAGATGTCCCGTACGCAGAGGCACTCAAGCTCGGCGCGATGGCCTTCTTCGCCGACAAGTACGGCGACGTGGTGCGCGTGGTGCAGATCGGCGACTCGATCGAGCTCTGCGGCGGCACCCACGTGCGGAGCGCCGGCCAGGTGGGCCTCTTCCGGTTCAGCGGCCAGGGGGGCGTGGCGGCGGGCGTGCGGCGCATCGAGGCCATCACCGGCCACGGCGCCTACGCCGCGCTGCGCGAGCTCGACGCGCGCATCGCCACGCTCGCGGGCCGCCTCAAGGCACAGCCCGACCAGGTGGAGCGCCGCCTGGAGGCGCTGCTCGCGGAGCGCGATCGCCTCGAGGTCCGGCTGGCCGAGTTGATGAAGGCGGGCGGGGGCGGAGCGGAGCGCGAGTTCCCCGCCGGCAGCGTCACGCTGGTGGTGGCGCCCACGGTGGCGGAGGATCGCGACCAGCTCGGCGCCATTGCCGACCAGTTCCGCGCCACGCGCGGGCAGGCGGCGGTGCTCGCCCTGTTCAATCCCACCGCGCCGTCGGCGGTGTCCTTTGCCGTGACCGACGACCTCGTGGCGCGCGGCAAGGATGCCAACGCGCTCATGAAGCTCGTCACCGCACGGTTCCAGGGGCGCGGCGGGGGACGCAAGACCTTCGCGAGCGGGTCGCTCGGCGTGGAGAGCGTCGAGCGGGTGGTCACCGAGGAGCTCCCCGCGATGCTCGATGCCTGGGTGGCGACGTGACCGACCCCGCCACCTGGTTCGCGGAGCACACCGGACAGGTGCCGGCGGAGCTGGTGGAGCGTGCGCGCAGCTACTTCGAACAGGCCACCGGCACCGACCTGGGCACCCGGCTCGCGGGCGCCGGGGAGCGGGCCCTGGCCAACGCGATCGCCGCGGGGACCGACCGCCGGGCAGCGCTCGACCTGCTGGCGGCTGACGCGTTGGTCACCCTGGCCCTGCTGGAACAGGCGGAACGCGATCCGGCCTCGCTCGGCGAGGCGGCGGTGGCAATCCGCCGGCGGGGAGTGACCGGGGCGTGATCGACCTGCACTCGCACCTCCTCCCGGGAGTGGACGACGGCTCGCGCTCGGTCGAGCAGTCGGTCGAGGTGTTGCAGCGATTCAAGGGGCAGGGGTTGACCGACATCGCCTTCACCCCGCACCTGCTGGCGTCGCTCGCGGCCGAGGGATGGCCCGAGGCGTACCAGCAGGCGTGGGAGCGGATCGCCCCGGCGCTGCCGGAGGGCGTCGCGGTGCACCGTGGCGCCGAGGTGATGCTCGACCGCCCGCTGCCGCGCGAGATCGCCGAACGGCGGATCACGCTGGGCGGCAGCCGCTACCTGCTGGTGGAGTTCCCGCGCGTGGTGCCGGCCGACATCGTGGCACGCGCGCTGGGCGACGTGATGTCGCACGGGTTGGTGCCGGTGCTGGCCCACCCGGAGCGCTACTCCTCGTGCAACGTGGAGACCGTGCGGGTGTGGCGGCGGATGGGGGCCGTGATGCAGGTGGACGCCACCACCCTCGCGGCCGCCCGCAGCCGGGGCGACCGCGCGCGCGACCTGGTCCGCGCCGGCCTGGCCGACCTCCTCGCCGCCGACAACCACGGCGACGAGCGCTCGGTGGCCACCGCCCTCGATTGGCTCTGGGAGCACGGCGGCGAGGCGCAGGCGGTGCAGTTGCTCGACACCAATCCGCGCGCGATCCTCGACGACCGCTCGCTCCACGAGGTGGACCCGCTGCCGCTCCGTGACACCCTCTGGGGAAAGGTGCGCCGACTCCTTGCCGCCAGCGAATGACGCCGATGCGATCCGCGATGGCCTGAACGACCTGGCCCGCCTCGCGCGCGAGGTGGCCGCTCGCGCCGCGGAGTTGCTGCCGATCGTGGCCGCGATGCGCGCGACGATCGCGGGCGACGGGACCATCTTCTTGGCAGGCAATGGCGGCAGCGCCGCCGACGCCCAGCACCTGGCCACCGAGTACGCGGTGCGCTTCCACGCCGGGCAGCGCCGGGCGTTCCGGGCCATCGCCCTCACCACCGACTCGTCGGCGCTGACCGCCGCCGCCAACGACTTCGGCTTCGACCAGGTCTTCGCCCGGCAACTGGAGGCGCTGGCCCGGCCGGGCGACCTGCTGGTGCTGCACAGCACGTCGGGGGATTCGGCCAACCTGATCGAGGCCGCGCGCCGTGCCACCGCGTTGGGCGTGCACGTCGTGGCCTTGCTGGGCAAGGGGGGGGGCGCCCTCGCCGCGCTCGTGGAGCACGCCTTCGTGGTGCCGGATGCCAACACCGCCCGGATCCAGGAACTCCACCTCGCCATCCAGCATCAGGTCGCCGCCCTGATCACCGAGGCCCCGACCGGATGATCTCGCTGGCGGGGCGGCGGTTGCTGGTGACCGGGGCATCGCGCGGCATCGGGCGCGCCACCGCCCTCATGGCGGCGCGCGCCGGCGCCGACGTGGCGGTGCTGTACCAGTCCCGCCGCTCTGACGCCGAAGGGGTGGCCCGAGCGGTCCGTGCGCTCGGGCGGCGCGCCTTCCTGGGCGGCGGCGACCTCGGCGATCCCGACCGCGTGGCGCAGGTGATGAGCGAACTGCACGCGGCCTTCGGCGGGCTCGATGGCGTGGTCGTCAATCACGGCACCTGGCCCTCCGCTGCCACCCCGATCGCCCGGATGGCGCCGGAACGGTGGCGACAGACCATGCGCGCCAACCTCGACTCCGTCTTCCTCGTGACGCGCGCCGCCCTTGGCATGATGCGCGGCACGGGGCGCGTGGTGATGGTGTCAAGCACCGCCGGCCAGCGCGGCGAAGCCGACCACGCCGACTACGCCGCCGCCAAGGGCGCCATGATCTCGCTGGTGAAGTCGCTGGCCATCGAGTGCGCCCCCGGGATCACCGTCAATGCCGTGGCCCCGGGATGGGTGGACACCGAGATGAGTGCGACGGCGTTCGAGGGAGCGGGGCGCGCCACGATCACTGCCTCCATTCCCCTGGGGCGCATCGCGACGGCCGATGACGTGGCGGGGCCGATCGTCTTCCTGCTCTCCGACCTCGCCCGCCACATCACCGGGGAGATCGTCAACGTCAACGGCGGCTCGGTGCTGCCGGGGTGACGACCGTGCCGGCGCCCGGAGCTGGGCGCGTCCCGATTCCCGCCACGGTGCTGGCGATCCTCGCGAAGCTGGAGGAGGCCGGCTACGAGACGTGGTGCGTGGGCGGCGCGATCCGCGACTTCCTGCTCGGCGATCCGCAGGCCGACGTGGACCTGGCCACCGCGGCGCCCCCCCAGGAAGTGCGACGGCTCTTCCGCCGCACGGTGCCGGTCGGGCTGGCGCACGGCACCATCGGGGTGCTCGATGACGACGACGTGCTCCACGAGGTGACCACCTTCCGTCGTGACGTGCACACCGACGGGCGGCACGCGGTGGTGGAGTTCGGCGTGTCGCTCGATGAGGACCTGGCGCGGCGGGACTTCACCATCAACGCCATCGCGTGGCACCCGCTCCGCGACGCCTGGCGCGATCCCTACGGAGGCCGCGACGACATCGCCCGTCGCCTGGTGCGGGCCGTGGGCGACCCCGACGCGCGGTTCCGGGAGGACCGGCTCCGCATCCTGCGCGCGCTGCGCTTCGCGGCTCGGTTCGACTTCACCATCGAGGCCGCCACCTGGGCGGCCGCGCAGCAACAGGTGGGCGACACGGCCCGGCTCTCCGCGGAGCGGGTCCGCGAGGAGTGGTGGAAGGCCGTGGCGTCGGCACGGGACCCGCGCGCGGTGGTCCGCTGGTGGCACCAGGCGGGCGTGGATGCCATCTGGTTTGCCGGCAGCGGCGCGCGCGACGTCGCCGACCACCTGGCCGCGGAGACGCTTCGGGATCCGGTGCTACTCCTCGCGGCGTGGCGCTCCCCGGTGGAGCCGGTGCTGAGGCGACTCAAGGCGAGCGGCAGCGACCTGGCGCGCGGGCGCGCGATCGACCGCGGCCCGGCCGCACCGGCCAGCACCGCCCCGGTGGACGTGCGGCGCTGGATGGCGGCGGTCGGCGGCGCCGTGGACGACCTCGTCCGCCTGGCCGGCACGGCAGCCTGGGTGGCCCAGGTGCAGCGCGTGCGCGAGCGGGGCGAGGCCACCTCGCGCGCCGAATTGGCCCTGACCGGCGACGACTTGATTGCTGCCGGGGTGGCGGAACCCGGCCCGTCGTTGGGGGCCACGCTCGCGGCGTTGCTGGAGGCGGTGCTCGAGGATCCCTCGCGCAACACCGCCGAGGCCCTCCTCGACCTGGCGCGGAGCCGGCGGCCGTGAGCAGCGACGGGCTCTTCGCTCCGGCCGAGCCCCTCGCTGCCCGGATGCGTCCCGCCTCGCTCGCGGAGTTCGTGGGCCAGGCCCACTTGCTGGCACCCGGCCAGCCGCTTGGGGACGCAGTGCGGCGAGGCGACGTGGGCTCGTCGATCTTCTGGGGACCTCCCGGTACCGGCAAGACCACGCTGGCGCGCCTGATCGCCACCACCACCGACCGGCACTTCGTGCCGTTCTCCGCGGTGAGCGACGGGGTGCCGCGCGTGCGCGAGATCATCAAGGAGGCCGAGAGCCGTCGTGCACTTGGCCGGGGCACCATCCTGTTCGTGGACGAGATCCACCGCTTCAACCGGGCGCAACAGGATGCGTTCCTTCCCGCAGTCGAGCGGGGCATCGTCACCCTGATCGGCGCCACCACCGAGAACCCTTCCTTCGAGCTCAACGCCGCCCTGCTGTCGCGCACCCGTGTGTGGGTGCTGCAGCCGCTGGCTCCCGCCGACCTGGCGATCCTCCTCGATCGCGCCGTGCGTGACCCGCGCGGACTGGCCGGTCGGGTCACCCTCGACGTCGAGGCGCGCGACCTGCTCGCCCAGGTGGCCGACGGCGATGCCCGCCGCGCGCTCACCGTGCTGGAGGCCGCCGCCGACCATGTCGGCACCGAGGGGCGCATCACGGGGGACGTGGTGCGTGGCGCGCTGGCCCGGCGGATCCCGGCGTTCGACAAGAGCGGCGAGCAGCATTACGACCTCATCTCCGCGCTCCACAAGGCGGTGCGCGGCAGCGATCCCCAGGGGGCGCTGTACTGGCTGGCGCGGATCCTCCACGGCGGGGAGGATCCGATGTTCGTGGCGCGGCGGCTGGTCCGCATGGCGAGCGAGGACATCGGGCTGGCCGATCCCGACGCCCTGCGGTTCGCCATCGCGGGCCGGGACGCCTACCACTTCCTCGGCACACCCGAAGGGGAACTCGCCCTCGCCGAGGTGACCGTCTACCTCGCGACGGCTCCCAAGAGCAATCGGATCTATGCGGCGTGGGGCGCAGCCCGCGCCGCCGCCGAGGAGACTCCCGCAGCCCAGGTGCCGCTCCACATCCGCAACGCCCCAACGGCCCTCATGAAGGAGCTCGGCTACGGCAAGGGGTATCGGTATGCCTTCGACGACCCCTCGGCCTTCGTGGCGCAGCAGTACCTCCCGGCGGAACTGGAGGGAACCGAGTTCTACCAACCCGGTCCGTTCGGGCACGAGCGCCGGATCGCCGAGCGGATGGCATGGTGGCGGTCGCGGGCCCGCGGGGCCGAGGACGCCCCGGAGGGCTGATTAGCTTTGGCGTTTCCGCAGTCTCGCGTTCCCGCTCTCGTGCCGAGGCACCCATCCGCCAGCTGATCGACGTCGCCCCACCGGAAGAGCGTGCCATCCTGGTTGCGGCCCCGCGCAAGGGTTCACCCGACGCCCAGAAGCTCGAGGAACACCTCGAGGAGCTGGGTCGCCTGGTGGACACCGCGGGTGCCCGCGTGGTGGGGCGGCTGACGCAGCAGGTGGCGGCGGCGAATGCCTCCACGCTGATCGGGGAAGGGAAGGTCGAGGAGCTGGCGCGCCTGGTCGCCGAGACCCGCGCCACCCTGGTGGTGTTCGACGAGGAACTCACCCCGGCCCAGGGCCAGTCGCTGGAAGAGCACCTCGGCACGCGCGTGATGGACCGCGCCGAGGTGATCCTCGACATCTTCGCGACCCGCGCGCGCACGCACGAGGCCAAGCTGCAGGTGGAGCTGGCGCAGCTCAACTACCTGCTTCCCCGCCTGACCCGGATGTGGACGCACCTCTCCCGCACCCGCGGCGGCATCGGGTTGCGGGGTCCCGGCGAGACGCAGCTGGAGACCGACCGGCGGATGATCCGGCAGAAGATCGCCCTGCTCACCGACAAGCTGCGGGACGTGGCGCGGCATCGCGAGACGCTCCGCGGGGGCCGCACGGCGATGCTGACCGCGGCGCTGGTGGGGTACACCAATGCCGGCAAGTCGAGCATCCTGCGGGCCCTCTCGGGGGAGCACGCGATCTTCGTCGAGGACCGGCTCTTCGCGACCCTCGACACCCTCACCCGCGAGGTGGACCTGGGGGACAACCTCCGGGTGCGCGTCACCGACACCGTGGGCTTCATTCGCAAGCTGCCGCACCACCTGATCGCCTCCTTCCGGGCCACCCTGGAGGAGGCCGGCGAGGCCGACCTGCTGCTGCACGTGACCGATGCGTCCCACCCGGAGTGGGAGGAGCACATGGCCACCGTGGAGCAGGTGCTGGTGGAGCTGGGCTTCGCCGACCGCCCCCAGCTGGTGGTGTTCAACAAGCTCGATGCCCTCGAGGATCCGGCGGCGTTTGCGGCCCGGGCCCGGGCGCTCTGGCCCGACGCGATCTTCACCTCCACCATGCGAACCGACGGCCTGGGGCCCCTCCGGGCCGCCCTGCGCGGGCGCGCCGAGGCCCTCCGGCCGGTGGTACGGGTCCTGCTGGATCCGGCAGACGGCAAGCGGCTGGGCCAGCTCCACCGGCACGGCGACGTGATCGGGCAGGAGCTCGACGGCCAGCGCCTGGCGGTGCAGGTCCGGCTCGAACCGTGGCGGGCCGAGCAGCTCCGGCGCGAAGGGGTGCCGGTGGAGTAGCGACTGGTGACTGGCAACGGGCAACGCTGCGCTGTCTTGCGTCCCGTCGCCCGTAGCCCCGTCGCTTGTCGCTCGTCGTTCACTATCCGGTGCAGACCGGAGATCGGGGTCCCATGAAGCATCTCGTCACCGGCGCCGCCGGGTTCATCGGATATCACGTGACCGAGGCGTTGCTCACGCGGGGTGACGAGGTGGTGGGGCTCGACAACCTCAACCCCTACTACGACCCGTCGCTCAAGCACGCGCGGCTGGACCGCCTGCGGCGCCACGCCGGGTTCCGCTTCGTGCAGCTCGACCTGGCGGATCGCGCCGGGATGGAGGAGATGTTTCGCGCCGAGCGGCCGCCGCGGGTGATCCACCTCGCGGCGCAGGCCGGGGTGCGCTACTCCGTGACGCATCCGCACGCCTACGTGGACAGCAACGTGACGGGATTCCTCCATGTGCTGGAGGGCAGCCGGCACCACGGCGCCGAGCACCTCACCTATGCCTCGACCTCGTCGGTGTACGGCCTCAACACGGCGATGCCGTTCTCCGTGCACCAGGGCGTGGACCACCCGGTGTCGCTGTATGCGGCCACCAAGAAGGCCAACGAGCTGATGGCCCATTCCTACAGCCACCTCTACGGGCTGCCGACCACCGGGCTGCGGTTCTTCACGGTGTACGGCCCGTGGGGTCGCCCCGACATGGCGCTCTTCCTCTTCACCAGGGCGATCCTCGAAGGGAAGCCGATCGAGGTGTTCAACAGCGGGCAGATGCGGCGTGACTTCACCTACGTGGCCGACATCGTTGAGGGGGTGGTGCGGACCTCCGACCGGACCGCGGCGGCGGATCCCGCCTGGTCGAGCGACGTCCCCGATCCCGCCACGAGTGCGGCGCCCTACCGGCTGTACAACATCGGCAACAACCAGCCGACGCCGTTGATGGACATGATCACCTCGCTCGAGCGGCACCTGGGCCGGCGCGCCGAGAAGGTGATGGCGCCGATGCAGATGGGGGACGTGCCGGCCACCTGGGCCGACGTCAGCGACCTGGTCGAGGACGTGGGGTTCAACCCCGGCACGCCGATTGACGTCGGCGTCGGGAAGTTCGTCGAGTGGTACAAGGAGTACTACGGCGTGACGTGATTGTGTTGCGCCTTCAGGCATTCCTGCCAGAACGCCACCGTCCTGCCGGCCACCGGCCCGTCACCATAGTGCTCCAGGGCGCGCTGCCGCGCCCGGTTGCCGAGCACCGTGACGAACTCCGGCTCCGCGACCAGCCTGGCCATCGCCCGGGCGAGGGCATCGGTGTCGTGCTCGTCCACCACCAACCCGGCGTCGGATACCACGTCCGGCAGGGCGCCGCAGCGGCTCACCACCACGGCCTTGCGTCGCGCCATCGCCTCCAGGATGAGGGAACCGGTCGGTTCCACCCATGTCGGGGTGGTGCGCGACGGCGCGACCACGGCATCCACCGCCGGCCAGATCGGGCCGAGCTGCTCGCGGGGAATTCCCCCGAGCCACTCGATGCGCGAGGAAAGGCCAAGGCGTTGTGCCTGCCGCTCGAGCGGTTCCTGGGCCGGTCCGGTGCCGATCAGCTTGAGGCGCCAGTCGCCGTGCACCTGGGCCAGCGCGTCGAACAGCAGGTCGAGTCCACGCTCCGGCACGATGCGGCCGAACACCGCCAGGGTGAGCGTCCCCTGGGGCGTGTGCTCCGGCGGTTCCCCCGGCATCGTGAACCCCACGTGCGGCAGCACGGCCCGCGGGCCCGCCGGCGCCTCGCGGCTCAGCAGGTCGAGGGCGGGCCGGGTGATGCCGGCCAGCCCCGCCGCCTCGTCACGGATCCGATTGGCCTGCCAGCGGGCGGCGAGTCCTCGGGCTCCCCCAACGCTCGACGTGCCGACCACCACGTAGGGCACGCCCACGTGCCGGGCCGCCGCCGCGCCGCCCTCGGCGGTCGGCGTCCACGGGTCGGCCACGATGTGCAGCAGGTCGGGCCGGAGGTCGCGCACCGCGGTCCGCAGCGCCTTGCGGGAGAAGCGCAGGTCCATCGGGTCGGTCGGGTCGCCCCGGCCGCTCACGTGTTCGTGGCGGACCAGGCCCTCCACGCTGCTGCTGCCGCGGGTGTGTGCCACCACCGGCTCCACCCCGTGGGACACGAGGGCGTGGAGCACGCCGTGTGTCGGCGGGGTGGGGGCGAGGATGAGGACACGCACCGGCCAAAGATGACGCGGTCGCCGTTACTTTTCATCTATGCGCATCCTCCAGCTGGCGAAGTACTACTGGCCGCACTCCGGCGGGATGGAGCGCGTGGTGCAGGGACTCGCCACGGGCCTGGCCGACCGGGGGCACGACGCGGAGGTGATCGCGGTCACGGCGTTCGGTGACCCGCGCCGAGGCGGGAAGCGCCGCGAGACCGTCAAGCGCCACTGGTCGTTCGCCCCGGTCGGTTCCCAGGAACTGGCACCGACGTACCTCGCTGCTGCCTGGCGACGGGCCGACGTGATCCACCTGCACCACCCGAACTCGCTGGCCGACGTCGCCTACGCCCTGCGTCCCTCGCTGGCGCCGCTGGTGGTCACCCAGCACGCCGACTATCCGAGTGCCAAGTACAAGATCCCCGGGTGGTATGCCCTCCGCCGCGCCGAGGCGATCGTGGTGCCCAGCACCGCCCACCTCGCCCTCTCGCGCGAGCTCAAGGGGTTCGAGGACAAGGTGGTGGTGATCCCCTTCGGCATTGATGAGGGGCGGTGGGAGCTGGTCCCGCCCCCACCCCCGGGGAATCCGCCGAGGGCACTCTTCATCGGGCAGCTGGTGCCCTTCAAGGGCGTTGACTTCCTCCTCCGCGCGCTGGAGCTCGTCCCCGACCTGCGCCTGGACATCGTGGGGGACGGCCCCGAGCGCAACCGGCTCCGCACCATGGCGGATGCCTTGGCGATCAGCGACCGGGTCAAGTTCTGGGGGGAATACCCCGATGAAGACCTCCCGCGCCGGATGGCCGATGCCGACTTCCTGGTGCTCCCCTCGGTCACGGTCGAGGAGATGTTCGGCATGGTGCTGCTGGAGGCGATGGCGGCGGGGCGGCCCGTGATCACCACCGCGGTGCCCTCGGGGGTGCGCGAGGTCAACGTCGCCGGAGAGACCGGGCTCGAAGTCCCGATCCGCGACCCGGTGGCCCTCGCCGAGGCGATGAAATGCCTGGCCGATGACCCGGCGCTCCGCGAGCGGCTCGGTGCCCGGGGGAGGGCTCGAGTCCGGGATCGCTTCACCGTCGCCGCGATGACGGAGGCCCACCTGCAGCTCTACGCCAAGGTGCGCGGGGTCAAGCACGAGGCTCGACCGTTCGCGAACAGGCGGGCCAAGGCGAAATGATGGGGGCGGGGGTATGCCCCAACGGGATTGTGGAAAACAATCTACTTGATGTCGTTCCTCCAAATATCTGATTTTGAAGGGTTTGGGCCTCGTAGCTCAGGTGGTTAGAGCACCGGACTCATAATCCGAGGGTCGAGGGTTCGAATCCCTCCGGGGCCATTGTCTTGTCACCCGATCCGAAGGGTGGTATCATCCTCTCCCGCTCGAGCGGGCGATTAGCTCAGCTGGTTAGAGCGCGCGCCTCACATGCGCGAGGTCGGGGGTTCAAGTCCCTCATCGCCCATCGCCCCGAACCATCCCGCTGGATGGCCAGGGACGCCGAGTCAGTCAGTGAGTTGGAGCCTCCCGGGCTGGCTCGGACCGGAAAGCAAGGCGGCCCCGATCGCGATGATCGGGGCCGCTTCGCATGCTGGACCAACCCGTAGTGATCCCCGCGCCGCGTGGAATGTGGAAAAGCTCCGTTGTGGATAACTACGGCGTCTCGAGGTCCTGAACCGCGGCGAGTACTTCTGCCGGGGAAACCGTCGCCGTCCCCTGCTTGGTCACCTCGATGCCGGCCGCCACGTTGGCGAGCCACGCCGCCTCGTCCATGCTCGCCTCGGCGGCCAGGGCCGCCGCCACCCAGGCGGTCACGGTGTCGCCCGCACCGGAGACATCGAACACCTCGAGCGCCATGCTCGGGGAACGCCGCACCGACCCGTCCGGGCCCACCAGCGCCATCCCATGCTGCCCCAGGGTGAGCAGCAGGTGGTCCACCCCGAGCTTGTGCCGCGCCTCCCGGAGGTCGGCCTCCTCGCCGTCCACGTTCGTCCGGAGCGCGCCGGTCAGTTCGCGCCGATTGGGCTTGAACACGGTCACGCCGGCGAAGCCGAGGAAGTGGCGCTCCTTGGGATCGGCCACGATGGGGATGCCCTGCGCCCGGGCTGCCTGGATCAGGTCGGCGAGCAGCGGGAGGTCGAAGACGCCCTTGTCGTAATCCTCCAGCACCAGGACGTCCGCGTTCGCGATGGCGCGGTGGGCCGCCTCGACCACCTGGTCCCGGTGCTTCCCGGCCAGCGGGTTGGTCACCTCGCGGTCAATGCGGACCACCTGTTGGCCGCGGGCAATGATCCGGGTCTTGGTGGTGGTGGGTCGGCCTGCCACCGGAACCAGCGCCTCGGTGCCGAGGGCGTAGGAGGCGAGCACCTGGCGGAGGAGGGCCGCTGCATCGTCGTCGCCCACCACACCCACCAGGGTGGCCTCGGCGCCGAGGGCGGCGAGGTTGGCGGCCACGTTGGCGGCACCGCCCGGGGCGAGCCGCTCCTCGTCCACCGACAGCACGGGAACCGGGGCCTCGGGGGAGATGCGCTCGACGTCGCCGATGAGGTAGCGGTCGAGCATCAGGTCGCCCACCACGGCGGCGCGGACCGTGGCCATGGCCTCGAGCAGTTCGGCGGCCCGCCCGGGCGCGACCGGGGCAATCAGGGTCGTCATGAGGGAAAGGTAGGCCGGGGAAGGTGACGGGCGCGACCGCGCCCGGTATCTTGGCCCGCCATGGACCAGCTCGTGGTGCACCACATCCGGGGCGAACTGAGCGAGTCACGCCATCCGGTCCGGGTGGCCGTGGTGGACCACGCGGGGCAGCTGCTGGTTTCGAGTGGCGCCCAGGCGGAGCCGGTTTTCTGGCGCTCGACGGCCAAGCCGTTCCAGCTCTGGCCCCTGGTCTCGGCCGGGGGCGTGGAGCGCTTTCACCTGGAGCCGCGCCACCTGGCCCTCGCCTGTGCCTCGCACAATGCCGAACCGATGCACCGCGAGGTGGCGGCGGAGTGGCTTGCGGCGATCGGACTGGATGAGGGCGACCTGGCCTGCGGGGGCCATCCCTCGCTGTCCACCAGGGTCGCCGAAGCGATGATCCGCGACGGCGTCACCGCCACCCCGCTCTGGAGCAATTGTTCGGGCAAGCACGCAGCCCTGCTGGCCCTGGCCCAGCTTCGCCAGTGGCCGGTCGCCGGCTACCAACAGCGGGGCCACCCGGTGCAGGCAGAGGTGGAGCGCTCCATCAGCGTATGGAGCGGCACCGCGGCCACCGACCTCCACTGGGCGGTGGACGGCTGCACAGCCGCCGCGGTGGCCTCTCCGCTCGGCGCGCTGGCGCTGGCGTGGGCCCGTCTCGGCACCACGACCGATCCCGCAATGACCCGCATCCGCGAGGCGATGCTGGCACATCCCTACCTGCTCGCCGGGACGGGGCGACTGGACACCGTCCTGATGGAGGCGTGGGCCGGCCGGGTGCTCGCCAAGGTGGGCGCGGAGGGGGTGTTCGCAGCGGCGCTGCCGACCCTCGGCCTGGGCGTGGCGATCAAGGTGGAGGACGGCGACAACGGCGCGGCTGCGATCGCCCTGGTGGCGGTGCTCGACGCGGTGGTGCGTCGGCAGGACCCCGCAGGCACCTGGCCGGGCGATGCCCTGGCCCGCTGGCGCGAACCGCTGATCCGCGACACGCGGGGCAACCCGACCGGGCAGGCGCGCGTGCTGGGTTCGCTCCAATTCACGTGAGGGAAGGACACCATGACCGAGCCACCTGAGCCGCTCGACGCTGCGACCGAGGCACTGGTCGGGCTCGCCGCCGCGATCGCCCAGGGGGAGGAGCCGGAGGTGCGGCGCCGGGTGGGTCAGGCGCTTGAGGCCGGCCTCCCCGCGGTGTGGGGCGATGAGCTCCTGCTGCAGTCGGTGCTGATGGTGGGTTGGCCTCGGGCCCTGGTGGCCGCCGCGATCTGGCGCAAGGCGATCGGGCTGGGGGCCACCGGTGGTGACGACGACCTCGACTACGCCCTGCATCCTGACTGGACCGCGCGGGGCGAGGAGACGTGCCGGCTGGTCTACGGCGAGAACTATCAGAAGCTGCGCCAGAACGTGCGGACACTGCACCCCGCGCTCGACACCTGGATGGTGACGGAAGGCTACGGCCGCACCATGGCGCGGGACGGGCTCGACCTCAAGCGTCGCGAGTTCTGCGTCATCGCGCAGACCGCCGTGCTCAACACGCCGCGGCAGCTCCATTCCCACCTGCGTGGCGCCCTGCATGCCGGGGCGTCTCCCGCCGAAGTGACCGCGGTGCTGGCGGTGGTCCACCCGTTCCTCAACCACGACGACTGGAAGAGCGTGCGGGAACTCTGGGACCGCGTGGAAGAAGGATGGAGCCACTTCTCGTGAGCTTCGTGGATCGGGTGGTGGTGGAGGTGCACGCGGGTCGCGGCGGCGACGGGGCCTCCTCGTTCGCCCGCTTCAAGTACCAGCCCAAGGGCGGCCCCGACGGCGGCGACGGCGGCCACGGCGGCTCGGTGTGGCTGCAGGCCGACGAGAACCTCGCCACCCTGCTCGACTACCGGTATCGCGCGGCGTGGCGCGCCACGCGCGGCGCACACGGCAAGGGCAAGACGCAGACCGGGGCGTCGGCCGACGACCTGGTGCTGCCGGTTCCTCCGGGCACCGTGGCGCGCGATGTCGAGTCGGGCATCCTGCTCGGCGAGGTGCTCGCCCACGGCGACCGGGTGTTGCTGGCCAAGGGTGGCCGCGGCGGTCGCGGCAACGCCCGGTTCGCCACCGCCACTAACCGCGCTCCCCGTGAATGGGAGGAGGGTGGCGAGGGACAGGAACGGCGCATCGAGCTGGTGCTGAAGCTGATCGCCGACGTCGGCCTGGTGGGGCTGCCGAATGCGGGAAAAAGCACCCTCCTGTCGGTGATCAGTGCCGCGCGACCCAAGATCGCCGACTATCCCTTCACGACGCTG
>CAZNOJ010000036.1:0-22530 GCA_964574665.1 uncultured Gemmatimonadaceae bacterium
AGTCGATCGCCGAGGGCACGATGTCGCGCTGGATCAAGAAGCTGGGCGACGCGGTGAAGCGCGACGAGCCGATCTTCGAGATCTCCACCGACAAGGTGGACGCCGAGATCCCGGCGCCCAACGCCGGCGTGCTGGCCGAGGTGCTGGTGCAGGAGGGCGAGACGGTGGCGGTGGGCACCATCGTGGCGCGGATCGAGACGGACGCCGCGGCCGCGGCGTCCGCCCCGAGCGAAGCGAAGGGGCCCCCGGCTGCATCGCCCAACCCCGTCGCCTCCCCGGCCACCCCGCCTGCCGCTCCACCGGCACCGGTCGCGGCCGCCCCCGCGTCGGCCCCGACGAGGGAGGCGCCGCCGGCCGCCCCGAAGGCGCCGGCTGGGACGGCCGAGGAGCGGCTCCAGCAGAAGTCCACCCCCCTGGTGCGCAAGATGGTGGCCGAGCACGGCCTCGACCTGCAGCAGATTCCCGGCACCGGCTCGGCCGGACGGGTGACCAAGGGCGACGTGCTCACCTACCTGGAGCAGGGTGGCGCCGCACCGGTTGCGCTGGCGGAGGCACCCTCGGCTCCCGCGGCGCCGGCCAAGGGGGCCCCGCCGCCGGCGGCCAAGCCCGCCGGGGCGGGGTCCGTCGCGGCGGCGGGACAAGTCGAGGCCTGGGAGGGCGACCGCGTCGAGCCGTGGAGCCGGATCCGCAAGCTCACCGCCGATCACATGGTGCTGTCGCGTCGCGTCTCCGCGCACGTCAACTCGCTGATGGAGATCGACTACACCCGCGTCTCCCAGGTGCGGCGGCAACTCAAGGCCGAGTTCGCCGGGCGCGGCGTCAACCTGACCTACCTGGCGTTCGTGGTGAAGGCCGTGGCCGAGAACCTCCGCAAGCACCCGGTGATCAACGCGGCGGTGTCGGGGGACAACACCATCTATCGCCGGGACATCAACATCGGCATCGCGGTGGCGCTCGACTGGGGGTTGATCGTGCCGGTGATCCGCCACGCCGACGAGTTGTCGCTGCTGGGGGTGGCCCGCGCCATCCAGGACCTCGCCGAGCGCGCCCGGGGCAAGAAGCTGGCGCCGGACGACGTGCAGCGCGGCACCTTCACGGTCACCAACCCCGGCGGATTCGGCACCTACGTGGGCACCCCGGTGATCAACCAGCCCCAGGTCGCGATCCTGGCGGTGGGCGCGATCGAGAAGCGGCCCGCGGTGGTGACCCTCGACGACGGCACCGACACCCTCGCGATCCGCACCAAGGGGATGTGGTGCCTCGCCTACGATCACCGCGTCGTGGACGGCGCCGACGCCGACCGGTTCCTGGCCGACGTGCGGACCACGCTGCACCAGTTCCCCGAACCGACGACCTGACGTGTCGCGCGTGCTGCTCACCAGCCAGGCGGCGGTGGCCGACCCGCAGCGCGGCGCCTACCTGGCCACCATGGCGGCGTTCGCGGGGCGGCTGGAGGCGCGCGGTGTGCACTGCTGGCTGTTCGAGCAGCGGGATCGTCCCGGGACCTTCGTCGAGTTCGTCGAGGGTCCCGGGGATCCGCTGCCCACCGGTGAGGCGGCGGATCCCGCCGAGGCCGCCCTGATGGCCCACCTGGCCACCCTCGCCCGCTACCGGGAGCCGCGGCACGAGCGCTGGGACGCGGTCCCCCTCACGTCCCCGACCAGGAGCTGAGCGTGGAACACCGGTTCACGGATCACCAGGGGCGCCAGTGGCACGCCACGCTCAGCGGCCGACGCACGCAGTACGCGCGCGACGAGTTGTCCCTCGAGTTCCGGCGCGACGACGACCTCCGCCGCTACGTGCGATTTGCCCCGCGGGGCGCGCAGGCCCCCGAGCTGGCCTTCGAACGGCTCGACGAAGCCGCGCTGCGGCACCTGCTCGAGGTCGCGCAGCCGGCCGGGACCTCGCCCGAAGGGGGATACCGTCGCGGCTGAGGCGCTGATCGACCTGCACTGCCACTCGACGGCATCGGACGGCCTGCTCGCCCCGTCGGCCGTGGTGCGTGCGGCCGCGGAGGCCGGCTTGTCGGCCATCGCGCTCACGGACCACGATTCCACCGAGGGACTGTCGGAGGCACGGGCCGCCGGTGAGCGCCACGGGGTCGAGGTCGTGGGCGGCTGCGAGTTCTCGGTGTCGGCGCCGTGGGGCGAGATGCACCTGCTGGGCTACTTCATCGAGCCGGGCGACCCCGCCATCGAGGGATTCCTCGCGCACGCCCGCGCGCAGCGCCAGCAGCGCGGCCAGCGCATGCTGGACCGCCTCCACGCACTGGGCATCGCCATCGCGCCCGAGGAACTCGCCCGCGAGGCCGGTGGTGGCGCGGTGGGACGCCCGCACGTGGCGCGGGCGCTGCACCGGCTGGGTCACGTGGCCACCGTGCAGGCGGCCTTCGATCGCTACATCGGTCGCGGCCGGCCCGCGTACGTGGAGAAGGAGCTGCCCACCCTGAGCGAGGTGAGCGCCCTTGTGCACCGGCGCGGTGGCGTGGTCTCGGCGGCCCACCTCAAGTACCACGGCACGCGGGAGTCGCTCGCCCGCCTGCAGCAGGAGGGTCTCGACGCGGTGGAGACGCGGCATCCCAGTCACGACGGCGAGCGCGTCGCGCTGCTCACCGAGGCCGCGCTCGCGCTGGGCCTGGGGCGCAGCGGTGGGAGCGACTGGCATGGGGAGACCGACCCGATCGGCACCCACGCGGCCCTCGGTTCGCAGCAGGTGCCGCGCGCCTGGCTCGACGACCTGGCCAGCCGGCGACCGGCCCCCGCATGAGCAGCCCAGCTCGGGTCGCCCTGGTGACGGGCGGGGCGCGCCGTCTGGGGCGCGCGTTCGTGGAGGCGCTGGCCCACGACGGCCTGCGGGTCGCGGTCCATCACTCGTCCTCGGCCGCCGAGGCGGACGCCCTGGTGACGGCGATCCGCACCGCGGGCGGCGACGCGGAGGCGTTCGCCGCCGACCTGCGGCAGGCCGAGGCGGCGATCGCCCTCCCGGAGCGGGTGGTGGCGCACTTCGGGCGGCTGGACGTGCTGGTCAACTCGGCCGCGGTGATGGAGCGGCATGCCGTGGCCGACACCACGGTCGCGATCTGGGACGACATCCTCGCGCTGAACCTCCGGGCCCCGTTCTTCCTCGCCCAGCAGGCCGCGCCGCACCTCGCGCTGCACGGCGGCACGATCATCAACATCGCCGACCTGTCCGGCTTCGAGCCGTGGCGCCATTACCCGGTGCACTCGATCAGCAAGGCGGGCGTGGTGATGCTCACCAAGGTGCTGGCCACCGCGCTGGCCCCCGAGATCACGGTCAACGGCATCGCCCCCGGCACCGTGCTGCTGCCGGACGACTGGGGCGACGACCGCCGCGAGTTCCTCGCCGCGACCACTCCGCTGGGGCGGCTCGGGACGCCGGCCGATGCGGTGGCGGCGCTCCGCTACCTGGTGCACCAGGCGCCGTTCGTGACGGGGGAGACGATCATCGTCGACGGGGGACGGCTCCTGCGGTGACGGGTGAAGGGTGAAGCGTGAAGGGGGACGGCCCGATTCACCCTTCACGCTTCACCCTTCATCTCCCACGCCAGCCCTATCTTCCAGGATGCATCGGCTCGGCGAAGTCGCCATCATCGGCGGGGGTTGCTACGGGTCGTTCTACCTCGGCCAGCTGCTCCGCGCACGCGAGGCCGGCGCGGTGACGTGGCGGCAGCTGCGCGTGGTGGACCGCGACGCCGGCTGCCGGGCCGCCCGGATGCTGGCCGCCGGCGTCGCGCTGCACGTGGAACCGTGGGCCGACTTCCTCGACGACTGGCTCGACCCCGCGGCGCACCGTGCCGCGGATCGCCTGGTGCCCTCGCCGCTGATGCCCCACCTGATGGCGGAATGGTTGCACCGCCGCGCCGCGGACCGCTGGGGGGCGACGCGGGTGCGCCTGGTCCCCGCCACCGCGCCGCTCCGCACTCCGTACGACACGCTCCATCCGGGCGACGGGGTGCGCTACGCCTCGCATGCCGACTGGACCTGCCCGGTGCACTGCATCGAGCCGGAGACCTGCCCGGCGATCCACGCGCCGCGCACGTGGGAGATGGGAGAGACCGTGACGGCCTGGACCCGCGAGCACGGGCACGAGGTCCCCACCGCCGGCCCGGTGCTGTTCACCTGCCGGCACCTGACGCACGGCGTGGGGATGTACCCCGTGGTGGGGGCGTTCGAGGCCCTCGACGACCTGACCGCGGTGGTCGCGTCCCACGGCCGCGGCGACCTGGTGATCGGCTCGGTCTCGGCGTGCCACGGCGCGGTGGCGGTGCTGCGGGTGGGGTAGAGGAGGTCGGCGCGATGCAGCACGAGCCACCCGCGCGGGAAGGGGACCAGGAAGCAGGGAACCTGCAGGCCCGGCCGGGCGTTCCCCGTTAGATTCGGCGCGCATCTCGTATCTCGTATCTCGTATCTCGTATCTCGTCCCCCGGTGCCCATGTCCGCCACGACCGAAACCCTCGTCATCATCGGCTCCGGCCCGGCGGCCTGGACGGCTGCCATCTACGCCGCACGCGCCGCCCTCAATCCACTCGTGGTGGAGGGGGAGCCGTCGCGCGAAATGATCCCCGGCGGGCAGCTGATGTTCACCACCGACATCGAGAACTACCCGGGCTTCCCCGAGGCGATTGACGGCCAGGAACTGATGCAGCGGCTCAAGGACCAGGCGGTGCGTTTCGGGACCCGCGTGCTCAGCGAGAACATCGCCGCCGTGGCGCTGGGGAACCGGCCCTTCGTGCTCACCCCCAGCTACAGCCCGCCGATCACGGCGCAGGCGGTGGTGGTCGCCACCGGGGCCAAGGCCCTCTGGCTCGGGCTGCACAACGAGGAACGGCTGGCCCGCTCGGGCGGCGGCGTCTCCGCGTGCGCCGTCTGCGACGGCGCCATGCCGTTCTTTCGCGACAAGGTGCTGGTCGTGGTCGGCGGCGGTGACACGGCGATGGAGGAGGCGACCTACCTCACCAAGTACGCGTCGCAGGTGGTGGTGGTGCACCGGCGCGACGAGTTCCGGGCCTCGAAGGTGATGGCCGACCGCGTGCTGCGGCATCCCAAGATCCGGGTGGAGTGGAACACGGTGGTGACCGAGGTGCTGGGCGACGACTTCATCACCGGCCTGCGGTTGCGCGACACGGTCACGGGTCGCGAGCGGGAGATGGAAGCGGGTGGCCTCTTCGTGGCGATCGGGCACGCGCCCAACACGGAGTTCCTGGCCGGGCAGCTGCAGACCACGTCGAGCGGCTACATCGTCACGCCGACGCCGTGGCGCACGGCGACGTCGGTGGAGGGCGTGTTCGCGGCGGGCGACGTGATTGACGAGTACTTTCGCCAGGCGATCACGTCGGCCGGCACCGGCTGCATGGCGGCGATCGAGGCGGAACGCTGGCTGGCGCACCACCACGGATGACCGCCGCCCCCGGGGCCCCCGCGGTGCTGGGCATCCCCAACGGCTCGTTCGCCGAAAACACGTGGGTGGTGAGCGACCCGGGGTCGGGCGAGGCGGTGGTGATCGATCCCGGCGAGGAGCACGGCCGGATCCTGGCCGCGATTCGCCATCGCGGCCTTGCCGTCCGCGGGATCTGGCTGACGCACGCGCACGTGGATCACGTCTGGGGGGTGGATGCGGTGCGCGACGCCACCGGGGCCCCGGTGTGGCTGCATCCCGCGGACCGCAGCTGGTACGATGCCTTTCCGGCGCAGTGCCAGCACTTCGGTTTCTCGCCCCCGGCTCCCCTCGGGCCACCCGATCACGACCTCGTTGCCGGGGAGCTGCTGTCACTGGGGCCGTGGCGCTTCGCGGTGCGCCACGTGCCGGGGCACTCGCCGGGGCACGTGGCGTTCGTGGGACACGGCCTCTGCCTGTCGGGCGACGTGCTCTTCCAGGGCTCGATCGGGCGCAGCGACCTTCCCGGCGGTGACCACGACCAGCTGCTCCGATCCATCCGCGACGAGCTGCTGGTGCTGCCGGACGACACCCGCGTCCTCCCGGGCCACGGACCCGAGACCACCATCGGGCGCGAGCGCGCGAGCAATCCGTTCCTGCGGCAATCGTGAGGCGTGGATGGTGAAGCGTGAATCGTGAAGGGTGAAGCGGGCGGGGTGGAGAGCCGCTTCACCCTTCACGATTCACCCTGCACGTCCCTATCTTTGGCGCACTCCTTCACGCCGAGGCCTGCCGTGTCGTTCCGCACCGAAAAGGATCCCCTGGGCGAGAAGCAGGTGCCCGCCGAAGCCCTCTACGGCATCCAGACGCTGCGTGCCGTGGAGAACTTTCCGATCTCCGGCCAGCGGCCGCTGCCGGCGTTCGTGGAGGCGGTGGTGGTGATCAAGCGGTCCGCGGCGGTGACCCACAAGGCCACCGGCCGGCTGGAGGCCGAGTATGCGGATGCCATCATCGCGGCGGCCGACGAGGTGCTCGCCGGCCAGCACCGCGACCAGTTCGTGGTGGATCCGTACCAGGCGGGCGCCGGCACCTCGCACAACATGAACTGCAACGAGGTGCTCGCCAATCGCGCCAATGAACTGCTCGGCGCGCCGCGGGGCCGCTACGCGCCGGTGCATCCCAACGACCACGTCAACATGGCGCAGAGCACCAATGACGTGATCCCCACGGCAATGCGCCTGGCCACGCTCGCCTCGCTCCCCGCGCTGCTCGAGGCGATGGACGGGATGGCGGCGACCTGCATGGCCAAGGGACGCGAGTTCGACGGCGTGATGAAGTCGGGCCGCACCCACCTGCAGGACGCCACCCCGATCCGCCTCGGCCAGGAGTTCGCGGCGTATGGCCGCACCGTGGCCCGGCACCGGGCCAAGCTGGAGCAGGCGTCCCAGTGGCTCCGGGCGATGAACATCGGCGGCAGCGCCGTGGGCACCGGCCTCAACGTGGAACCCGCGTATCCGGCGATGATGGTCGAGGAGCTGCGCGCACGGACGGGGTTGCCGGTCGAGCTGGCGGAGGACCGGATCCAGCTGATGCAGTCCATGGGGGACATCGCCACGATGAGCGGCGCGATCCGCGCCTTCGCGCTCGACCTCTGCAAGATCGCCGACGACATCCGGCTGCTGGCATCCGGGCCGCGCACCGGCCTGGCGGAGATCCTGCTCCCGGCGGTGCAGCCGGGGTCGAGCATCATGCCCGGCAAGGTCAACCCCTCGATCGCCGAGATGGTCAACCAGGTCTGCTACCAGGTGATCGGGCAGGACACCACCGTGGCGATGGCGGCCAAGGCGGGCGAGCTGGAACTCAACGTGATGATGCCGGTGATCACCCACAACATCGTGATGGCGATCCAGATCCTCGCCAACGCGGTGCGGGTGTTCGACGAGCGGTGCCTGCGGGGGATCGCGGCGGATGAGGCGATGTGCGCCCACTGGCTGGAGCGCTCGCCGGCGCTGGTCACCGCCCTGATGCCCAAGATCGGCTACGCCGAGTCGGCGCGCCTGGCCAAGGAGGCCCTGGCCACTGGCAAGACGGTGAAGCAGCTGGTGACCGATGCCAAGGTGCTCGAGGGACGCGAACTCGAGGAGGTCCTCGACCTGCGGGCCATGACCGAGCTCGGCGTGCCGGGCGGCGGCAAGGGCGTCCCGGCCGGCGGGTGAACGGCGCGCACCAGCGGTGGTGGCAGCTTGCGCTGCTCACCACCGCGATGCTGCTGGGGATGGCGGTGTGGCTTGCCGCGAGTGCCGTGGGACCGGCGCTCGCGGCATCGCTGTCCCTGACCCGC
This sequence comes from uncultured Gemmatimonadaceae bacterium, assembly GCA_964574665.1. Taxonomy (GTDB): domain Bacteria; phylum Gemmatimonadota; class Gemmatimonadetes; order Gemmatimonadales; family GWC2-71-9; genus Palsa-1233. The sequence goes on from CAZNOJ010000036.1 coordinate 7,736, forward strand.
GGCCAGACCGGCTGGCTCACCTCCGCGGTGCAGCTGGGCTTCGTGGTCGGCACGCTGGCCGCCGCCGTGCTCAACCTGGCCGACCTGTGGCCGTCGCGATGGTACGTGGCGGGGTCGGCGCTGGTGGCCGCCGCGGCGAACGCCACGCTGCTGGTGGCGGACAGCTACCCGGGCGCGTTGCTCTCCCGGTTCGTGACCGGCGTCGCGATCGCCGGCGTGTATCCGCCGGCCATGAAGATGGCCGCCACCTGGTTCGTGGCACGGCGCGGCCTGGCGATCGGCGCCATTGTGGCCGCGCTCACCGCCGGCAAGGCGATCCCCTACCTGATCAGCGGACTCGAGGGCGCACACCTGACGCCCGCCATCGCCATCCCCTCGGCTGCGGCGGTGCTCGCCGCCCTGCTGGTCGCGGTGGGGTATCGCGATGGCCCGCACGCAGTGGCGCCGCGACCGTTCTCGTGGGGGCTGGCCGGAACGGTGCTGCGCGAACCACGGGTGCGCCAGGCCACCGGCGGCTACCTCGGGCACATGTGGGAGCTGTATGCCTTCTGGGCGTGGATCCCGGGGTTCCTGGGTGCGGCGCTCGACGCTCGCGGTGCCACGGCGTCGCAGGCACCACTCTGGGGCTTCGCCGTGGTTGCGGTCGGTGCCGTCGGCGCCCTCGCCGGCGGGCTCGCCGCTGACCGCTGGGGTCGGCCCCGCATCACGCGCCTCGCCCTGGTGGTGAGCGGCGCGTGCTGCCTCGCGTCGCCGCTCCTGTTTCTGGCTCCGACCGCCGTGCTGCTCGCCATCGCGTTGGTGTGGGGAATCGCCGTGATCGCCGATTCGGCCCAGTTCTCCGCCATGGTGAGTGAGTCCGCGCCGCCCCACGCGGTCGGCACCGCGCTCACGCTGCAGACCTCGCTCGGATTCCTGCTCACGGTTGCCACGATTCAGGGCGTGCCGTGGATCGCCGGGCTCGTGGGGTGGCAGTGGGCCATGGTGGGGCTCACGCTTGGCCCCCTGGCGGGACTCTGGGCGATGCGACGGCTCCGGTAGGCCCAACTGGGCGGGCCGGGAACGGGACGTGCCGGGTGCTACTCCGGCGGCCTGTCGCGCAGGCCGCGCAGGAAGAAGCCCGCCAACGCGGCGCGCCCGTCCAATCCCGACTTGTCGTACACCGCGACCGCGTGCTGCCGCACGGTGCGTTCCGACCGGTCGGTTTCCTGCGCGATCTGCCGATGCCCGAGTCCTTCGAGGAGCAGGATCGCCACCTCCCGCTCGGCCGGGGTGAGCCCCCAGCGGGCGAACTGGCTCTCGATCGCCTCGCGAAATTCCCGCACGGCCTCGGCCGCGGTGCTGGCCCACGCGTCGCGCTCCGCTTCGCGCGCCGTGAGGGCCCGCCGTGCTCCCGCCAGCTCTCCCGCCGTGCGCCGCCACCGCCGCCACAACAGCGCCGCGAGGACCAGGCAGAGCGCCACGACAGCCGCCTCGACGGCCACGTGCAGGGACCACGGCGTGGTCGGCCGGTCCATGACCAGGTCGGCCACCACGGCCACCGCGATCAAGACCAGGAGGGCCGCCGCCACGCCGTCGAGCCGGCGGTCGGGGTCGAAGTCCTCGGGCGATGGCTGTGGGTCCATCCGGCAAATGTCGGAGCGACACCCCGCCGGCACAACCGCGACACTGCGCCGATGGCGCCGGGGGCGGGGGCCTGGCATCGTGGGGGCAGTCGCCCGGCAACCTCGCCACCTGCGGTGGAGACCCGGGTTCACCAGGAGGTCACGATGCTCGCCCAATTGCTCCCGACCCCACTCCATCCGGCCGTGGTGCACTTCCCGATCGCGCTCGCCGTGCTACTGCCGGTGGTGGTGGCGGTGGTCCTCCTGGCCCGCAGCCGAGGTGCGACGCACCGGTGGCTGTGGGGTGTCGTCGTGGTCCTGCAGGCGACCGTGGTCCTGTCGGGTTTCGTGGCGAAGCAGACCGGCGAGACCGACGAAGAGGTCGTCGAGGAGGTGGTGCCGCACGACGCACTCGAGGCCCACGAGGAGGCCGCCGACCGGTTCGTGCTGGTGAGTCTGGTGGTGCTCGCCGCCTCGGTGGCTGGCCTGTCCTCGGGCGGGCTTGGCCGGGCGGCTCGTCCGCTGACCTTGCTCGGCGCGGTGGCGGTGCTGGTGGCCGGCTGGCAAGTCGGCCACGCCGGCGGGGAACTCGTGTACCGGCACGGCGCCGCGGGGGCACACGTGGATGCGGTCGGGGTCCCGGCGGACCGGGACTGAGGGGTGGTCGAGTCCCCGTCGCGGGGGTGGCACCGCCATCCCGCGACGGGGCTTATATTGCTTCCATGCGCGTCACCACCTGGAGCGAGTACTCGCTGATCATCTCGCTGCACCTCGCCCGCCGTCGGGCCGGTGGCCAGCGGCCGATGGCCGCGCGTGAACTCGCCGAAGTGGAGCGGCTGCCGGCCGACTACGTGGAGCAGATCCTGCTCCGCCTGCGACGGAGCGGAGTGGTCACCTCGGTGCGCGGGGCCAAGGGGGGCTACCTGCTCGCCCGCGATCCGGCCCAGGTCTCGGTGTTCGACGTGATGGCGGCCTCCGATCGCCAGACGTTCGAGCTCAACTGCGACCACCACCCGGTGGACGCCGACCGCTGCGGCCCGGGCTCCCAGTGCAACATCCGTCCGGTGTGGACCGAGCTGCAGTCCCGCATCGAGGAGTTCCTCAAGGGCGTCACCCTGGCCGAGCTCCTCGAGCGCGAAGCCGCCACGGCGCCCGACCTGGTGACGATCACGACGGCCTAGCGGCCCAGCACCGGAGCCGCGCCGTGCCGCCCGTCCCGCTCCACCCTCGACAACTGCAACGCTACGCCCGGCACCTCACCCTGCCGGAGTTCGGCCTGGCTGGCCAGGAACGACTGGCCGGCGCGCGGGTGCTGCTCGTCGGGGCGGGGGGACTCGGCTCGCCGGCGGCGCTCTATCTCGCGGCGGCAGGCGTGGGCACCCTGGGGATCGTGGACGACGACGTGGTGGATGTCTCCAACCTGCAGCGCCAGGTGTTGCACGGTACCGCGGCGCTCGGGATGCCGAAGACCGCCTCCGCCGCGGCGCGCCTCGCCGACCTCAATCCCGAGGTGCACGTCGAGGCCCACCAGGAGCGGCTCGACCGGGCCAGCGCCCGCGCCCTGGTGCGCCGCTACGACCTGGTGCTCGACGGCAGCGACAATTTCCCGACGCGCTACCTCGTCAACGACGCGTGCGTGCTCGAGCGCCGACCGTTGGTGTATGGCAGCATCTATCGCTTCGAGGGGCAGGTGTCACTGTTCGGTGCGCCGGATGGCCCCTGCTACCGCTGCCTCTTTGCGGAGCCCCCGGCGCCGGAGCTGGTGCCGAGCTGCGCCGACGCCGGGGTGCTCGGCGTGCTGCCCGGGATCGTCGGCTCCTTGCAGGCGCTCGAGGCGATCAAGTGGCTCACCGGGATCGGCACGCCGATGGTGGGCCGGTTGCTGCTCTTCGACGCGCTGCGGATGTCGTTTCGCGAGATCGCCATCCGGCGCGACCCGGACTGCGCGATCTGCGGCGACCATCCCACCGTGACGGAACTGGTGGACTACGACGCCTTCTGCGGCGTGACGCCCTTCGGGGCCGCCGGTGAGGCCGCGGAGGTGGATGCGCCGACGCTGGCGCGCGAGCTGGCCGGCGGGAACGCTCCGCTGCTGCTCGATGTCCGCGAGCCGTGGGAGTTCGACATCGCCCACCTCGATGGGGCCGTGCTGGTGCCCCTGGGCGAACTCCCGGCCCGGCTCGCCGAGTTGCCGGCGCGCGCGGGCGTGGTGACCATCTGCCACCACGGCGTGCGCTCCGCCACGGCGGCGGCGCTGCTGCGGCGGGCCGGCTTTGCGCGGGTGCGCTCGCTCGCGGGCGGGGTCGATGCCTGGGCGGCGGCGATCGACCCGGCGATGCGGCGGTACTGAAGCGAGGGGGAAATGGGAGAAGGGGAGAACGGGAGAGTGCAGCTCCCCTTCTCCCCTTCCGCCGCTGTTCCGTGATGCCGAAGGGGGGACTCGAACCCCCACGGGCTTGCGCCCACTGCGCCCTGAACGCAGCGCGTCTACCAATTCCACCACTTCGGCGTGGGCGGCAAACCTAGCGGATCGCCGACGCCCCGGTCAAGCGATCGCCCCCGCCGTCCGTTACTTTGCAGGCATGCCGCGCTCGCCCGCCGCGGCCGGACCCTCGGCCGCCTCCCCCCGCGTGTCGGTCGCCCGGAATCCCAAGGCCACCCACGACTACCACATCCTCGACACCTTCGAGGCGGGGCTGGTGCTGACCGGCACCGAGGTCAAGGCGCTACGCCGGACGGGGGCGTCGATCAAGGAGGCCTTCGCCCGCCTGAGCCGCGGGGAGGTCTTCCTCGAGGGGATGCATGTCACCCCGTACGAGCAGGGGAACCGCTACAACCACGCGCCGATGCGCTCGCGCAAGCTGCTGCTGCACCGGCGCGAGATCGAGAAGCTGATCGGCCTGATCGAGCGCGAGGGCCTCACGCTGGTGCCGCTGGAGCTGTACTTCCTGCGGGGCAAGGCCAAGATCCAGCTCGCCGTGGGCCGCGGCAAGAAGGCGCATGACAAGCGCGAGACGCTGAAGCGCCGGATCGCCGACCGGGAGACGGCGCGGGCGCTCTCGTGGCGGGGTCGCACGTGATCGCCGCCGCGGCGCTGGTCGTCGCGATGGGCCTCGTCGCGCCACCCGATCGCCTCCAGGTGAGCACCCAACGCGGAGTGACCCGCATCGCGCTGCGCCAGGAGCCGGGGCAGGGTGCGCTGGTGCCGCTCAACCTGCTGGCCAGGGCCACCGGCGGGGAGGTCGAGCGCCGCGACCCGTGGGTCACCTGGAAGGCACCGGCCGGGGAGTTCCGCTTCCTGCTCGGCACGCCGCTGGTGGACCCGGGCGACGGCCTCCGTCCGTTGCCTGCGGTGGTGATCCTCCGGCGTGACACGGTCTATGTGCCGCTCGCCTTCGTGGCGGAAGTCCTCGCCGACCCGGCGCGACGGGCGTGGGTGTGGACGGCGTCCAGCGCCACCCTGACCGAGGGGCCCACCCTCTCCCCCCTGGTGAGCCGGCCGCAGCCCGCCGCGCCGGCCCGGAGCACCACGACCAGCGCCGCGCGCCCGGCAAACGGGCTGTTCACCGGACACCGGGTGACCATTGACCCGGGCCATGGCGGCACCGACCCCGGCAACCCCGGCCTCTACTTCCCCGACGGCCTCAAGGAGAAGCACGTGACCTTGGCGGTGTCGCTGCTGGTCCGTGAGGAACTGGAGCAACGGGGAATCCACGTGACCATGACCCGCACCACCGACACCCTCATCAACCTCGGGCATCGCGCGCCGCGGTTCTGCCGCGACGACTGCGACCTGTTCGTGTCGGTGCACGTCAACGACCTGCCGCGCCGCCCGGGTTACACCCAGGCCCGCGGGTTCGAGACCTATTTCCAGGCGGAGGCGAAGAGCGCCGATGCCGCCCGCGTGGCCGCCATGGAGAACGAGGCCCTGCGCTACGAGGTGCCCGACGAGGAGGCCGAGGTGGGGGGGCTGGCGTTCATCCTGCGCGACCTGCAGGTCAACGAGTTCCTGCGCGAATCCGGGCGCGCCGCGGAACTGGTGCAGCAGTCGCTGGCGCGGGTGCATGGCGGCCCCGACCGCGGCGTGAAGCAGGCCAACTTCGCGGTGCTCAACACGGCGCGACGCCCGGCCATCCTCATCGAACTGGGCTTCGCCACCAATCCCGACGATGCCCGCCTGATGACCACCGCCACCGGGCAACGACAGCTCGCGGGCGCGATTGCCGATGCCATCACCGAGTACCTGCGCGAGTTCGAGCGTCGCAGCGGCGCGGCGGCGGGCTCGCCATGAGGCAGATGGCGCTGCTCGCCCTCGCCCTGGTGGGGTGCACCTGGTCCAACTCGCTCTACCATGCCCGACGGCTGTCGCAGTCGGCGCTCAAGGCGGAGCGCGAGGAGCGGACGCTCGATGCCCAGTCGTTCTGGGGGCAGGTGGCCGTGAAGGCCGATTCCGCGCTGGCGCGCACGCCCGATGGGGACGGCGGCACCGAGGCACTCTGGCTCCGGGGCCGGGCGCTCGCCCGGCTTGCCGACTGCAGCGCCGCGCGCCCCCTGCTCGAGCGGGCCGCGATCCTGGCGGCGGACGTGGATTGGCGCGACGACCTCCGCCTCGAGTTGGCCCGCTGCCGGATTCAGGACGCGTCGCCGCAGGAGGCGCTCGAGCTGCTGTTGCCGCTGGCGCACGACGCCGAGGGCGACGACGACCTGCGTCACGCGGCCCGACTGCTGGCGGCGCAGACCCTGGGCGCGCTCGACCGCTGGGAGGAGGCGCTGCCGTTGCTCGATGCCGACGGCGGTCGGGCCGGCGAGTGGCAGCGCGCCCTCGCCCTGGCCCACCTCGGGCGACTCGACGAGGTGCTGGCCGTGGTGGAGCCCTGGATCGCCGCCGGGGACACGGTCACCAACTGGGTGGAGCTGGTGCGGGCCGCCGCCGGGCGGCGTCCCGCCGAGCCGCTGCTCGAGCGGCTGGGCACGCTGCCGTCGGCCAACGACACGTTGCGCGCCACATGGCTGTTCGCGGCGGCAGAGGCGGGTGCCGCCCGGGATCCCGTGGCGAGCCGAGAACTCCTGGAGCGGGTGACGACGATGCCCCGCAGCGCCGCAGTGTCCCTGGCGCGGGTGGAGCTGGTCGAACAGGCGATCACCGCGGCGCACGACTCGCTGACGCTGGCCCAGGCGCTCGAACGCCTCGTGGTGGTGGGCGGCGACGACGTCACCGCTCGGGCGATGGCCGGGCAGCGGAGCGAGTGGGGTCGCGCGATCCTCCGCGACATTGACACGCTGGCCGCGGGCGCGCCCGACGGCGACCTGGCGATGCTGTTCGACGCGATGGTGGCGCGCGACACGCTCGGGGCGCCACGACTCGCGGCGTGGCTGCTGGGTCGGCTCGAACAACGGTGGCCGACGTCACCGTACCGCGCCAAGGCGCTGCTGATGCGGATGCCGCTCGAACCCGACTCGGTGGATGCCCTGCGGGAGCGCCTGCTCGCGGCGACCGGCTCGCCCTACCTGGCCCTGATGCAGGGGCGCGACGATCCCCGCTATGCGGAACTGGAATGGGCGCTCGACTTCTACCTCGGGGAGCGCTTCGCCACCGCGCGTGACGCGGCGCGGGGAGAACAGTGAGCCCGGCCCGCGTCGTGGCGGGACTGTCCTTCCCCAATCCGATCCTGCTGGCGGCGGGCACCGCGGGGTACGGCCTCGAGGTGGCCGGCGTGATTGCGCTGCCGCGACTCGGCGGGCTGGTCACCAAGGCCGTCTCCCGGGAGCCGCGGGACGGGAATCCGCCGCCGCGCGTGGCGGAGTTTCCGGGTGGGATGCTCAACTCCGTCGGCCTCGCCAATCCCGGCGTGGACGCGGTGCGCGCTCGCCAGTTGCCGCAGCTCATCGCCCTCGGCCTGCCCGGGAGGATCCTCGTCAACATCGTGGGGTTTCGTCCCGACGAATACGCCGAGGTGATCCGCCGCCTCGACGACCTCGCCGGGATCGACGGCTACGAGCTCAACCTGTCGTGCCCCAACACCTCGGCGGGTGGGGTCGAGTTTGGCGCCGATGCGGCGAGCGTGGCGCAGGTGGTGCGCGGGGCACGCGCGGCCACGCCGCGGCCGCTCTTCGCCAAGCTGTCGCCGGCGCTGCCGGACATCCCCGCCATCGCGCGCGCCGCGGTGGAGGCAGGCGCCGACGGCCTCACCCTGATCAACACGATGCCCGGGCTGCTCCGACACGGCGACGTGCTTCGGCTCGGCAACGGCTTCGGGGGCGTGAGCGGGCCGGCGGTGCTCCCCACGGGCGTGCTGGCGGTGGAGCGGGTCCACGCCGCGCTGCCCGCCGTTCCGCTGATCGGCGTGGGTGGGGTGCGCAGCGCCGACGACGCGCGGCAGTACTTCCGGGCCGGCGCGTCACTGGTGGCGATCGGCACCGCGGCGCTCTCCGACCCCCGCCTTCCCGAACGCGTGATCGCCGACCTGGAGCGCACCGGTGGCTGAGGTGATTGTCGCGCTGGACCTGCCCGATGCGCCGAGCGCGGTGGCGATGCTCGACCGGCTGCCGGAGGGCGTGCCGGTCAAGGTGGGCTCGGTGCTGGCCACGGCGGCCGGGAGCGGCTTCGTCCGGGCGGTGGGAGAGGCGGGGCACCCCGTGTTCCTCGACCTCAAGTGGCACGACATCCCCAACACCGTGGCCGGCGCGGTGCGCGCGGCACGGGCCCTCGGCGTCGAGATGGTCACCGTGCATGCCCTGGGCGGGGAGGCGATGCTCCGCGCCGCGGTGGAGGCGGCCGCGGGCACGGTGCGCGTGGTGGCGGTCACGGTGCTGACGTCGCACGCCGCCGGGGAATTGGCCACCCTGCTGGGCCGCCGGGAGGCCACGCCGGCCGGGGAGGTGGAGCGGCTGGCCCGCCTGGCGATCGACGCCGGGGTGGACGGCGTGGTCTGTTCGCCGCTCGAGGTGGCGCTGGTCCAGCCGATGGTGGGGGCGGGCCGGATCGTGGTGCCGGGAATCCGCCGGGAGGGCGACGCCCTGGGCGACCAGGCCCGGGTGGCCACCCCCCGGGCGGCAGTGGCAGCCGGGGCCACGCACCTGGTGGTGGGGCGGCCGATCCTGGGGGCGGGAGACCCTTCCGAGGCCTACCGGATGTTTCAGATAGAAACCATTCGGTAAGGGACTAGCGGGCGCCAGGCGACGGGCGACTGCGGGCTGTGGTTGTCCGTCGCTCGTCGCCCTGTCGCTTGTCCGGCTTTCACTTGCATCGTGGCCGGTCGCGCTTTATCATTCAAAGCTGTCCGAAAAACCCGGCGTCTGGAGATTTCCGCGTGAAGGTGCGTTCGAGCGTCAAGCCGATCTGTGAGAGCTGTCGGGTGGTCAAGCGTCGCGGCGTGACGCGGATCATCTGCAAGCGGACCCCCAAGCACAAGCAGCGGCAGGGCTGACATGGCACGCATTGCCGGAGTGGACCTTCCGCGCGAGAAGCGCGTCGAGATCGGGCTCACGTACATCTTCGGGATCGGCCGGTCCACGAGCCAGAAGTTGCTCGCGGAGACGGGGATCTCGCCGTCGACCCGGGTGCGCGACCTCACCGATGCCGAGGTGGGCCGGTTGCGCCAGGTGATCGAGCGGCTCGTCAAGACCGAGGGCGCGCTGCGCACCGAGGTCGCGATGAACATCAAGCGCCTGATGGACATCGGCAGCTACCGCGGGATCCGGCACCGCCGGGGACTCCCGGTGCGCGGCCAGCGCACCCACACCAACGCCCGGACCAAGAAGGGCCCGCGTCGGGCCATTGCCGGCAAGAAGAAGGCGACGAAGAAGTAACCGATGACAGCTCCCACGACTGGCAGGCCGGGCGCCAAGCGCTCGCGGAAGACGGTGGAGGCGGAGGGGATGGTGCACATCTCCGCCACCTTCAACAACGTGCTGATCACGATCACCGACATGCGCGGCAACACGATCACCTGGGGCACTGCCGGCAAGGCGGGGTTCAAGGGATCGAAGAAGTCGACGCCGTTCGCGGCGACCGTGGCGTCGGAGAACTGCGCGCGCGAAGCGATGAACCTCGGCCTGCGCCGGGTGCACGTGCGGGTGCAGGGTCCCGGCAGCGGGCGCGAGTCGGCGATCCAGGCGCTGGCCTCGGTGGGGCTCAAGGTGTCGTCGATCCGCGACGTCACCCCGATTCCCCACAACGGGTGCCGTCCCCCCAAGAAGCGGCGGGTCTGAGCCATGGCACGTCACACCGGACCGGTCTGCCGCCTCTGCCGGCGCGAGGGAACCAAGCTGTTCTTCAAGGGCAGCCGCTGCCTGACCGAGAAGTGCGCCGTGGAGCGCCGGGCCTATCCGCCCGGGCAGCACGGCCAGAACGCCGGCCGCGGCCGCAAGATGTCGGAGTACGCCAAGCAGCTGCGCGAGAAGCAGAAGGTGAAGCGGATGTACGGCCTCACCGAGTCGCAGTTCCGGAACACCTACGCCAGGGCGTCGCTGATGCCGGGCGTCAAGGGCACCAACCTGCTGGTGGCGCTGGAGACCCGGCTCGACAACGTCGTGTACCGGATGGGGTTCGCCTCGTCGCGCCGGGCCGCGCGGCAGCTGGTCCGCCACGGCCACGTCGAGGTCAATGGCCGCAAGGTGGACATCCCGTCGTTCCGTGTGCTGCCGGGCATGGAAGTCCGCGTGACCCCGGCCGACCGCGAGCTGCTGTCGGTCAAGGTGGCGCTCGATCTGTCCTCGCGAGGCGCGCCGGTGTCGTGGCTGTCGGTGGATTCCGGCAACGTCGCGGGCCGCCTTCTCGAGCTGCCAACCCGTGAGGCGATCCCCGTGAACGCCCAGGAGCAGCTCATCGTCGAGCTGTACTCGAAGTAAGCACGAGGGAGTCGATGGGCATCGATCTGACCGGAATGGTGCGTCCCCACGTGGTCGAGATGACCAAGCTGGAGGACAACCCCAACATCGCCGAGTTCCTGCTCCAGCCGCTGGAGCGGGGCTTCGGCCACACCCTCGGCAATGCGCTCCGCCGGATGCTGCTCTCCTCGCTCTCGGGGAGCGCCGTCTGGGGCTTCCGGCTCGAGGGCGTGGTGCACGAGCACCAGACGGTGCAGGGCGTGCTCGAGGACGTCCACCAGATCGTGCAGCGCCTCAAGGCGCTGACGCTGGTCCTCGCCGAGGACGTGCCCGAGGCGGTGCTGCGCATCAGCAAGAAGGGCCCGGGACCGGTCTATGCCGGCGACATCCAGGACAGCGGCCAGGCCACGGTGATGTCGCCCGACCAGCTGCTCTTCACGGTCCAGGACGACCGCGAGGTGAGCTGCGAGCTGTACGTCAACAAGGGCCGCGGCTACGTCGAGAGCGAGATGCACCCGCTCGACCGCTCGTACCCGGTGGACCTGGTGCGCATTGACGCCATCTACAACCCGGTGCGGCGCGCCAACTTCACCGTGAGCGAGACCCGCGTCGGGCAGCGCACCGACTACGACCGCCTGGCGGTGTCGGTCGAGACCGACGGCACCATCTCGCCCGAGGACGCGGTGGCCTACGCCGCGGCGCTGGCGATGGAGCACTTCCGCCACTTCGTCGAGTTCGGCAAGGTGCCCGACGTGCCGGAGCCGGTGGTCGTGGCGGCCCCGGCCGCCGCCCCCGCGCCGACCGGGCTCAAGGCCCGCCTGGCCCGGAGCATCGACGACCTCGGCCTCTCGGTCCGGTCGCTCAACTCGCTCAAGAACTCCAGCATCCGGACCCTGCAGGATCTCGTCGAGCTGTCGGGCGAGGAACTGCTCAAGGTCAAGAACGTCGGCGAGAAGGCGCTGGGCGAGATTGCCGAGCTGCTGCAGCGCGAGGGGCTCAACTTCGGGATGGAGTTCGAGGAGGTGGACGGCGACCTCCGGATCACCGCCCAGGGCACCGCCCCGATGGTGGTGGCCAGCACCGTGACCGAGGAGGGCTGAGCCATGCGGCACCGTGCCAAGGGTCGCCAGCTCTCCCGCACCGCGGCGCACAAGCGCGCCCTGATGCGCAACATGGCCTCGTCGCTCTTCCAGCACGAGGGCATCACCACCACCGTCGCCAAGGCCAAGGAACTGCGGCCCTACGCCGAGAAGCTGGTGACCCTCGCCCGGCGCGGCGACCTGCACGCCATCCGCCAGGCCGAGCGCAAGATCAAGGACAAGGAGATCCTCTCCAAGCTGTTCAAGGAGATCGGTCCCCGCTTCGCGGCGCGTCCCGGCGGCTACACCCGCATCCTCAAGCTGGGCCACCGGCCCGGTGACGGCGCCGAGATGGCGCGGATCGAGCTCGTCGCCGAGTGACGGCGCGTGCGGTGGGTGCCGTGACAAAGGAACGGAGGACCGCGAGGTCCTCCGTTTTCGTGTCCGGGCGTGCCGTGGCGGGGAGGTCCGTCGCCTCCGGCTCGGGACGACCGCTACGCGGTCGCCTTGACCACCTTGCCGCTCTTGATGCAGCGGGTGCAGACCTGGACCCGGCGGGGGGCCGAATCCACGGCGACCCGGACGGTCTGCAGGTTGGGCATCCAGCGCCGCTTGCGCCGGTTGTTGGCGTGCGAGACGTGGTTGCCGGTCGTCGGCCCCTTGCCGCAGACGGTGCAGACGCGTGCCATGGTGCTCACTCCTGGGTACTAGGTTCAAGACAGCCTGTAAAGATAGCCGGGTGGGTGGGGTGGGTCAATTATCCGGTCGTGTGTCGTGGGTCGTGGGTCGCGAGAGGGCTCGCTTCGTCCTGCTCCCGCGACCCGCGACCCGCAACTCGCGACCCTTTCGGAGGCTGTCGATGCCACGCGCCTTGATCACGGGAATCACCGGCCAGGATGGCTCCTACCTCGCCGAGCTGCTGCTGGGCAAGGGCTACGAGGTGGTGGGGGTGGTCCGCCGCACCTCGCACCATTCCTACGAGCGGATCGACCACCTGATCCCGCGGGTCCGGATCGAGGCGGCCGACCTGCTCGACCAGCATTCGCTCACGATGGTGATGCGCGAGGTGCAGCCCGACGAGGTGTACAACCTGGCGGCGCAGAGCTTCGTGCCCACGTCATTCTCGCAGCCGGTGCTCACCGGCGAGTTCACCGCGCTGGGCGTGACGCGGATCCTCGAGGCGGTGCGCCTCGCCTGTCCCACGGCGCGGTTCTACCAGGCCTCGAGCTCGGAGATGTTCGGCAAGGTGCGCGAGACGCCGCAGCACGAGGAGACGCCGTTCTACCCGCGCTCGCCCTACGGCGTGGCCAAGCTGTACGGCCACTGGATCACCGTCAACTACCGCGAGAGCTACGGGCTGTATGCCGTGAGCGGCATCCTCTTCAACCACGAGTCGCCCCGGCGCGGCATCGAGTTCGTGACCCGCAAGGTCACCGACGGGGTGGCGCGCATCAAGCTGGGACTCGCCACCGAGCTGCGGCTGGGCAACCTCGACGCCCAGCGCGACTGGGGCTTCGCCGGTGACTACGTGGACGCGATGTGGCGGATGCTGCAGCAGCCGGAGCCGCGCGACTACGTGATCGGCACCGGGGTGACGCACTCGGTGGGTGACCTGGTGCGGGTGGCGTTCGAGCGCGTCGGCCTCGACTGGCGGCAGCACGTGGTGCAGGATCCCCGCTACTACCGCCCCGCCGAGGTGGACCTCCTCCTGGCGGATCCGTCGCGGGCCGCAGCCGAGCTGGGGTGGACCCCGGCCACGTCGTTCGAGCAGCTGGTGCACATGATGGTGGATGCCGACCTTGCCCGGCTGCAGGGACGGCCCGCCGCGCCCTCCAACGGGGCGGCGGGGTGAGCCGACGCCTGCTCGTCACCGGCGCCGACGGCTTCGTCGGGCGCTGGCTGGTGCGCGAGGCCCTGGCCCAGGACTGGACGGTGACCGCGGTCACCGGCCCCGGCGGCTCCCCGCCTTCCGCCTGGCTCGGCCGTGGGGCCGAGGGGGTCACCACGTTCGAGGCCGACTTCGATTCGCTGGCGGCGATCACGCGGGTGGCCAAGGAACCGGCCGACGCGGTGGTGCACCTCGCCGCCGTGGCGTCGAGCGCCGCGGCCCGGCGCGATCCCGAGGCCGCCATGCGGATCAACGGCACGGCGAGCGTGATGCTCCTCACGCAGCTCCACGAGCTGGCCCGACACCCCCGGCTGCTGATGGTCTCCACCGGCGAGGTGTACGGGCCGGGACACGACGGCCCGATCCCCGAGTCCGCACCTCGCCACCCGGTGTCTCCCTATGCCGCGAGCAAGGCCGCGGCGGAGGAGGCGATCGAGGATCTCGCCCCCGCCATGGGGCTCGACGTGATGATCGCCCGGCCGTTCACCCACACCGGGCCGGGGCAGGCGCCGCTCTACGTGTTTCCGGCGCTGGCCGCCCGACTTCGCGAGGCGCGGCGCCTCGGCCAGCGCGAGATCCCGGTCGGCAACCTGGAGCCGGTGCGCGACGTGCTCGACGTGCGCGACGTGGTGCGCGCCTACCTGCTGCTGCTCGAGCACGGCGCGGCGGGCACCACCTACAACGTGGCCACGGGCCGCGGCCACCGGCTCCGCGACGCCTTCGACACCCTCGCGGGCCTCCTTGGCGTGGACGCGACGCCCGTGCCCGATCCGGCGCTGATGCGTCCGGCCGACATTCCGATCCTGATCGGCGATCCGTCGCGGCTCCGCGCCGCCACGGGCTGGTCGCCGCAGATACCTTTCGACCAGACACTCCGGGAATTGGTGGATGCCCAAGCGGACTGACCTCGACTCGATCCTCATCATCGGCTCCGGCCCGATCATCATCGGGCAGGGCGCCGAGTTCGACTATTCGGGCACCCAGGCGGTGCGGGCGCTCAAGGAGGAGGGGTATCGGGTCATCCTGGTGAACAGCAATCCCGCCACCATCATGACCGACCCCGAGCTCGCCGACGCCACCTACGTGGAACCGGTCACGCCGGAATGGGTGGCCAAGGTGATCGCGCGGGAACGCCCCGACGCGCTGCTCCCCACCATGGGTGGCCAGACGGCGCTCAACGTGGCGATGGCGCTGGTCAAGGACGGCACCCTCGACCGGTACGGCGTCGAGCTGATCGGCGCCAACGAGCGCGCCATCCGGATCGCGGAGGACCGCGCCGAGTTCGCGGAGGCGATGCGACGCATCGGGCTGGCGACCCCGGCCGGCACGGTGGTGACCAGCGTGGAGGAGGGACTCGCCGCGGTCGAGGCGACCGGCTATCCCGCGATCCTGCGGCCC
>CAZNOJ010000037.1:0-6809 GCA_964574665.1 uncultured Gemmatimonadaceae bacterium
TGGTGCTCAAGCCCAACGACGACTACGGCGGCGCCGGCATCGTGCTGGGCTGGGAGACCGACCAGGCCGAATGGGAGCGGGCCGTGGCCCGCGCCGTGGCCGAGCCCTACGTGGTGCAGCGCCGCATCGCGCTCCCCAGCGAGCCGTTTGCCGCCGTGGTGGACGGCACCCTCGTGCTCGACGACCGGATCGTGGACACCGCCCCCTTCTGCTGGCATGGCACCCACATGGACGGGATGCTGACCCGCATCTCCACCTCCACCCTGGTCAACGTGACGGCCGGCGGCGGATCCACCATTCCCACCTTCGTCGTGGAGCCGCGATGAGACCGCCGTCCCTCACGCTCGGGATCGAGGAGGAGTACCAGATCATCGATCCCCACACGCGCGAGCTCACCTCGTACATCACCGAGATCCTGCAGGAGGACTCGGTGGTGCTGGGCGAGATCAAGCCGGAGCTGCACCAGTCCATGGTCGAGATCGGCACCTCGATCTGCCACTCCCCCGCGGAGGTGCGGGCCGAGCTGGTGCGGCTCCGGCGCACGGTGATGGAGCTGGCCGCCCGGCGCGGCCTGGTGATCGCCGCCGCCGGCACCCACCCGTTCTCCTCGTGGGTGGACCAGGAGATCACCCCGCTGGAGCGCTACATCGGCGTCAAGGAGGACCTCCAGGAGCTGGCCCAGTCGCTGCTGATCTTCGGCACCCACGTGCACATCGGCGTCGAGGACCCGGAGTTCCGCATTGATGCCATGAACGTCTGCCGCTACTTCATGCCGCACGTGCTGGCGCTCTCCACCTCGTCGCCGTTCTGGATGGGGCGCAACACCGGCCTCAAGAGCTACCGCAGCGTGGTGTTCCGCTCCTTCCCGCGCACCGGGATCCCGCGCACCTTCGGTTCGTGGGCCGACTACCAGGCATTCGTGGACGTGATGGTGGCCACCCGCTCGATCCCCGACGCCAGCAAGCTCTGGTGGGACGTGCGCCCTCACCACAAGTTCCCCACCCTCGAGTTCCGGATCTGCGACGTCTGCACCCGGGTGGACGAGGCGGTGGCGGTGGGGGCGATCTTCCAGGCGATCATCGCCAAGCTCTGGCGGCTGCGGCGCGACAACATCACCTTCCGGCAGTACGCGCCCTCGCTCATCGAGGAAAACAAGTGGCGGGCCACCCGCTACGGCCTCGACGGCCACCTCCTCGACCTCGGGCGCGAGGAACAGCTCCCGGCACGACATTTGATCACGGAGATGCTGGAGTGGTTCCTCGCGGACGTGATTGACGAACTCGGCTCGCGCCAGGAGACGGAGTACGCCTTCCGGATCCTGCGCGAGGGCACCAGCGCCGACCGCCAGCTGGCGGTCTATCGGCAGACCGGCGACCTCAAGGCCGTGGTCGACCTCCTGGTGCGTGAAACAGCGGAAGGTGTGATCTAGATGCGGCAGCGCCCCCTGATCGGTGTCACCACCCAGACCCTCCACGCCATCGAGGGGATCCCCCAGGCGCTCCCGGCGTCCTGGGTGATGAACCAGCGCTATGTCCACGCCGTGATGGCGGCAGGCGGGGTGCCGGTGCTGGTGCCCCTCCTCGCCGAGGACCCCGCCACCCTGCACGAGATCTACCGTCGCCTCGACGGCGTGCTGGTGCCGGGCGGCATTGACGTGGACCCGGCCTACTACCGCAGCGGGCGCCACGCCCTCCTCGGCCGGCTCGATCCCGCCCGCGACACCACCGAGGTGGTGCTCACCCGCTGGGCCATCCGCGACCGCAAGCCGTTCCTGGGACTCTGCCGCGGCCTGCAGGTGCTCAACGTGGCCACCGGCGGCACCCTCTGGCAGGACCTCACCGCCGAGCGGCCCGACTCGATCAAGCACGACTACTTCCCCAACGAGGGCTGGGAGCGCGACCACCTGGCCCACGCCGTCAACGTGCTCCGTCCCTCCCGCCTGGGCGACGCCATCGGGAGCGCCCGCACCCCCGTCAACTCGATGCACCACCAGGGGATCAAGGAGCTGGGCTTCGGCCTGGCCGCCACCGCGTGGGCCGAGGACGGCCTGGTCGAGGCGGCGGAACTCCCCGACCAGTATGCGGTGGGCGTGCAGTGGCACCCGGAGATGTTCTCCCCCGGGGCCGCCGGCGTCGGCAACCTGTTCGCCTCGTTCGTGGACGCCGCGCGCCACGACGACACGGCGAGACTGGCCTGAGGGCAGCGAACGGCGAACGAAAACCCCCGCGGGATGCTCTCCCCGGGGGTTCTCGCGCTTCGTGGTTTGCCGTTCGCCGTTCGCTGTTCGCCGCCTACCCCTGCATCCTGAACAGGTACGACAGCTTCACGAACACCGCGTCGCTCCGCCGCACCAGCCGCCGGCGGCCCAGGTCGTCGGGCTCGCTCCGCACGTCCCCGTAGCCCAGGTAGAACACCGTCCCCGGGTTGGGAAAGTACGACAGCAGCAGGTCGGTGCGCAGCCGCGCGTCGCGGAACGCCGTGGCCCGCTCGTACCCGCCCGGCGTCACGTACACGATCGGCAGCTCGGTGCGCGAGTTGTCCCGCAGCGCGTCCTGCTCCTCCCGGGCGTACTCGGTGATCACCCGCACCTGCAGCGCCCGTGACAGCTGGTACTCCAGCCGCGCCCGGGGCACCTGCTGCAGCAGCACCCGCGAGCCGCCGTCGTTGCGGCGGTTCACCTGGGTGTGGTTGTACGACAGGTTGACCCGGAACTGCTCCGTCGGCGTGAGCGTCGCCCCCAGCGTCAGCCAGAGGATGTCGCCCGAGGCCCACTCCGGGAAATTCTCGTCGTGGCCCCAGAGCGCGAAGCCGCTGAACGAGCCGAACCCGAAGGCCGGCGAGTTGACGGTCAGCACGTAGTCGAGGTTGGCGATCCGCGGCACGCCCACGAACGGCGACAGCGTCCCGTCGGGGTTGAGCAGGGCGTAGTTGGTGTACAGCGCCGGGTCGTAGCCGAAGTCCTCCACCAGCACCGATGCCCCCGCGTTCCAGCCGCCCTTCCACTGCGTGTTGACGTTGAAGTGCAGCTTGCGGTCCTGGATCCCGCCGCCACCCACCAGCGAGTCGTAGTGCCAGGTGCCGTCCAGCACCACCTCGCCGGTGAGCGACTCCAGCGTCCGCTCCGGCCGGAGCCAGCTGTAGCTGTGCGCGATGGTGGACCGGCCGATCCCGGCGCGCCCGATGAACCCGGAGCGGGTGCGGAAGTCGTCGTCGATCCCGGCGATGCTGTACCGGGCGCGGAAGGCACGGCCGTTGAGCCGGTACCCCAGCGACCAGAGCGCCGCCGTGGTGGTCTGGTCGTTGAACCGGTCGCGGGCCACGGCCCCCGAGAAGGTGAACGAGTGGATCCGGTTGAACACCAGCCGGCCATCCACCCCCGTCACCCGGTTGGCGTCGTCGCCGTCGCGCTGCTCGGTGTGCGTCATGCCCACCTGCGAGCCGGCCCACAGGTCGCGGCTCACCCGCACGATCCCGAACAGCGGATTCTCGCCATGGCGCGAGGCCGCGCGGTCGTCAATCGCCGCCAGCAGCCCCACCTGCGTGCCCATCGTCCGGCCGGCCAGCTTGGTGGCGAACACCGGCTGCACGATCCGCCGCGTGTAGATCAGGTTGTTCGGCACCTGGAACTGCTCGTTGCCGTCGAGGAAGAACGGCCGGCGCTCCGCGAAGAACAGCGCCTGGCGCGGGTCGAAGGAGAACTGTCCCGCGTCGGCCTCCACCTGCGAGAAGTCGGGATTGGCCGTCGCATTGAGGGTCAGGTTCGGCGTCACCCCCCAGCGCACGTGCCCGCCCACCTCCGGCTTGCCACCGAGGTAGTCCCACTCGCCCGCGGTGCCGGTCGGCGCGCCGCGCGCGCTCGACGTCATCGTCGGTACCACGTCAATCACCCGCCCGGCGCGGAGTCCCTCGAGGTCCACCAGCTGCCCCGACTGGCTCAGGAAGGAGCTCTGTGCCAGGCGCGCGGGCGTCCACGTCTGCTCCTGGCCGCGGTGCTGCACCACCCGGAGCACGTTGATCCCCCAGCTTTGCCGCGCGGCCGACTGGAAGCGGATGCTCTTCAGCGGCACCACGATCTCCACCTCGTACCCGTAGTCGGTGAGCCGGCCAGCCGACTGCCAGACGAAGTCCTGCGACAGGTCGGGCCCCTCGCGGCTCGACACGGCGCAGTTGAAGCCGTTGCACCCCGCGCCTCGGCCGCTCTCGTTCACCGCCCCGTCGGCCTGCACGCCGAGCGGATTCACGGCGAGGAAGGTGGCCTGTCGCCCCACGTCGAAGGTGGACAGGTAGAGCTGCACGTTGTCGTCGCCGAAGATCCGGTCGCGCTGGGCCAGGGTCGAGCGCACCGTCCCCGCCGCCGCAAATGCGCGCACGCCCAGGTGCATCGCGCTGGCCGAGTACCACACCAGCACCTCGGTGGAATCGGCGGCCGCCACGCCGTCCACCGGCGTGAACTGCGAGAAGCCGGTGAGCACGGCCGCCTGCGCCCACTGCGGCTCGCTCAGCGCGCCGTCCACGACCACCGTCCCCTCCAGGCGAGGCGTTCGCACCGCCACGCCGCCATTGCGGCCATGATGCACCCGGGGATCGGGATCTCCGGAGGGACCCTGCAAGAGTGCGGTGACCAGCAGCAGCGGCAGCGCGGACATGGGGGCTCGTTCCCGGGAATAGGGGCCCCCCCGCTACGGACCGCCTCGACGTCGGGTTTCGTCCGGGTTGTGCAAGAGACCCCCACCCGGGTGGTCCCCACGACTGCACCGGGCAACCGGCGCCCCTGTCTCGCAATGCAACAGGGTGACCATCAACAGGAGCGACCATGCGGAAGATCCTACTCGGCGCCTCGGCGCTTGCAGCATTGGCCACGGCCCCGGCCATGGCCCAGGGCGGCTTCGTGTTCGGCGTCAACGGTGGCGTCGCGGTGCCGATGGGCGACCTCGCGGATGCCGTCAGCACCGGCTGGGGCGGCGGCGTGCAGCTGATGATGCGCAACCCCGACTCCAAGGTGGGCTGGGGCATTGACACCCACTTCGGCCGCTTCGGCTTCAAGGACCTGGGCCCCATCGACGTGAACGCCAACCTCAACGCCTACGGCGCGCTGGCACGGCTCGACTTCGCCGTCGGCGGCGCGGCCTACATTCTCGGCGGGGCCGGCCTCTTCCGGCGCGAGGTGACCGGCGACGACGAGGGACCCGATCTCGGCGAGACCAACAACACCGACTTCGCCATCCAGGGCGGCGTGGGCCTCAACTTCGGCCGCGGCTTCTTCGTGGAAGGGAAGTACGTCCACCTCTTCACCGACGGCAACGCCACGCAGTTCGTCCCGATCACGGTGGGGATCCGGTTCTAGCGAGCAGTGAGTCCTGAGTCCTGAGTCGCGAGGAAGAGCACCGGGGCCGGTCGCCATTGAAGTAGCCGGCCACGCGTGTTCCCCTCACGACTCAGGACTCAGGACTCACTACTTTCCACCATGCGCCTCCTCCTCCTCGCGTCCCTGCTCACCACGCCACTCGCGGCCCAATGGCCCGAGGTCGTCCGCGACACCGCCCTCGAGGCGAGGCTCCAGGCCCTTGCCGCCCGGGTGGAGGGCGGCACCGGCATCTATGTCCGTCACCTGGCCACCGGCCGGGGCGCCCTGGTGCGCGCCGACGAGCTCTTCCCCACCGCCTCGATCATCAAGGTCCCGATCCTCATCGCGACCTTCGACCAGGTGGCGCGCGGCCTGCTGCCGTACGACACCGTGCTCACCTGGGCCGACTCGCTGCGCTACGGCGATGACGACGGCCTCGTCAACCAGCTGCGCGACGGCGCCCGCCTGCCCCTCAACCAGGCCACCCTGATGATGATCACCACCAGCGACAACGCGGCGTCACTGCTGCTGCAGGCGCTGGTGGGCGGGGGCGCCGCCATCAACACCTGGCTGGCAGGCAACGGCTTCGACTCCACGCGGGTCAACTCGCGCACGCCGGGACGCCGCGAGATCTGGGAGCGCTATGGCTGGGGACAGACCACGCCGCGCGAGATCGCGGAGATGGTGGCGCGAATCCGCGCGGGGACCGTGGTGAGCCCGGCGGCGAGCGACCAGATGTACCGCCACCTCACCCGGATCCACTGGAACGGCGAGGCACTCTCGCAGCTGCCGCCATGGGTCCAGGCGGCCTCCAAGCAGGGAATGGTCTCCCGCGCACGGGGCGAAGTCGTGCTGGTCAACGCCCCCGGCGGCGACTACGTCTTCGCGGTGCTGACCCGCGACCAGGCCGACACCAGCGAGGGCCGCGACAACCAGGGCTTCGTGCTGATTCGCGCCGTGTCGCGGCTGCTCTGGGAGGAGTTCGTGCCCGACCATCCGTGGACCCCGCCGGAGGGCGCGGAGCGGTTCTATCCGTGAGAACGGAGGGTGGAGGATCAAGCACACCTCCGTTCTCCGTCCTCCACCCTCCGTTCTCGATGCCCCGTCAGGGCGACGTCGGATCCTCCGGCCACTGGTGCTTCGGATACCGCCCCCGCAGGTCCTTGCGCACGTCGAAGTACCCCGTCTTCCAGAACGAGGCCAGGTCGCGCGTCACCTGCACGGGCCGCTGCGCCGGCGAGAGCAGGTGCATGGTCACCGTCACCCGCCCATCCAGCAGTCGCGGCGAGGCGGCGAGCCCGAAGGCATCCTGCAGCTTCACGGCCAGCACCGGCGAAGCGGGATCGGCATAGTCCACCGCCACCGCACGGCCGCCCGGCATCGTGATCCGTTCGGGAGCAAGCCGGTCGAGCACGCCCTGGCGTTCCCACCCCAGGCGCTGCCGCAGGGCGGCGAGCAGCCGGTC
>CAZNOJ010000037.1:6909-17580 GCA_964574665.1 uncultured Gemmatimonadaceae bacterium
AGCGGGTGCTCCCCCAGCACGATCGCCCCCAGGGCTTCGCGACGCAGGCAACGCACCGCCGCAGCCGCATTATCCCATTCCACCACTTCGACACGGTCCGCCGACGCGGCCACGAGCGCCGCCGCCTCCTCGGGCAGCAGCGGAGCCGCCAGCTGGACACGGCCGTCCCGGCCCGCATCGTCCACCGCCGCCACCGCGAGCCACTCGGCGTGTGCCAGCGGATCGCGGCCATCCACCTGCACGCCGCGACCACCCACGGTCGCGAAGCGGCCCACGCCGCCGCGGCGCCGCGCCACGCGTTCCGGCCATCCGGCGGCCACCAGCGCCGCCACGGACCACGGCGTGTCGTGCTGGTCGCGCGATCCGCCGATCCGGCGCACCCACTCCGCGGCGACTTCACGCACCCGCGACATCGCGCCGCGATCGAGCGACGCCCCGCCGAGGAGGCCGGCATCGAGCGAACGTTCGATCGCCTCCACCCGGAGTTCCAGGTTGATCGGCGGTGGACCACCGTCACCACGCACGATGTCGCGCTCCTCGAGCAGCGCCGCCACCACCGCGGCGCGGCGGAGCGTGGCCGCGCCCGCGTCGCGCGCCAGCAGCATCAGGTGCGCCAGGCGCGGATGCGCCCCCACGCGCGCCATCGCCTCGCCGTGCGGCGTGACCCGGCCGGAGGCATCGAGCGCGCCGAGGCGCGCCAGCAGCTCGCGCCCCACGCGCAGGGCGGCGGGCGGCGGCGGATCGAGCCACGGCAACTCGGCGGCGTCGCGCACCCCGTGCAGCGCGAGGTCGAGCGCCAGGCCGCTCAGGTCGGCATCGAGGATCTCGGCTCGAGGTGCCGCAATCAGGCCGGCCTCCTCCGCGGCGCTCCAGCAGCGGATCGCCACGCCCGGCGCCGTGCGGCCCGCGCGTCCGCGACGCTGGTCCGCCGACGCCCGGGTGATCCGCACCGTCTCGAGTCGCGTCATGCCGGTGCGCGGAGAATGGCGCGGCACCCGCTCCAGCCCGCCATCCACCACCACCCGGATCCCCTCGATCGTGAGCGAGGTCTCGGCCACGTTGGTGGCCAGCACCACCTTGCGCCGTCCCGGCGGAGCCGGCGCGATCGCCGCGTCCTGGGCCCCCGGTGCCTGGGCGCCGAAGAGGGGATGCACCGTCACGTCAGGTGGCAGGCCGCCGTCCAGCCACTGCGCCACCCGATGGATCTCCGCCGCCCCCGGCAGGAAGGCCAGGATCGATCCGGTCTCCCGCGCCACCGCGTCGCGGATCACGCCCGTGAGGTGCGCATCCCAGCGCTGTGCGTCGGGAGGTGGCGCGTGGCGGGTCTCCACCGGCCAGGCCGTGCCGCCCACGCGGAGCAGCGGCGCATCACCCAGGAGATTCGCCACCGCGGCACCGTCCATGGTGGCCGACATCACCACGACCCGGAGGTCGTCGCGCACCGTCGCGGTGACACCCAGCACCAGGGCCAGCGCCGTGTCGGCCACCAGCGACCGCTCGTGGAACTCGTCGAACAGCACCGCCGCCACGCCCTCGAGCGTGGCATCATCGTGCAGCATCCGAAGCAGCACGCCCTCGGTGACCACCTCGACGCGCGTGGCCGCGCTCACCTGCGTCTCGCCACGGACGCGATAGCCGAAGGTCGCACCCACCGGCTCGCCGCGAAGCGAGGCCATGCGTCGCGCTGCCGCCCGCGCCGCCAGGCGACGCGGCTCCAGCATCACGATGCGGCGGCCAGTGGCCCACGGCGCGTCGAGCAGTGCCGGCGGCACCCCGGTGGTCTTGCCCGCACCCGGCTCGGCAACGAGCACGGCCCGCCCGGGATCCAACAGGGCAGCGCGCAGGGCGGGGAGCACGGGCTCGATCGGGAGCATCCGCGAAACGTATCCTGCCGCGCTTGACTCCACCCGCGGCATGCCGTAGCTCTACACGTGTCGAACTTCGCGCCCCGCACCCCCGGAATCCCGATGCTCCGTCTCCACCGGTTGCTGGTCCTCTGCACCCTGCTCGTCCCGCTTGTCGCGACGGCCCAGCAGCCGGCGCGGCTGCGGCTCTTCCTCGACTGCCACACCTACTGCGACAGCCAGCACCTGCGCACCGAGATCACGGTGGTGGACTGGGTCTCCGACCGCACCGCCGCCGACGTGCACGTGATCGCCACCGATCTCTCCACCGGGGCGGGGGGACGCGAGGTGACCCTCGAGTTCATCGGTCGCAACGGCCTGGCGGCCCTCACCGACCGGCACACCTTCCGGACCGCCCCCGACGCCACCGACGACGCCCGCCGCGGCGAGCTGGCCCGCAACCTCCGCCTCGGCCTGGTGCGCTACCTGCTGGCGTCGGGCCAGGCCAACGGCCTCTCGGTGCAGGCGCCGGACGGCGACGAGGACGCGGCGGCCACCGCCACGGCCGACCCCTGGAACCTCTGGGTCTTCACCGTGGAGGCCAACGGATCGCTCGACGCGGAGTCGCGCGAGGAGAGCTACAACCTCGACGGCGAGTTTCGCGCCTCGCGGGTCACCCCCGACTGGAAGTTCCGCTTCGAGTTCGGCGCCGACTACGACCGCACCACCTTCGAGCTCGACGACGGCGAGGAGTTCACGGCCAACCGCGATTCCTGGGACGTGGGCGCCCTGCTGGTGCGCTCGCTCGGCCCGCATTGGTCGGCAGGGGTGCTCGGCGAGGCGTGGTCGTCCTCGCAGTCCAACTACGACTTCCGGGGACGGCTCGCCGCGGCGCTGGAATGGAACCTCTACCCCTACGCCGAGGCCACGCGACGGCAGCTGCTGCTGCTCTACACGGTGGGGATCAATCGCTTCGACTACGTCGAGGAGACCATCTACGGACGCACCGAGGAAACCCGCGCCGACCACCGGCTGCAGCTCGCCTACGAGACCCAGCAACCCTGGGGCAGCGCGTGGATCTCCGGGAACGCCTCATCCTACCTGCACGACTGGGCGCTCAACCGGCTCGGTGCCTCCGCCGGCCTGTCGCTGCGGCTGGCCCGCGGCCTCGAGTTCTATGGCGAGGGGAACTACTCTCGGGTGCGCGACCAGATCACCCTGCGCAAGGGCGACGCCACCGACGAGGAGATCTTCCTGCGGCTCCGCGAGCTGGCGACCGGCTATCGGGCCGCCCTGCACGTGGGCCTCAGCTACACCTTCGGGTCGTTCCTCAACAGCGTGGTCAATCCGCGGCTGAACGAACTGGACTGAACGGAGGACGGAGGATGGAGAACAGAGGGTGGAGAGGGCACTCTCTGCCCTCCGTCCTCCGTTCTCCGTTCTCCGTTACGCCTGCGCCACGTACAGCCCGCGCCCCTGCGGCCCGTACGACTCGAGCCCCACGTCACCGAAGGCGGCGTTGCGCAGGGCCTTGCGGTACTCCCGCTCGGTGAAGAGCGTCTGCACCCGCTGCTCCACCACGTGGCGCACGCCGTGATCATCCCCGATCAGGTAGTGAATCGTGACCCGCGACCGCTTGCCGCGCACCCGCGTGAAGTTCATCCGGGCCACCTCGAGGTCGGCCCGTTCCGCGAAGTCGGAACGCAGGTAGCCGTCCTCGGCCGATTCCGGCGAGAGCCACGGCTCGAGCAGCAGCACCCCGCCGGGGACCAGGTGGCGGCGCATCGCGCGGAGCGCCCGCGTCAGCTCCAGCACGGAGCGGGTGTAGCCGATCACGCCGAAAAGACAGAGCACCGCGTCGAAGCGCGTGCCCAGGTCGAAGGCGCGCATGTCGGCGCGGTGCAGCGGCACGCCGGGCACCCGCTTCTTCGCGAGCGCCAGCATCACCTTGTCCTTGTCGAGCCCCTCGGGATCGTACTTGCCGTGCCATTGCTTCAGCACCGACAGCCGGAGGCCGGGCCCGCAGCCGATCTCCAGCACCCGCCGGGGCGCCTGCTCGGGGTCCTCGCTCCGCCACTTGCCCAGCCGACGGTCGAGCTGCACGTCCACGAGCTGGATCTCGTGCTGGTACGACTTCCCGGTGTAGAGCGCCTCGTAGGCGTCCTGCACGCTGCTCCGCATGACCGCTCCCGTGAACCCTGTGGCCCGGAAGATAGGAGGCCCGGCCGCTTGTGACGAGGCGGAATGCGCCGTATCGTCGTCGGATCACCCGCCTCCCGGATGGCCGCCGATGGATCGCTTCGCCGCACCACCCTCGCGGGCCCTGCGGGTCTTCTATGCCCTGCTGCTCATCGGCGCGACGGTGGTGGCGGTGGACCGCGGCCTCGAGCAGGCCATCGGCGGCGATTTCGAGGTCTTCTGGTCGGCCGGCGGCCGCTTCTGGGACGGCGCGCCGCTCTACCAGGTCGCCCCCGGCGCTCGCGACTTCATCTACCCGCCCTTTGCTGCCTTCCTCTTCCAGCCACTGCACCTGCTGCCGCTGGTGCCCTCGGCGATCGCCTTCGGGCTGCTCAATGTCGCGCTGATGGTGGTGCTCTACCACCTGACGATCCGCATCGTGGCCCGCACCATGCCCGAGCGGCGACCGGGCCGTTGGCCGTTCGTGCTGGCGATCGTGCTGGCGCATTCGTACCTGCTCAACAATGCCAACCTGGTGCAGGTGAACGTCGTCAACACGGTGCTGGTGCTCGGGGGCGTGGCCCTGGCCCTCGACAGACGGGAGCGGCTCGCGGCCGTGCCGATCGTGGCGGCCGCGGCCATGAAGGTGATGCCGGTGCTGTTCGTGGGATGGCTGCTGATCCGGCGACCGCGTGCCGCCCTCCCCGGCGTGCTGCTCGCCGGCGCCGCCGTGGTGGCGCTGCCGCTGGTCCAGCGGGGGCCGAGCCAGGGGATCGCCGACCTGCGCGGCTACTACCACGCCTTCCTGGCCGACTTCCAGGGCGGGCGCGTGGTGGCCGACTACACCAACCAGAACATCGCCTCGGCGGTCGAACGGATGGCGCGGCCGGTCACCAACCGCGAACGCCTCGACTACCGCTGGCTGCCGCTCTCCGAGGGCGCGGCGACGGCACTCCGCAACGGCCTGGTCGCCCTGATCCTCGCGACCCTCCTCGGCGCGTGGCTCGTCGCCGCCCGCCGCCGCGCACCGATCACCGCGTGGGAACTCGCGGCAGGCTTCCTGGCCTGGCACCTGGTGTCGGGAATCACCTGGAAGTCGCACCTGGTCACCTACGTGTTCCTGGTGGCCATCTTCTTCGCCGCGCCATTCCGGCACTGGCCGCGGCCGGGGCGATGGGCCATGGCGGCGGCCCTGACGTTGCTCGCCATCACGGCGTTCATCGGTCGCGACATCGTGGGCCGCACCGCGCACTACTACATCGGCGGGTGGAGCATCCTCACGTGGATGATGCTGCTCATGTTCGCCCTGGCGGCTTGGCGGAGCGTGGCGCCCCAGGACCCGGCGCCACAGCCCGCCTGACCCCCGGGCGCAACAACGCCCCGGCGGGAATCCCGCCGGGGCGTGGTGCAGCGTGGCGGCAGCAACGCCGCCCGCCGGGTGCGACTAGAAGCGGAAGCCGCCGGTGATCACCAGCTGCTCGAAGCCGCCGAGCTCGAACTTGGCCTGGACGAACGGCCCCTTCGAGCCCGAGAAGTTCCAGCCGCCGAGGAGGTTGAGGCCGATCTCGCTGTCCGACTCGCAGAGGTCGCAGTCGCTGAACGAGAACGAGCCGTAGTGCGCGCCGGCGCCCACGTACAGGCCCATGACCGACTTGATGTCCATCAGGGCGTTGGCGTTGATCTCGTACGCCTTGGCGTCGGCCGAGAACGGGCCGGCATCGAAGCCGACGTCGAAGTAGTAGTCGAACGTCGCCTCACCACGGATCCCGCTGTTGGTGGTCAGCGAGCCGAGCCCGAAGGTGAGGCCGGCACCGGCGCCGAACTCGAAATCGTCGGCGTAGTTGGCCTGCACGAGGAACCCCATCTGGGCGCTGGCGGTCGACGGGGTCGCAAAGGCGAGACCCGCCGCAACCGCGGCGCCGGCGAGAATGGTACGGGCAAACTTGACCTGCATCACGCTGCCTCCGGTTTGGATGTGATGAACCGCTCGAGGTCCTGCCTGGTCCCACGATCCCGCGGGTAACTCCAACCAACGCACCAATCTGGCGAATCGGGACCCGATCGGCCAGAGCCACCGCCCTGAATCCCGATCGGAACAGTCGGATTGGGGGTGGTATGTTGCCCCTCGTGCCCACCGCCTGGATCACCGACTGCCACCTCGACCGGGCCGGTCCCGCCGCCGTCGAGGGCTTCCTGACCACGTTGCGTCGCCTGTCGCCCAGTGCCGTCATCGTGACGGGCGACATCTCCAACGCCACGCGGCTCGTTCCAGACCTGCAACGTCTCGCCGATGCTGCCCAGGCACCGCTCCACTTCGTGCTCGGCAACCACGATCACTACGGCGGCTCGGTGGAATCGGTGCGGGACGCGGTGATCGCGCTGGCCACGGCACGGCCCGAGATCGCGTGGCTGCCACCCGCCGGTGTGGTCACGCTCGACGACACCACGGCGCTCATCGGCGTGGACGGCTGGGCCGACGGACGGCACGGTGAGCCGCTCACCACGCCGCTGGTGCTCAATGATGACCGACTCATCGCGGAGGTCGCAGCCCAGCCGACGCGGCTGGCCCGGCTGGCCGTCAAGCGGGCGCTGGCCGACGCCGACGCCGCACGCCTCGACACGCTGCTGGGCCGGGCCGCCGCGACCGGCGCCTCGCGCCTCGTGGTCGCCACCCACGTGCCGCCCTTCGTGGCCGCGCTCCGCCCCGGATCCCGCGAGGCGCACCCGCACTGGCATCCGCTCCTGGTCTGCGGCGCCACGGGTGCGGTCCTGGAGCGTTTCGCGCGGGAACACGCGCAGCTCGCACTTGACGTGATTGCCGGACACTCCCATCGCGCGTGCCAAGTGGCTATTGCGCCGAACCTGCGCGTGACCGTGGGGGAGGCGCGGTACGGGGGCCCGACCGTGCGTGAGATGCCCTCCTGATGCCCTCGTCCCGAGCGCAGCGAGGGACCTCTTGCCTGCACACCGGGTCAGAGGTCCCTCGCTGCGCGCGGGACGAGGATTGTTTGTATATTGGGAAAAGTGCGCCCCTCCCCGCTCCTCTGGCTGGTCCTCGCGGCCCTGACCCTGTCGGTGGTCTGGTATCTCGTCACCCCGCGGCGGGCCTGGGAGCGCTTCAACCGGGCGTTGGCGATCGGGTCCGAAGCGGAGCTTGAGGCCGTGATCAACTACCCGATACTTCGCGACAACCTCAAGCGCGACCTCCGGGGTGCGATCGACCTGCGCACCAAGGTGCCGTTGCCCGCCGGCGACCTGGCCGGCATCCTGATCGATCCCATGGTGGACGCCGCGATCACCCCTGCCGGGCTGGCGCGCCTCGTCACCGGGTTCGGGGTGCGCCGGGTCGCGGGGGCCGAGATGGACCCGTTCGGCCGAGCGGTGACCCGGTTTCGATACCGACCGCCGTCCCGCGTGGACGTCCGGGTCTGGCCCGAGGGAAGCTCGCCCGCCGATGGCGGGATATTCACCTTTCAACGCTCCGGGCTGACCTGGCGACTGGTCCGGGTCTGGAGCGACCGCATCGCCCGATTGGAGACCGCCTCGTGAACACCCCCCCGCTACGCCCTGCGCTGTCACTGGCCCTCGCCCTGCTCGCTGCGCCCACGCTGCTCGCGGCCCAGGCACGCATCGTCCCCGACCCGATGCCGGGGCAGCGCGACGACCTCGGCGTCTCCGGTGCCCAGGTCAAGCAACGCCCCGCCGCCTCGCCGCGCCGCCCGATGGCGGCCCAGTTCGACACCGCCGGCGTGACGCCACTTGGTGTGGTGGGCGACACCGTCACCATCTTCTACTTCCCCGACGGGGCCAACCTCGGTCGCGCACGGCACGCCCGGATCACCTCGCGCCAGCGCTTCCTGCGCCCCACCACGTGGCGGGCCGCTTGCGACGAGGTGGCGCATCCCGGCTGGTTCTTCGGCCTCGACGCCCCGGCCACCTCCAACTTTGCCGTGGTCGTTCCCGGCAAGCTCGGCATGCCCGAGCGCCGCGACCCGCCGCCGTTGGTGCGCGACGGGGCGCGGACGCATTTCATGGCCTGGGCCGACTCGGTGTGGGCGCGCTACGAGGCCAAGAGGGCACCGACCACCGAGCGGGCGCGCTCCGCGCTCTGGTTCTCCTTCTACGGCAACGACCGCGATGCCGGCTTCGGCCGCACCCGCATCTTCGGCCTCCGCGGACCCAACGGGCACCACTACGGCGTCTTCTCGGTCTGGATGCGCGACGACCAGAGCGACGGCACGCCCAACACCACCGCCACCTGGATCGTGGACGCCTGGGGCCGCCCGGTGCACCGCGCCAACGGCAACCTCGACATCTACGGCACCAGCGATGCCGATGGCGACGGGATTGACGAGGTGATCACCTCGAACGGACTGGTGCGCTGGACCGGCTCCTCCTGGTCCACCCCGACCGTCTACGTCGAGGAGCCGTGCATGCTCCGCCGCGTGATGCCGGCCCCGCCGGGGTGGCGGCCGTAAGGGCGGCAACGCGCGACGAGCGACGCCAAGCGTGAAGGGTGAAGCGTGAAGGGGCACCATTCAGGTCCCCGCTTCACCCTTCACCCTTCACCCTTCACCCTTCACGCGCCAACTGTCGCCCGTCGCCCGTCACGAGTCGTATGGGTATGCCCCCATTCGTCGTCCGCCACACCTCACGCCACCGCACCCCCACCTGGCCGTCCAGCAGCGGTGAGGCACTGAGCAGCGCCAGCTGCCAGTCCGGCCGTCGCTCGCGGAGCGTGGTGCCCAGCGCCGCGTAAAGGTTGCGGAGCGCCTGCCGTTCCCCCACCCGCACGCCGTACGGCGGATTGCAGGCCACCAGTCCCGGCCCCCCCGCCGCGGGCATCTCGCTCACCGTCCGCCGCACGAACTCCACGTCACCGGCCACGCCGGCCCGTTCCGCATTGGTCCGCGCGGCGCGGATCGCCCCCTCGTCCCGGTCGCTCCCCACCACCGTCACCGTCGCGGCCGGCAACTCCTCGCGGCGCGCCGCGGCGCGCACCGCATCCACGACGCCCGAACCGATGGACGGCCACGCCTCCACCGCGAAGCGCCGCATCCTCCCGGGTGCCATGCGCCGCGCCAGTTGCGCCGCCTCGATCGCGATCGTGCCCGAGCCGCAGAACGGGTCGCACAGCGGGATCGCCCCACCCCACTCCACGCCCAGCAGGATGGCGGCGGCCAGCGTCTCACGGAGCGGTGCCTTGGCCACCGCCTGGCGCCAACCGCGCAGGTGCAGCAGGGCACCACTCGCGTCGGCGGAGATGGTCACCTCGTCGCGAAACACCCGCACCACGAAGCGCTGCACGCCGGGAAGCTGCGCCACGTCATCCTCGAGCGCCTCGGCCGCGGCGGGCGCCCGCACCGCACTCGTGCCGCCCACCGTGCCGAGCACCACCCGCTCGAGGCGCTCGGCGATCGCATCCTGGTGGTACAGGCGGGACTTCCGCGCGGTGACCCGGAAATGCACCGCGCCGCCCACCGGCACCACGCGCGCCCACTCCACGCGCGCCGCGTGTCGCTCCAGCTCGGCGAAACCCCGCGCCTGGAACGTCGCCAGCCGCACCGTGACGCGATGCGCGGTGCGAAGGTGAACCAGCGCCCGCGCCACCCCGGTCGGATCGGCACCGAACTCGACCCCGCCTTCGTCCGCCTGGCCGGGCATGCCGAGCGCGGCCAGTTCGGCCGCCAGCAGCGGCTCGAGCCCGGGCGTGGTGGTGGCGAGGCAGGGGAGCGGAGGTGGAGCCATGCGGATAACTTATCTGCCCGGCGACGGGCAACAGGCGACCGTCGGTTGGGATCCCCAGGTGGCACCCATCCCTCGTCGCCCGTCGCCAGTAGCCCTCCGCCCATCGCTTGTCGCCCGTCGCCCGTCGCCCGTCGCCCGCGAGGACCTCATGCCCGGCCCCATCTCCAGCTTCCTGCGCCACCACTACCGCCACTTCAACGCGGCCGCCCTGGTGGATGCCGCCGACGGCTACGTGGCCCACCTCGACGCCGGGGGCAAGATGATGGTCACCCTGGCCGGCGCGATGAGCACCGCGGAGCTCGGGCTGTCGCTCGCGGAGATGATCCGGCGCGACAAGGTGCAGATCATCTCCTGCACCGGGGCCAACCTCGAGGAGGACATCTTCAACCTCGTGGCCCACGACTTCTACGAGCGGGTGCCGCACTACCGCGACCTCACCCCGGCCGACGAGGAGGCGCTTCTCCAACGCCACATGAACCGGGTCACCGACACGTGCATCCCCGAGATGGAGGCGATGCGGCGGCTGGAGACCGCGGTGCTCGAGGAATGGGTGGCCGCCGACCGGGTGGGCGAGCGCTACTTCCCGCACGAGTTCTTCTACCGCGTGCTGCGCAGCGGCAAGCTCGAGCAGCACTACCAGATCGACCCCAGGGACTCCTGGATGGTGGCGGCCTGCGAGAAGAACCTGCCGATCATCGTCCCCGGCTGGGAAGACTCCACCCTGGGCAACATGTACGCGGGCCACTGCATCAGCGGCGACGTGAAGCAGGTCCACACCGTCCGCACCGGCATCGAATACATGATGGTGCTGGCCGACTGGTACCAGGCCAACAGCGGGGGCAAGGGGATCGGCTTCTTCCAGATCGGGGGCGGCATCGCCGGCGACTTCCCGATCTGCGTG
>CAZNOJ010000037.1:17590-21243 GCA_964574665.1 uncultured Gemmatimonadaceae bacterium
CCAGAAGGAGGAGGTCCCGGTCTGGAGCTACTTCTGCCAGATCAGCGACAGCACCACCAGCTACGGCTCCTACAGCGGGGCGGTGCCCAATGAGAAGATCACCTGGGGCAAGCTGGCGGCCGACACGCCGAAGCACATCATCGAGAGCGACGCCAGCATCGTGGCACCGCTGATGTTCGCGATGATCCTCGAGCAGTAGAAGTGAGTCCTGAGTCCTGAGGATGGCGCCCTCAGGACTCGGGACTCAGGACTCACTTCTCAGAGGTCTTCCCTCGCATCCACGTAACGCCCCAGGTCCGCCAGCCGGCGCAGGTCCTCGGTGATCCCGTCGGAGGTGAGCTGTCCGGCGCCGAGGCGCAGCAGGTCGAGGCGCAGCGTCTCCAGCGCCACCATCGCCTCGCGCGAAGCGGGGTTCGCCCGGTCGAGGGCGGCCGCCTCGAGCCGCGCGATCAGCGCCGGAACCTCGGCGAGCTGCCGGCGCTCCGCGTCGGGGAGCGCGGCATGAAGTTCCTGCAGCGATGCCCCGACGGCGAGGGCGGTCGGCTCTCCCGCCACCGCGCGCGGGGCGGTCCGCCGGAGGCCCAGCGTCGCCACCGTCCAGAGCCCGGCACCCACGCGACTGCGCAGGGCACGCGCCCACCACGAACCGGCGCGCCCGCGCAGCCGCGCGACCCGCGCCACCACGATCGCGGGCGTGAGCAGCGCCACCACGTACCCCACGAGATTCAGCGGACCGAAATCACCGGTGGTCACCGCCAGCCCCATCACGGTCGCCACCGCCCCCGCGGCGATCACCACCGGCCGCGACCGGCTCCACCGGGGCCCGCCCAGCGGCTCCGATTCATGCTCCTCTTCGCGGTCGCGCTGTGCCACCGCGCGAAGCACCGAGGCCCGGCCGTAGCCCAGGGCGGCGACCTCGCGCAGCTGCACGAGGTGTCGCACCAGCATGCCGAGCGCGCCGATCCCGGCCAGCGCCGCCACGAACGCGAAGATCACCGATTCGATTCCGAAGAAGGAATCGAAGAAGGCCTCGATGGCGAACGCGCCCAGCACGCCGGCGCCCATCACGCCCAGCAACGGGGCCACCTGCCGTCCGTGCTCGAGCGCCTGGCGGGCGAAGCGCCGGAGCGGCATCGGCAGGTTCGGCGCGACGGCGCGCACCTGCTGCAGCGCCTGCGCCATCGCGTCGGCATCGGGGAAGCGCGATGCGGCCGCCGACCGGATCGCGCGATCGATGGCCGCCGCGAGCCCGCCCGGCAGGGTGGGCGCCAGCTGCTGCACGGGGGGTGGCTCCTGCTCGGACTGCGCGACCAGCACCGCCGCGCCGTCGAGCCCCTCGAACGGACGCCGGCCGGTCGCCGCCTGGTACAGCGTGACACCGAGGGCGTACAGGTCGGCCCGGCCATCCACCGGCAGGCCGAGACCCTGCTCGGGCGCCATGAAGTGCAGGGTGCCGTGTCCGGCCGCCGAGTCGTGCGACGGTCCGTGGTGCGCGATGCCGAAGTCGGTCACCACGGTGCGGTCGCCATCTTCGCCGAGCAGGATGTTGTCGGGCTTGATGTCCCGGTGGATCACGCCGCGCGCGTGGGCGTGCCCGAGCGCCCACGCCACCTCCTGCCCGATCCGCGCCAGTTCCTCGTGCCGGAGCGTGCCGAGCCGGCGAAGCCGGGCTCCCAGCGACTCGCCGGCCACGTACTCCATCACGAAGAACACCAGGGCGTCGTGCGCCTCCACGGCGTGGATCGGCACGATGTGCGGATGGGCGAGGCCGGCGGCGGTGCGCGCCTCGCGCAGGAACCGCTCGCGGGACGCCGGGTCGCGCGCCAGCGACGGCGGCAGCAGCTTGATCGCGACGAGGCGGTCGAGCGCCACTTCCCGCGCCAGGAACACGATGCCCATCCCGCCGCGCCCGAGCTCGTGCACCAGCGAGTAGCGGCCCGCCACGGCGGCCTGCAGGGCGAGGAATTCGGGGGAGAGCTCGGGCATGTCGCAGATGGCGGTGAGGCGTGAGTCCTGAGTCCTGAGGGCAAGGCGCTCGCCTCCCAGGACTCAGGACTCACACCTCACGGCTCCGGCGTCCCCGGTGGCCTGGGCGCATTGCGCCGCATCGAGTCGAGCGCTCGTAGCTGCTCCGCGCTGGGTCCCCGCGTCCCCCGCCCCATGTCGAAGGTCCACACCTCGCCGCGATCGAGCCGCCGCAGGTCGCCGAGCACCTCCATCGCCTGGCCGATGGTGGTGCGCGCGCCGCGGGCACCGTCGGCGATCGCCACGTGCTTGCTGGTGACCACGTTGAAGCCGAACGTCGAGCCGGGCGTGAGGTTGCGCACCGCGATGCGGAGCATCGCCGAGTCGGCCGGCACCCGCGACGCGCCGACGGTCACCAGCACCTCGGCGGGGAGCTCGCGGTCGCCGCGCTCCACCGTCTCCGGGGGCACCACCGACCACTGCGGGGAGCGCCCGAGCCGCGAGGAGATCTCGCGGGCGACCTCGCTCCCGAGCTGCGCCAGCGCGCTGTCGCTGCCGCGGACGCCCTGGCTCACCACCAGCACCGACTTGCGCTCCGTGCCGCCCGGACGCGTCGTCACCCCGACGCGGGCCGCGGCCCGCTCGGCCTCTGCCAGCGCCGCGGAGGCGCCGTCGCGCGAGGTGATCTGGGCGAGCCGGATCCGCACCATCGAGTCCACCAGCATCAGCTGCCGGTCGAGACTCACCACCGCCACATCCTGGTCCACCGACGCGCCCGGGGCAGTCGGCGCGGGCGGGGTGGTGACCGGTGCCTTGCGCGCTGCCTCCGGGTCGAGGCGCGCCAGCTCCTCGCGCAGCGCCGCAGCGATCGCCAGCGAATCGGCGCGCGTCATCGGCCGCTGCGGCAGCAGGGCGCCCTCCGCGGAGTCCGCACCGCCCACCGGCACCAGCACCGTCTCGGGCGAACCGGCATCGGGTCCCTGGCCGCCGGGCCGCGCCGTGAGCACCCCGGCCACCACCAGCGCCACCACTCCCAGCCCCGCGAACACCAGTGGCCAGGTGGCCGCGGCCTTCCGCACCGGCTCACGCTCCCCTGACGTCTCGCGGTGTGCGTCCGCCGCCATCGCGCCACTGATCCGGTTGAGCTCGGAGAGCACCACCTGGGCGTCGGCCGGCCGCGCATCGGGGCCCTTGCTGAGGCAGCGATCCACCAGCTGGGCCAGCGCCAGCGGCACGTCGGGACGCACCGTGCTGAGTGACGGCGGCGTCTGGGTGAGCTGGGCGGTCATGGTGGCGGTGGGCGACGGGGCCGCGAACGGCGACGCCCCGGCCAGCAGCTCGTAGGCCAGCAATCCCACCGCGTAGATGTCCACCCGGTGATCGGCGGACGGGTCGGCCGCGAGCTGCTCGGGCGCCATGTACGCCGGCGTGCCGATCGCCACGCCCGACGTGGTGTGGCCCGCCACCCCGGTGAGCGGCAGCGAGGCGCCCAGCGCCTTGGCCACCCCGAAGTCGGTGACCAGGGCGTGGTCGCCGTCGGAGAGGATGTTGGCCGGCTTGATGTCGCGGTGGATCACCCCGCGCGAGTGCGCATACCACAGCGCCTCGACCACGTCGCGCAGCAGTTGCACCGTCTCGCGCACTGGCAGCGGCCCCTTCTGCTCCAGTCGGGTGCGCAGCGACTCGCC
>CAZNOJ010000038.1:0-21148 GCA_964574665.1 uncultured Gemmatimonadaceae bacterium
GGAGCCTCAGGAGATGGCGGTGGCCGACCAGGCGTTGCCCGAGCCGCTCGAACTCGCCGTGGCGCTGGAGCGGGTGGCGGCGGCCATGCCGGAACGCTGGTCGGACCGGTTCCGCGACCGGATCGAGGGCCCCAACGGCGTGGCCCTGATCGTGGAAATCGCCCACGACCTCCGCTCGCCGCTCACGTCGATCCTGTTCCTCGCCGAGACGATGCTGCAGGGGCGCAGCGGGCCGATCACCGCGCTGCAGGAGCGCCAGATCGGGCTGATCTACGCGGCGGCGTTCGGCCTCAACGCGGTGGCATCGGACATGGTGGAGCTGGTCCGCGGCGGCGACCGCCTCCCCGAGGTGGAGCGCAAGCCGTTCTCCTTTGCCGAAGTGCTGTCGTCGGTGGAGGACATTGTGCGCCCGATCGCGGAGGAGAAGGGGCTCACCCTGACCCTGCACGCGCCCGATGCCGACATCCGGCTGGGCCATCCGGCCGCGATCGGCCGCGTGCTGCTCAACCTCACCACCAACGCGCTCCGCTTCACCGCGGTCGGTGGCGTCGAGATCCGCGTGGAGGAACTCGACGACCAGCACGTGGCCTGCACCGTGACGGACACCGGGCGGGGCATCCCGGACGAGGCGATGGCGACGCTCTTCGAGCCGTTCCGCCGCCGGCAGCAGGCGGGCAACTACGCCTTCTCGGGTTCCGGGCTCGGGCTGTCCATCTGCCGCAAGCTGGTGGAGGCGATGGGCTCCGAGCTCGAGGTGCATTCCGAACTCGGGGTGGGGACGCGCTTCTCGTTCCGGCTCGACCTGCCGGTGCAACAGGAGGAAGTCTACCTTGGCTGATCACCCGTTCCACCTGCCGCCGGTCGTGGCATTCGCCAATGACTGGGGCACCGACCCCACCAGCAAGCATCACGTGATGCGCCTCCTCTCGGAGCACACCGACGTGCTCTGGGTGGAGAGCAGCGGCATGCGGGTGCCTTCGCTGGCGCGCGGCGGCGACCTGCGACGGATCGGCGCCAAGCTCCGCAAGATGACGGGTGGCGCGCGACGCGCGCTGCCGCGGCTCACGGTGCTCAACCCGCCGGCGCTGCCGCTGCCCGGGTCGCGCATGGCGCGCTCCCTCAATGCCGGCCTCTACGCCCGCAGCATCGAGCGCGCCCTCGCCGCGATGGGACACCGCGAGCCCCCGCTCCTCTGGGTGTACACTCCCACGGTTGCGCGCTACCTCTCGCGGCTCCGGCGGTCGGCTCTGATCTATCACTGCGTGGATCGCTGGTGGGAGTTTCAGGAGTACAACGCCGCAGAAATGCGTGCCTGCCACGAGATCCTCTGTCGGGAGGCCGACCACGTCTTCGCCTCAGCCAAGGTGCTCGAGGCCGACTGCCTTCCGTTCACGTCGCGCGTCACCTATCTCCCGCACGGGGTTCAGTGGGAGCATTTCCGTCCTGCGGCGGAGACTCCCTCTCCGCCGCGGCCTTCCGATCTTCCCGCCGACGGGCCCGTCGCAGGGTTCTTCGGCCTGCTGGATGCGTGGGTGGACCAGGACCTCCTCGTGCAGGTGGCCCGCCGCATCGCGCCGGCCCACCTAGGGCTCGTGGGCCACGCGCGCGTGGACGTGTCCCGGCTTGAGGCCGAGCCGAACATCCACCTCCTCGGCCGCAAGCCCTTCGCCGAGTTGCCCGCCTATGCCGCGGCGTTCGATGTGGGCCTGATTCCCTTCGCCGTCAACGAGCTCACCACGGCCGTCAACCCCATCAAGCTGCGCGAGTACTTGTCGGCGGGCCTTCCGGTGGTGAGCACCGCCCTGCCGGAACTGCTGCCGTTCGCCGACCGACCCGGCACCGATCTGGTGTCGGGCCGCGACGACTTCATCGCGGCGGTGGTACGGCGACTCGCCGCCCCGCCAGGGCCCGCGGATCGCCTGGCGCTGTCGGACACCATGCGCGCCGAGTCCTGGGAGGGCCGCGTGGCCGAGATCCTCCGCGTGGTGGCCCCGATCGTCCGCACCGGCACGGCGGCCGCGTGAAGGCACTGGTCGTCGCCGGGGCGCGCCCCAACTTCATGAAGGTGGCTCCGATCCTCGCCGCGCTGGCGCGACGCGGCCACGCGGCGGTGCTGGTCCACACCGGACAGCACTACGACCACGGCATGTCCGACGCCTTCTTCGACGACCTGGGGATGCCGCACCCCGACCACCACCTCGAGGTGGGCTCCGGGAGCCAGGCCGAGCAGACGGCGCGCGTGATGGAGCGATTCGATCCCGTGCTCATGCAGGAGCGCCCCGACTGGGTGGTCGTGGTCGGCGACGTCAATTCCACGCTGGCGGCCTCGCTGGTGACCGCCAAGCGGCGCGCCGAGATCGGCTGCCGACTGGTGCACGTGGAGGCCGGGCTGCGGAGCGGCGACTGGGCCATGCCCGAGGAAGTGAACCGGGTGCTCACCGACCAGCTCTCCGACCTGCTCCTGGTCCACTCGCCGGAGGCCGATGCCCACCTGGCGGGAGAGGGCATTCCCGGGGAGCGCATCGCCTTCGTGGGCAACGTGATGATGGATGCACTCTTCCTGGTGCGCGACCGGCATGCCAGCGATGCTCCGTGGGTCGCGCACGGCCTGGAGCGCGGTCGCTATGGCCTGGTGACGCTCCACCGTCCGTCCAACGTGGACGAACCCTCCGCACTCGCGCGGGTGCTGGCGGGCCTCGCCCAGGTCGCGGTCGAACTGCCGTTGGTGTGGCCGTGTCATCCGCGCACCCGCGCGGCCATGGAGCGCTTCGACCTCGCGGTGCCGGACGGCATGACGCTGGTGGCGCCAGTGGGATACCGCGAGATGACCGCGTGGCTCGATGCGGCCGCGGTGGTGATCACCGACAGCGGCGGACTCCAGGAAGAGAGCACCGCCCTCGGCGTGCCCTGTGTCACGGTGCGCGAATCCACCGAGCGTCCCGTGACCGTGACCGAAGGGACCAATCGGCTGGTGCCCTGGCCCCCCACGGCGGAAGGCATGGTGGCGACGGCACGCGCCGCGCGCGAAGCCGGACGCGGGCCCGGAAGCCGCGGCTCGGGGCGTCCGCTCGGATGGGATGGCGGGGCCGCGGAGCGGATTGTCATCGCCATGGAGTCGGCGTCCTGGCGCGACGCCCGCTGTCCGCAGTGACCATCCCCGATTCCCTATCGTAGGGCCGACGCACCACCCTGAGTCGGCCCCTCCCTGTCGCTCCGCTGCAACGTCTCTGTTGCTTCCGGGCCCCCTTATGGCTGCTTCCGCCCGATGCCTTGCTACGCAAGTCATTTGGTGACAACATCTTGCAAATCGCTACCTGGCGGCACACGGGTTGCAATCGTGGGGGCCAGCAAGCGCTGACCACCCCCTCGCCCAACCGGAGCCTTGACCATGACTGCCCGCAAGGAATTCGAAGTGCCCACCCTGACCGAAGAGGCCACGCTCGCCGCGCTGACCCTGGGCGCGACGCAGGTTTCCGGCGGCGGCGGTGGCAGCTGCGACATCTGCAACTGAGTCGCGGCCCAGCCCCGACCAGTGGAAGCCCCCGGGAACCTCCCGGGGGCTTCCGGTTTTCCAGGCCTGTCCCGGGCGGCGGATCCCGGCCGGGGTCGCGATATTGCCCAGCGTGACCGCCTCGCCAGTCGGCCCCGCGCCACGACCCCATGCAGTGCGTCGCCGGGAACGGCTCCTGGTGGCCTGCGCACTCCTCCTGATGACGGCCTGCGGGGCGCGGCCGAACCAGGGCCCCCTCGACCCGCTCGGCGAGCGGGAAATCACGGAGGCGGCCGCGGTGCTGCGAGCGGCCGGGCTGCTCTCGGACAGTACCTCCCTCCTTCGACTCGCCCTCGCGGAGCCCGCCAAGGAACTCCAGTCCGGGATGATGCCCGGAGCACCCCGGTATGCCGAGGTCGAGCTGGTCGACCACCGCACCGGACTGGTCTCCCGGGGACAGGTTGACCTCGCGAACGCCCGACTGCTGGAAGTGGCCGAGGTCCCGGGCGTGATGGCGCGCCTCACCCGATGGGACGCCGTGCTGGCCCAGCGACTGCTGCAGGGCGATGCACGCTGGCTCGAGGCGCTCCGGCGCCGTGGGCTGTCGCCGCGCGACGTGGTGCAACTGCACGTGGGCCCCGGACCGATCGTGGACAGCGCGCTGCGCGCCGACCATCGCCTGGTGCGCGTGCTCGCGGGACTGCGCGCGGCCGCATCGCCGTATCTCGCACCGGTGGAGGGACTCGTCGCGACGATGGACCTCACCGCGCGACGGGTCGTGGCCGTGGAGGATGTCGGTGCGCCGCCGCCGATGGACACCGCGCAACCGTTCGCCTTCCGGGGAACACCCCAGCGCGCCGTGCCGGGCGCCGGTCGCCCGACCTACCGGCTGGACGGGCATCGCGTCACGTGGGAGGGCTGGCAGTTCGAGTTCGGGATGGACCCGCGCGAGGGGCTGGTGCTGTACCGGGTGGCGCACCGCGATGAGGCCGGCGTGCCGCGTTCCATCCTGTCCCGCGCCTCGCTCGCCGAGATGCTGGTGCCGTACGGCGACACCGCCACGGCATGGCGGTTCCGGAGTGTCTTCGACGTGGGCGAGTTCGGCCTGGGCGCCACCGCCACGACGCTGGTTGCGGGCGCGGACGTTCCCGACGGGGCGACGCTGCGCGATGCCGTGCTGGCCGACGAGGCCGGTCGGCCCCGCCGGCTCGAGCAGGTGATCGGGTTGTACGAGCGCGACGGCGGGCTGCGGTGGCGGCACGCCGATCGGGCGGTGCGCGCCCGCGAGCTGGTGGTGCGCTCCGTGGCCACCATCGGCAACTACGACTACGGCGTCTCGTGGGTGTTCGGTCCCGACGGGGTCCTCGCGGTGGAACTCGACCTGACCGGCGTGATGCAGGTGAAGGGGATTCACGCCGCCGATCCGCGCACCGGCACCCAGGTGGCTCGCCACCTCTCGGCGGTCCATCACCAGCACTTCTTCGCCTTCCGGCTCGACTTCGATGTGGACGGGCCGATCAACCGGATCCGGGAGGTGGAGGTGGTGCCGGCGGCACCCGGCGAGGGCAACCGCACCGGAACCGGGTTCGTCCACCAGTCACGCGTGCTCGGGAGCGAACGGGACGCGATGCGCGATGCCAATCCCGCGGCGTCGCGTCACTGGATCGTCGAGTCGGCCGATCTCGACTCGGCGATCGGTAGGCCCCGTGGCTACCTGCTGGTCCCCGGCACCCTCCCCGACCTGCTGGCCGATGAGGGGTCCCCACTCCGGGATCGGGGCAGCTTCGCAGCGCACACGCTGTGGGTCACCCGCCTGGCACCAGGGGAGCGATATCCGGCCGGAGACTCGCCGGGGCAGGGGGGCGGTCCGGCCGGCCTCCCCCTCTACGTGGCGGACGATGCACCGCTTGATGGAGCGGACCTGGTGGTCTGGTACACCGTCGGGATGACCCACGTCCCCCGCCCCGAAGAGTGGCCCCTGATGCCGGTCTCCCGGCTCCGTTTCGAGCTCCGCCCGTCCGATTTCCTGCCGGAGCGAGTCTGGCACTGATCTTCCTCTGTTGGGAGGGAGCAGTCCGACCGATTCCAGGAGCCGAGGAGCCCCGTCGTGATGGCTGGTGACCACCGCGTCCAGTGCGCCGACCCCGCCGTCCGGGCCGCCCTTCTCGGGTGGCTCGGGGGTGCCGGCCTGGCGTGGCCGGGCCAGGTGTCCCTGGCCGTCGAGCTGGTGGACACGCTCCCGGAGTCCGGCGATGCCCGCGAGGATTTCACGCAGCCCGAGCTCCGGATCCAATCGGGCCCTCCGGACGACACGGTGCGGGTCCGCTGGACCGGCGGTCCCGCCGAGGCGTTGGTGCACCCGACCGCCGCCTCGGCGCGCCTCTGGCTCACGCCCGGCGCCCTCGACGACTTCGAGCGCGCGGAACGCGGCTTCCTGCTGGTGGTGCTGCTGTTCGTGTTGCGCCGCCTGGGGTGGTATCACGTCCACTGCGCCGCCCTGCGCGATCCCACGGGGCAGGGGTGGATGTTCGTGGGCCAGTCCAACAGCGGCAAGTCAACCACCAGTGCGTTGCTGGCCCGGAGCGGCTGGTCGGTCGCGACCGACGACATCGGCTTCCTCACCGACAGCCATGGTGCGGTGGCGGTGGCCGGGTATCGTTCACCGATCGCGCTCCGGGCCGGCGGTCGCGACCTGCTCCAGGCGAGCGATGGGATGGAGTTCGCACGGCGGGGCAAGACCGGATACGATGCGGACGCACTCGGCGGTTCGTGGGTCTCCACGGTGGCGCCTGACGTGATCGTCTTCCCGACGGTGGATGCACAGGCGAAGACGGCCCTGGTCCGCGTCACGCCGCGCGAGGCGGTCCGCGCCCTGATTGCGTCGTCGGTCTGGGTCCTCGCCGAGGCCACGCACGCGCAGGAGCACCTGGATCGCCTCGGGCAGCTCTGTGCCCAGTGCCGGGTGTACTCGGCCACGCTCGGACCCGACCTCATCGCCAGACCATCCCTCCTGCAGGAAATGCTCTCGTGACGACGCGATACCACCGCCATCCCGACCTGCGCCTCACCGAACTCGCCGGCGAAGGCGTCGTGCTGCATCTCGGCGACCGGCGCTACTTCACGGTCAACGGGACGGGGCTTGCCATCCTCAGGGCGCTCGAGGCACCCGGCGATTTCGCCGCGGTGGTGGCGGCGGTGCTGGCCGAGTTCGACGTGGCGCCCGAGGTGGCAGAGTCCACGGCCCGCGCGTTCCTGGATCAATGCGTCGCGGCCAACGTGATTCGGGCCGAGCCCGCGTGAACGGCGAGCCGGCGCTTCCGTGGCGGTGGCGGGTCGGGGCGGCAGCTCCCCTCCTGGTGATTCCCGTGTTGTTGCTGTTCGTGCCGCTCGACCGCCTCACGCGCTGGCTGGGACGCCCGCGCCGTGGGGCGCGGGTGCCTCCCCCCGATGCCATCGTGGCGGCATGGGTGGATCGCCAGTTGCACCGGTTGCCGTGGCCCTGGCGGCACACCTGCCTGCGACGGTCCGCGGTGCTGTTCCACCTGCTCCGCGGGTCGGGGAGGCCGGTGGAACTCTGGATCGGCGTCCGCAGGACCGGCGACGGGGCCCTCGCGGCCCACGCCTGGCTGGCGCTCGACGCCGTGCCCTACCTCGAGCGCACCGCGGAGCACGACGAGGCCTTCGCCACCATCGCACGATTCCCCGAACCCGCCCCCTCCGCGCAATGAACGCCGAAGAGGTGGGCGCCCTGCTCCGGCTGCTGCGGTTGCGATCGGTGGACGACTTCGAACCGACCGCCGCGTGGCGGTGCCTCGCCCATCGCACCGAGCTCGTGCGCCTGTTGCGGCGCGAGGATGCAGCGATCTGGCTGCACCGGCGACTGCACGACCTCGGGCTGGAGCGCGACACGCCGCTCGCCGCCGGCCTCCGTCGCGTGGCGCACCAGCACCTCGCGGCCGGACTCCGGGTGGACGCCGAGGCCCGGCAGGTGCTGGACCTGCTGCACCGGGCCGGATTGCCGGTGATGCCGATCAAGGGGCCGGCACGCCGAATCGCAGCCGAGCGGTACCCGTATGCCGACGCGCGCTCCACCACCGACGTGGACCTGCTGATGCCGGGCGACGTGGCCGCGCACGCGTGGCAGCTGCTGCAGGCCAACGGCTACGCGCCGGTGCGCACCACCGTCGCGCCCCACGACGACCACTTCCACCTGCCTGGCCTGGTGGGTCCCGGTGGCGTCTCGGTGGAGCTGCACACCTCGACCTCGGCGGAGGTTCCCGCCGCGGAGGCGTGGCGCCGCCAGTCCACGGACAGCGAGACGGTGCCATGGAACGGGATGGATGTGCGGATCCCGCCGGCCACCGAACTGCTCTGGCACGCCGTGACGCACGCGTTCGGGGACGGTGCCGAGGGATTCCGGCTGCGCACCTTCCTCGACGGCGCGGTGGTCCTCGCCGCGGAAGTGCCGATCGACTGGGACGCCCTGGGGCACCGGATCGCTGCCGGCGAGGTGCGCGACGCGGAGCGCGGCGTGGCCACACCGTCGCGACAGGTGGAGCGCTGGCTCGGCACCGCCGCCATGCTGGCGGGGGTGACGCTCCCGGAACGGTTCGCCGCGGCGGGACGCTTCCGCATCGACCGGTTGCTGCGATGGAAGGACGGCGTGCTGCGGTGGCAGCTGGGGAGGGCGCTGCGCGATCGCCTCCTCGACGAGGCCACCCGCACCGAGGCGGCGCTCGGCCTGGTGCCGCCCTATCGGGGTGACGGCCTGCTGGTGCGCAGCCGGCGACGCGCCGCGGCGTCGCTGGCGCGGGCGGGGTACCTGGGCTGGCGCGCCATGCGGGGCGGGGTGGAGGTGTTGCCGTGATCGCCGCGTTCCGGCACCTCGCCACCCTCGTGGAGCTGCGCCGCGGCCTGGTGGCGCGGTTCGTGGCCACTTCACTGGGCCGCTCGGCGTGCTCGCTGCTTGCCATCCTGCTGGTGCGCGAGTTCCTCAACGGCGTGATCGGCGACGGCGGCGGCATTTCGGGACGCCTGGCCGAGGCCTTCGGACCGGCCACGGCCCTGTGGGCGGTGGCGCTGACGCTGTTCGCCTGCTATCTCGGCGCCTCCCTGCTCGCCTACGACAACCAGGTCACGCAGCAGCGGATGGTGAAGGCCCTCGAGCTCGGGATGATGCGGCGCCTGCTGCATCACCTGTTCGCCCTGCCGGTGGCGTACTTCGATCGCCAGAGCCACGGCGACCTGCTGCAGGCGGTCCGCCAGGACGTGACGGAGATCCGGGCAGCCGTGTTCGCGGTGGGGCGCATCGTGCTCGACGGCCTCACCGC
This sequence comes from uncultured Gemmatimonadaceae bacterium, assembly GCA_964574665.1. Lineage (GTDB taxonomy): Bacteria > Gemmatimonadota > Gemmatimonadetes > Gemmatimonadales > GWC2-71-9 > Palsa-1233. The sequence goes on from CAZNOJ010000038.1 coordinate 8,821, forward strand.
GCTCGGCCTGCTGGGGGCGGCGCTGCTCCTGTCGCCGCGGCTCACCTTCTGGTCCCTGGTGGTGCTCCCGCTCGCCGCGATTCCCGTCATGCTCGCCGCGCGCCGGGCGCTCCGTCGCTCGCGCGAGGTGCGACGCACCGGCTACGTCCTCTTCGATGCGATCCTGCAGGCGCTCGGGGGCATCCGGATCATCAAGGTCTTCGGGGGCGCGGCGCGGGAAGCCGACGAGACGCTGGCCAAGGGACAGCGCTACTTCGACGAGCTGATCGAGATGGTCCGGATCCGCTCCGCCGCGCAGGTGCTGCTCGAGTCCATCGCCAGTCTCGGCATCGTGCTGGTGATCGTGGTCGGGGGATTCGACGTGATGGCGGGGCGGTTGGAGTGGCCCGCGTTGCTCGCCTTCCTGCTGGCCGTGCGGGCCCTGCACGGGCCGCTCAACAACATCAACCAGGGGCTGGTGTCGCTGGGGGCGCACGGCGCCTCCGCCGAGCGGGTGAGTGAGCTGCTCGCCACCGCGCCGCACGGCGCGGCGCACTCAGGCGACCGGCCGCTGCCCGTCCCGTTCCGCGAGCTCGCCCTTGACCGGGTCGGGTTCGGCTATGACGACCGCGAGGTGCTCCGCGGGGTGTCGTGCACGGTGCGGGCCGGCGAGACGATCGGGATCGCCGGCCCGTCGGGCAGCGGCAAGACGACGCTCCTCAACCTGCTGGCCCGGTTCCACGACCCGACCAGCGGGGCCATCACGATTGACGGGGTGCCCCTGGCCGAGATTCGCCTCGGCGACCTGTACGAGAACCTGGCGGTGGTGCTTCAGGTGCCATTCCTGTTCGCCACCACGGTGCGGGAGAACATCCGCTGCGGCCGCCCCGAGGCCAGCGACGCCGAGGTGGAATCCGCGGCCGAAATGGCGGGCATCCACGCCGAGATCACGGCCATGGCCGACGGGTACGACACGGTGGTGGGACTCGGAGGCACCGGTGTCTCCGTGGGGCAGGCCCAACGCATCAACATTGCCCGTGCCCTGCTCAAGAACCCGCCGCTCCTGCTGCTCGACGAGGCCACCTCGGCGCTCGACTCGCTGGCGGAGGAGAAGGTCCAGGCCGCGCTCGACCGGCTGATGGCCGGTCGCACCACCTTCGTGGTGGCGCACCGGCTCTCCACGCTGCGGGGGGCGTCGCGGGTGATCGTGCTCGAGCACGGGGTGGTGGTCGGGATGGCCCCCCATGGCGAGCTGCTCGAGGATTGCTCGCTGTACCAGCGGATGTGGCAGTTGCAGACGATGGCGGTGGAGGCCACCCCGCCCCCGGCTGCCGCGGTGGCGCCACTCCCCCCGGAGGAGTTCCTCGGCGGCGGAGAGGCGTCGGGATGAACCCTGGGGCGGCATCCCCTTCCACCGTCCCGACCATACCCCGTAGATTGCTCCCGCCGGTTGCCCCATTGGGGGGCCATCGGCAGACGCGCCGTCTCGATCATCGGTTTCCCGCACCGCCCGCGCCCCCAGGGCGCCCGGCCGGCGGGAACTCGAGACCGGGGACGGCCCAGACCACAGGATCGTCGTGACCTCGTTTCCCCATCGGGGCGCCCGGACCGTGTCCGCGGCCACCTCGCACGCGCCCAATGCGGCGCTCCTCATCGATTTCGACAACGTCACCCTGGGCGTCCGCTCCGACCTGACCAAGGAGCTGCGCCACCTGCTCGACAGCGACATCATCAAGGGCAAGGTCTCGGTGCAGCGCGCCTATGCCGACTGGCGCCGCTACCCGCAGTACATCGTGCCGCTGTCGGAGTCGTCCATCGACCTGATCTTCGCCCCCGCGTTCGGGACGAACAAGAAGAACGCCACCGACATCCGCCTCGCGATCGATGCCACCGAGCTGGTGTTCACGCGCCCGGAGATCGGCACCTTCATCCTCCTCTCGGGCGACAGCGACTTCTCCTCGCTGGTGATCAAGCTCAAGGAGTACGGCAAGTACGTCATCGGGGTGGGGATCCGTGAATCGGCCTCCGACATCCTGATCCAGAACTGTGACGAGTACTACTCCTATTCGGACCTGGCCGGGCTGACCAAGGAGTCCGACCTCCCGTCCACCCAGCGGGATCCGTGGGAACTGGTGGGCGAGGCGGTGCGGCAGATGGCGGCCAACCGCGACGTGATGCGGGCCGATCGGCTCAAGCAGGTGATGCAGCAGATCGACCCGAACTTCGACGAGAAGAACGCCGGCTACAACCGGTTCTCCAAGTTCGTGCAGGAGGCGGGGAGCCGCGGCCTGATCAAGGTCACCAAGCAGGAGACCGGCCAGTTCGAGGTGGCCCCCGCTTCCGCGGGGGCCATCCCGAGTGGCCCGACGAAGTCGGGACGCGAGGGGAAGCCCGCCGAGGGTGGTCCGAAGTCGTCCTCCCGTGGCCGCCGCGGTCGCGGACGTGGTGCCGCGCGCGAGGAGGCGGTTGCACCGGCACCCGCACCCGCACCCGCGCCCGAGCCGGAGGTCGCGGAAGCGGACAAGGATCGTCGGCGTCGTCGGCGCGGCGGACGTGGCCGCGGCCGTGCCAGCGAGGACAAGGAGGCCACGGCACCGGCCGAGCGGCCGGACAGCCAGGAGCTGACGCTCGCCGAGGCCTTCCACCTGCTCACCCGCGCGCTGGGGGAGATGCCGGCTCCGGTGCAGCACGAGTTGCTCCGCGGTCGCATGGCGGCGCTGCACGGGCGCGAAGACGTCCTGCTCGATGCCGCCACGTTCCCACGGCTCCTGCGCCAGGCCAACGACGCCGAGGTCGCCGACGTGCGGCAGGTGGCCGAGGGACAGTTCGAGGTGTCGCCGCACAAGACGGACCTGGCCCTGCAGCTGCGGCCACTCGGTGAGGTGCCCGCCGAGACCGGCGCCGTTCCTGCCACGCGGCCGGCGGCGGCGCTCCGGTTCCGGTCAGGTTCGGTGGCGTCAAAGCGCGCCGCCGCGGTGCCCATGGTGGGCGTGATCCGGCTCGACGGCGGGGTCGAGGCGCCGCCGGCACCGATGGCATCCGAAGCCCCGGCATCAGAGGTGGCACCTGCTGCCGAAGCGCCGAGTGGCCGTCGCGGTGCAAAGCGAGCCAAGACCGCCAAGAGTGGCAGGCAGGGCGGTGCCGCGAAGGCGGCGGCCGCCGACAAGCCGGCCAAGGCCACCAAGGCGCGCTCGACTGCCAAGCGGGGGCGCACCGGGGCCAAGAAGAAGCCGGATGCCTCCTGACCGGTTGCACGACGCGCCGGCGGCGCGGCTCGCTCGCGATCTCCTGGGTCGCGTCCTCGCCTCCGAACTCGGAGGCGAGCGTGTTTCCGGGCTCATCGTCGAAACCGAGGCGTATCTCGGCCTCGACGACCCGGCCTCACACGCGTGGCGCGGGGCGCGCCGAAGGGGCCAGGAAGGAATTTGGAATCCGCCCGGGCACTGGTACGTCTACCGCTCGCACGGCCTGCACTGGTGCCTCAACCTCACCTGCGGTCCGGAGGCCCACGGCGCCGCGGTGTTGATCCGCGCCCTGGAGCCCCTGGAAGGGATCGCAGTGATGCGAACGCGACGCGGCGCCGGACGACCCGACCGCATCCTCGCGAACGGGCCCGGGAAGCTCGCCCAGGCGTTGGCCATCACCGGGGCGGTTGACGGGATGCGCGCGACCGCGACCGCCGCCGTCCGGCTCGAGCGGATGGGGGAAACGCGCGATGCGCGACGGACCGAAGTCACGCCGCGCATCGGGATCTCACGGGCGGCGGATTGGCCGCTCCGGTTCCTGTTGCTGCCCTCGGGTCAGTAGCCGCCTTCGCGGATCCCCTCGCGCGAGGAACCCAGGGCGATGCGGATGCCACCGTGCAGCGAGTGCATCACGCCGTCGAGCAGGGCGTCGTCACCCGGCGCTGACTGCAGCTGGTACTGGCCGAAGACCGTGACGCGGCCCCAGCGACCCTGCAGTCCGGCCAGGAAGGTGGCGAAGGCGGCAGCGGAGCCGTCCTGGGCGGCCTCCATCAACACCTCGCGCTCGAACGGGTCGGTGACCACCGGGTCAATCCGCGGCGAGACCACCTGCAGGACGCCGCCGCCCACCCCGAAATAGGGCTCCAGCGGCAGCGACACCGGATGCGCGATGATCACGGCCTGATAGCGACGCAGGTCGTTGAAGAGGACCAGTCCGGATCGCTCGTCCGATCCGAAGCCCTCGTCCACCCCGACCATCAGGCCGGTGCGCCGGGCCATGATCAGGAAGTGGGCTCCGCCGGACGGGATGAGCTCGCTGTCCTGGGTCCGGGTCTGGAACACCATGGATCCACCCTGCACCCCGAGCTTCCAGGTGAAGGAGTCGCCACGTTGTGCCTGCACGGGGGCGGGCAGCACGGCGAGGAGAGTGGCGAAGGCGAGGGCACCAGCGGCACGCCGGTAGAGCGTCATCAGGACTCCTCCTGGAGGAAACACGGTATCACCAGCCGCAAGGAACAGGCCGAGGCCGCCGGTCGGAACCTCCCGGCCAACGCCCCCTCCCGGCGCCCAGCGCGGGAACCAGGCCAATCCATCCCCCGGTCGGGGACTTCACGGCAGAGAGTATCGCCCGGACTGGCCGGGAATTCGAGGGTCCGCGGGTGGGCGACCCGCAGCGGGTCGGACCAGTCCGGCACCCCGGATCGCCGGGCCGCCGGTCGCGCGCTCCCCGGCACGTTGCCAGAGGGCGTCGCAGTGCGCCATCCGCCGCCGCCCGCTTCACGGGCCCTGCCCCTCGGCCAGCATTGCCTCAAGAGACCGGATCGCGTGCCGTTCGCCCTCCTCGCTCCAGTGGAGGGGGTCATCCCACCAGGTGTTGCGCCGGCTCACGGGTTCCCCGTCCACCAGCCGGGACAGATCCAGGCACCCGAGGGTGGCATCACCGCGACAGCTGCTTCGTACTGCGTTGGCGAGGTCGGCTGCGATCCGTGCCAGGTCGGGCGGCGAGAGCTGGTGGGACCGTGCGATCCGCTGGTACGTCGTGGCAGGGAGGTCGCCTCCCGACCAGGGTGGCACGACGAGCCAGAGGCGCAGTGGGATCGCACCGGCGCGTGCGCGCAGCCTTCGCACAGCCACGTCGTGACCGGTCTGCACGGTCACGGCAGTGCGCGCGACAGTGTCCGCAGTCGCACGTGCTGCCGCGGCCTGGTCGTCGGCCCTCGCGCGCAGCGGGCGGGTGACCCGGACCGCGAGCAGGAGGAAGCCGCTTGCGCGGGTCACGGCGCGTGCGCGCGCCGGTGGGCGCTCGAGCGGACGCAGCGCGTCGTTCCAGCCGGTCCAGAGGACCACCGTGTCATATCCTTCGGGCGGAAGCGCGGCCAGCACCTCGAGCGTGGTGGCACCAGGGCACCGGAGGATGTCCGTGGACCTGGCAAGCACCCCGGCCTCGCGCGCCGCGGCGAGCGGAATCTGCGAGTCGCCGGCCAGGAGTCGCGTGGCACCCGGCGCCCTGTCCAGCGTGCAACCCGACGCGGCGGGACGCGCCGCCTCCTCGCGGAGCAGCCACAAGAGGGTGCGATCCACCACAACCAGCACGAAGGTGACCAGCAGCGCTCGTCGGAGGCGTGACGGCGACCTCACGGGGGCGCCACGCCCCGGGGCGGGGCGAGTCGGTCCTTGAGGCGAAGGAACGGCTGCTCCACCAGGTGATACGAGGCGGCGGCGGCGAGACCGGCGAGCACGATGTTCACCGGGAATGCGGTGTACCAGGCGTGGTGGCTCCGGTCCAGGAACACCTGCTGCCAGAGGTAGAACGAGTAGCTCACCTTGCCCATGTAGACGATCGGGGCCGCATTCAGCACGCGTCCGGCCGGTGAGGCCGGCAGCAGGACCGCCCGATCAATGGCGAGCCCGATTCCGATGTTGGTCAGCGTGGCGCCGACAACCCACCGGAAGACCGTCGCCTCGGCGCCCAGCGCATTGAGGCCGACCACCGCGAGCGGCAGCAGCATCGCCCAGCGAGACTGCAGCAGGGCGAGGTACCGCGGCGTGGCATGGAGCACCGGGCGCAACAGCGCCAGCAGCACCCCTGTCGCCAGCGCGTCCATCACGGTCGGGAAGATTTCCCCGATCATCAGTTCCCACGCGGGGAAGAGCTGCCAGGTCACCAGCCTGGACACCGGGGCGAGCAGCAGCATCGCGGCCGCGAAGCGCCAGCGGCCGGTGGCGGACAGTGCGATGAAGGCGAGCGGCCAGAGCAGGTAGAACTGCTCCTCCACCCCGAGCGACCAGGTGTGGCCCAGGAGCCAGACGCGATCGCGATCCCAGTTGGTGGTGTAGGTCGCCGCCGAGACGAGGTCGTCCAGGGGGACCTCCCGGCCGGTCATCGGACCAACCACCGCGACGATCGCCAGGAAGACGTAGAAGGCCGGGAAGATCCGCAGGCAACGGCGGATCCAGAAGCCGCGGAGGGAGACCCGCCCGGTGGCCTGCTCCTCCCGCAGCAGCAGGAGCGTGATCAGGAAGCCCGACAGTACGAAGAAGACCCTGACCCCGAGATTGCCGAGTGGTCCAAGGGTCTGGTAGCCGTAGGTGGGCGAGAAGCCGCGCGTGCCGGTGAGGTGGGCGAGGAGCACCAGCCCCACGGCTACCGCGCGGATGCCATCAATGGAGGGAAGCCAGCCCGTCCGGACCGGACCCGCGCTCACGTCGCCCCGGATCCGATCAGGCCCAGGGAGGTGCCCACGGCGCGAAACGCCTCCAGGGCGAAGTCGAGGTGTTCGCGCGTGTGCGCCGCGGAGATCTGGCAGCGGACGCGCGCCTCGCCCTGGGGGACCACAGGAAAGCCGAACCCGGTGACGAAGACACCTCGCTCCAGGAGGAGCTCGCTCATCCGGATCGCCGCCGCGGTCTCGCCGAGGATCACCGGCACGATCGGGGTGGCCCCGGGGAGCGGGCGGAAGCCGAGCTCGATCAGGCGTCGCCGGAAGTAGTCGGCGTTGCCCGCCAGCCGTGCCACGCGCTCCGGCTCCGCCTCGAGAACCTCGATGGCCTTCTTGGCCGACGCCGCCACGGTCGCGGGCAGGGCGTTGGAAAAGAGCTGCGGCCTCGCCCGCTGGGTGAGGGTGTCGCACACGGCGGCAGAGGCCGCGACGAAGCCGCCGGCGGCACCGCCCAGGGCCTTGCCGAGGGTGGAGGTGATGATGTCCACCTCGCCCAGCAGTCCGAAGTGTTCCGCGGTGCCGCGGCCGTGTGGGCCGAGCACGCCGGTGGCGTGGGAATCGTCGAGCCAGAGCAGCGCCCCATGGCGTCGGCACACCTCCAGGAGGGCGGGGAGGTCCACGATGCTCCCCTCCATCGAGAAGACGCCGTCGCTGACGACCAGCTTGACCTCCCGGTCGGTGGCGGCGGCAAGGAGTTGGTCGAGCTGCTCCAGGTCGCCGTGGCGATAGACGCCGGACTGGTACTTGGCGATCGACTTGCCGAGCCGGATGGCGTCAATGATCGAGGCGTGGTTGAGCTGGTCGGAGAGGATCAGGTCGCGGTCGGTGAGCAGGGTGGCGGGAAGCGCCTCGTTGGCGTTCCAGCAGCTCACGAACGACAGCGCGGCCTCCGTCCCCACCAGCCGTGCGGCGGCCTCCTCCAGTTCGCGATGGACCGTGCAGGTGCCGCAGATGAACCGGACCGACGCCGTCCCGGCCCCGAAGCGATCGAGTCCTTCCTTCCCGGCGGCGATCACGTCGGGGTGGTCGGAGAGTCCGAGGTAGTTGTTGGAGGAGAGGATCAGCACCTCTCCCCGGCCCTCCATCTGCACCAGGGGCGCCTGGGGCGAGGCCAGGTAGTTGAGGTGCTTGTAGACCCGGTCGCGGCGGAGGGCGTCGAGCTGGGCAGCGAGGCGCGCCTCCAGCGGATTGTCGCGGCTCACGGCTGCACCTCCAGGATCACCTTGCCCGCGGTGCCGTCCTTGATCACGGCGATCGCGTCGGCGACCCGCTCCAGCGGGAAGCGGTGGGTGATGACCGGGCGGGGGTCGAGTGCCCCCGAGGCGATCAGCCGCCGCATCTGGATCCAGGTGTCATACATCCGGCGACCGGTCACGCCGTAGAGCGTGAGGCCCTTGAAGATGATGTCGCGGGCAAAATCCACCTCGGTGGTGCGGGCCGGCGTGCCGAGCAGGTTGACTCGCCCGCCCGGTCGGGCGGCGGCAAAGGCGGTGGCGTGGCCCGAGGGATGGCCACTCATCTCGGTGACGAGGTCCACCCCGAGGCCGGCGGTGAGCTCCCGGCAACGGGCGGCCACGTCGTCGCGGGAGGGGTCGAGGAGATGGTGGGCGCCCATCTGGCGCGCCAGCTCCCGACGGGTGGGATTGAAGTCGGACGCGATCACCAGCGACGCGCCGGCGGCGCGCAGCACCCCCACGGCGAAGCAGCCGATCGGCCCGCAGCCGATCACGAGGGCGGTGCCGCCGGCGATCTCCTCGCCCTCCAGGGCCGTGTGCACCGCGTTCCCGACCGGGTCCATCACCGCCCCGATGTCGGTGGGGATGCCGTCGAGCTTCATGACGTTGGAGGCCGGCATCGCGATGAAGTCGGCGAAGGCGCCGTCGCGGTCCACCCCGATGATCCGGGTCCGGACGCAGAGGTGCGCGTTGCCCGTCCGGCAGGGGACGCAGTCGCCGCAGACCAGGTGCCCCTCGGCCGTGACCAGGTCACCTCTTGCAAAAATCCCGAGTGCCTCGACCTCCGGACCGACCTCGGCCACCTCCCCCGCGAACTCGTGGCCGACGATCACCGGCGGCTTGAGCCGCCCCGCGGCCCAGGCGTCCCACTCCCAGATATGGAGGTCGGTGCCGCACACGCCGGCGTAGTGCACCCGGATCAGGACGTCGCGGGAACCGAGGGTGGGGCGTGGTGCCTCGATCACCGTCAATCCCGCGCCAGGAGCGGGTTTCACCACTGCTCGCATATCGGATCCCGTTGGGGTGTGGCTGGCAATATCATCGCGATGTCGGTGCTTTCCAACTCTGCCGCACGGCGCCGGCGAGCCCCCGGAACGATGTGGAAGACCGGCACAACCAGAAGCCGGGTTTGAGGTTCGGCACCCCGGGGGTATTGCGCGTGGCGCGAAAATTTCGATCTTGTATATGCCGACGCTACTCCGTACCTCCGGTACGGGTCGTCGCCGCGAGGCTCGCGCGTACGACGAGTGCTCGCTGACAACTCACTCCTCAGGGAGGCTCCATGGCAGCGAAGAAGAAGACCGCCAAGCGGAAGACCGCCAAGCGCAAGACGGCGAAGCGGGGCGCCAAGAAGGCCGCCAAGAAGGGTGGCCGTCGGAAGAAGGCCGCCAAGAAGGGTGGCCGGAAGAAGGCCGCCAAGAAGGGTGGCCGGAAGAAGGCCGCCAAGAAGGGTGGCCGGAAGAAGGCCGCCAAGAAGGCGACCAAGAAGCGCCGCCGCCGCAAGGCGGCGAAGAAGGCCGCGGCTCCTGCCGCGATGTAAGCGGTCTCTTCACGCAGCACCACGCGGGGTCGGCGCCAGCCGGCCCCGCGTTGCGTTGCGGGGTGTCGCCGTCAGGCGGAGGCGCCGTGCTGGTGTGAGGCGGTGCTGCTGGCGGCGTTCGCCGGACAGGCGAAGATCGCCCCGCGCGACGGGGCGCCCCGCGGGCGACGACCGGCCGGCGGCAGCGGCTCGCGCTGCCAGGTGGCGTAGTGGGAGGCGAATCCCTCGGGTCCCGTGCCGTTGCCGTCGGGCACCAGGGCGTGGAGTCCACCCGGCGCCGTCAGCGCCTGCAGCTCGAGCAACAGCTGCCGCCGTTCACCCGGGGTGAGCGCGGCCACGGTCCCGGCGTCAATCACCACCAGGGCGAAGCCCCCGGTGAGGGTCGGCAGCCAGGCGCCGAACACGACGCAATACGCCTCGAAGGTGCAGCTCAGCGCCTCCGAGGCGACCCGGAACTCGGCCCGCTCGATCGAGGAGAATTCCCGGTCGAGGTAGGTGACCTCGGCCTCGTGCGCCGCCAGGAGGAAGCCGCAGCTCTCGGCCCCCGATCCCACCACCAGCACGCGGTCACCCGGCTCCACCCGCGGCGCGAGGCCCGCCACCAGGTGGGAGGGGTCGATGTTCCAGTGGATCGGGTTGCGCTGGGTGGCCCGGAGCTTTGGGTGCTGCTTGCGCCACGACTCGAAGGACCGGATCCCGAGCCGCTTCTTGATCAGCTCGTCCACCGCGGTCTGCGCCAGCACCTCGGTGAGCAGGAACTGCTGGTCGTCGCTCCGCAGCTCCACCATCGCGTCGTCGGCCAGGCGGAGGAGCTCGTCGCGGGGGATCGAGTTCTTGTAGTGCTCGATCCGGTCCATGATGTAGAGGTCGTACTGCTGGCGCAGGGAACGGATCGACCTCCGCCCTGGGGAGGCCGTGAGCAGTTGCTGCGCCGTGAGCATGCTCCGAAAGTCGTGAATTTGCGGTGCCGCGTCAATCCGCGCGCAACACGGCCCCCTTCAGGTACCCGGTTTCGGGGATGGTGAGCACCTCCGGATGGTCGGCGGGCTGGCCCAGGATCCGTTCGAGCGTGAGGCGCCGGCCGGTGGTGGCCGCCGCATCGTGCAGGGTCGCGAGGAAGTCCGGCAGCCGGAGGTGGAACGAGCAGCTGGCCGTGAGGAGGCGGCCCCCGGGCGCCAGGAGCTGCATCGCCCGCCGATTGACTTCGTGGTATCCCCGCCTGGCCATGGCCAGCTGCGACCTGGACTTGGCGAAGGCCGGGGGGTCCACCACCACCACATCGAACCGCCGCCCCGCCCGCACCCACGCCGGGAGGAGGTCGAAGGCGTCGCCCTCCTCGAACGTGATGTTGCCGAGCGCAGTGCGCTCGGCGTTGGCCCGCCCCCGGTGCAAGGCCTCGGCACTGCTGTCCACGGCCACCACCTGGGCGGCGCGCCCGGCGAGATGAAGGGCGAAGGAGCCGTGGTAGGAAAAGCAGTCGAGGGCGGTGCCCCCAGCCGGGACCAGCGAGCCGGCGAGGAGGCGGTTCTCGCGTTGGTCGAGAAAGGCACCAGTCTTCTGGCCCGTCCAGGGGGCGGCCAGCCAGCGCACCGTGCCCTCGCGCACTTCGATTGTCTCGGGGACCTCGCCCGAGGCCAGTTCCACGCGCTGGTCGAGTCCCTCGAGCCGGCGCGTGGCGGTGTCGTGCCGGAGGAGGATCCCGTCGGGGGCGGCCACAGCTTGGAGTGCGGCGAGGATGCGCGGTCGTTCCGTCTCCAGCGCGGCGGAGAGGAGTTGCACCACCAGGTAGCGGTCGTATCGATCCACCACCAGCGCCGGGAGCCCGTCGCCTTCGGCGTGGACCAGCCGCCAGGCGTTGGCGTCGATCCCCTCGCGGCGCGTCACGCACTCCCGGAGCCGGTCCCGCCACCACCCTTCATCAATGGGCACGTCGCGCCGGTCGAGGAGGCGCAACCGGATCTCCGACGCCGGCGAACAGAGGGCGGTGCCCAGGAACCGACCGGCGGTGTCGCGCACGCGGACGACGCCCGGCCGGTCCGGTCCCCTGGCCACGTCGCTGCGGTAGATCCAGGGATGGCCGCGTCGCCACCGCTCCGCGCCGCGCGGCGAGACCACCGCCTCAGCCACGGCGTGGTCCACTGGCGCCGACGCGTCGAGTCCACCTGATTGGGACAATCATGGTCCCGAATCTAGCCGACGCCCTGCGCCTCCTCCTGGTCACCGACGACGCCCTGCTCGACGGCCGCGACCTCCGCGCGGTGATCGAGGCGGCGGTGCGCGGTGGGGTGAGTGCGGTGCAACTCCGCCTCAAGCACGCGACGGATCGGGAGCTCCTCGCCCTGGCGCGCACCCTGGTGGCCTCGACTCCGGTGCCGGTCTTCGTCAACGATCGGCTCGACGTGGCCCTGATCTCCGGTGCCGCGGGGTGCCACCTCGGCGCGGACGACCTGCCGCCTCGCCTGGCGGCGACGATCGTTCCTGCGGACTTCGTGATCGGGGCATCCGTCGGCAGCATCGCGGAGGTGGCGCGGGCGCAACAGGCCGCCTACTGGGGAATCGGGCCGTTGCATGCAAGCAGCACCAAGGGTGATGCCGGGCCCGCGCTCGGGCTGACCGGTGCCGTCGCGCTGCTCGACGCGGCGGGTGGCCGTCCCTGCGTGCTGATCGGCGGCGTCGAGCCCGTTGACGTGCAGGCCGCGCGGCGCGCGGGTTTCGCGGGGGTTGCCGTGAGCGGCGGCATCCTGCGGGCCGACGATGTGGAGGGCGCGGCGCGGCGGTACGTCGCTGGAGGCTAGAGGGTGGAGAACGGAGGGTGGAGAACGGAGGGTGGAGAACGGAGGGTGGAGATAGAGGTCGGCGGGCCGAGGGCGCCTCTGCTCCGTTCTCCAC
>CAZNOJ010000039.1:0-20468 GCA_964574665.1 uncultured Gemmatimonadaceae bacterium
CCCGCGACCCTCAGCTTGGGAAGCTGATGCTCTACCAACTGAGCTACTCCCGCAACAGGGCGGAACTTAGCGAAGAACTCGGCGGGCGGCAATCTGGGGGCCGCGACACGAGAGCGGAGGGTGGAGCGCGGAGGGACGCACCCTCCGTTCTCGACCCTCCGTTCTTCGTTCTCGTTCCGCCCTCGGACGCTGGCGCCGGCAGCCTACGGCTTGACTCGGTACCGCCAGGCGACGATGCCGGCCCCTTCGGCCTCGACGGTCCACTCGAACTTGACCGCGGGCTCCAGCGCCGGAAAGGCCAGGTCCTTCGACGCCACGACGGCGCCGCCGGCATTGAGGAACTCGACCGTGATGTTTCGTGCCGCCGGGGGCACCGACGCGCCGGTCGCGGTCTCAGCCTGCCGCCCGATGGCGTGCCCGGCCAGCACGGCCCCGCCCTGCCGCGGCTGGAACCGATCAATGGCCACGGCGGTCGGCATCGCGATCAGCGCGGTCACCACTTCAATGAGCTTGTCCTGGTCGTTGGCGAACCGGTAGCCCTGCGCCAGGAAGCGGTGATTGTCCTCGGACAGCGGCTCGCGGGCGAGCAGCGGCGCCGCCGCGGCCACCAGCTTGGGCCCGTCCTGCATGGCCAGGTAGGTGTTGGCCAGGTTGAACTGGGCGTCGCGGTTGAGCGAGTCCTGGGCGAGGATCTTGGCGAACGCATCGGCAGCCGCGGGATAGTTCTTGTCGTTGAACGCGTTGACGCCGATGTTCATCAGGTCGTTCTGCGACAGCGTGCCCGCGGCCTCGGCGGCCGCCACCACCTGGCGCTCCACTTCCGCCGCCTCGGCGGTCTGGCCCGTGGCCCGGAGCGACGACGCCAGGGCGCGCCGCGCGTCGATGTCGCCCGGCTCCCAGCCCACGTACTTGCGCAGCTCGGCCACGGCCAGGGCGTGCTGGTCGGTGCGCTGGTACATCGCGGCAAGGTTGAAGGTGGCCGCGTTGCGGTCGCGGGCGAACTGCGCCGCGTCCGCGCCGGCGACTTCCTGGGCCAGCTTGAAGTACTTGATCGCCGAGTCGGCCTGGCCGGCGTTGGCGTAGAGCACGCCGATGTTGTACCCCGGCTCCGGCCTGCCGCGCACGATGGTGCCGGCCTGCCGGAAGAGGATCATCGCCGAGTCGGCGTTGCCCTGGTTGGCGAACTCGCTGGCCGGAGTGGCGAGCGGCACCCACGCCCGCTGCCGCCAAGAGTTGATGTCCGCGACGCAGGCCGGCGCGAGGGTGGCGGCCTTGGTGAAGGCGCTGTCGGCGCCCACGATGTCACCGCCCTGAAGGTGAAGCCGCCCGAGCAGGTACCACGCCGCGGGATTCTCCTGCTGCCCGTTCTGCGTGATGGCCTCGGTGACCACCCGGATCCCCTCGTCGAGCTGGGTCAGGATCTTCTCGGGGTCGGTGGTGCCGGTGATGTTGCGGTTGCCACCGGACGCGACGGCCAGGTAGGTCGCCGCGCTCGACACCTTGAAGTGTCCATACCGGAGTTCGCAGGTGGCCTCGATGTAGCGGGCGGGCATCGCCTTGGCCACGCGCTGGACCCGGCCCCCCTGGGCCGTGACAAGCTGCGGGGTGGCGGCAACCACCAACAGGACCAGGGCACTCGACTTCCTCATTGCGACTCCTCGCAGGGTGACGTGACGACGGCTTCGAAAACCCGCCCGGGTGGGGCGGGGTCTGTGCTAGGGGACGTTGCAGCCGGCCAAATCCGCACGCCACCTGCACTTGGGCCGGACAACCCCGAAATATCCCTGATCGTGCCGCCGGGGGCAATCCGTCCGGGAGGCGCGCTCAATCGGCAGGGGTACGGTACAGCCAGCCGGCACCGGTGTTGAACACCACCACCCGGTCATCCGCGCCGATATGCCCCAGCCGCGCCAGCTCGAGCGTGGCGCCGATCGCCGCTCCGCCTTCAGGGGAGACGTCGATCCCTTCCTGGCGGGTGGCGAACCGGGCCAGCTCCAGCAGGGTGGCCTCCGGCACCGCCACCGCGGCGCCGCCGCTCTCCCGGATCGCCGAGAGGATGAGCGCGTCGCCCAGGGGGTGAGGCACTCGCAAGCCGGACGCCGCGGTGACGGGGTCGGGCCACTCCGGCGCGTGGGACGCGCCCCTCGCGAATGCCTCGACGATCGGGGCGCAACCCTCCGCCTGGGCGGAGTACATCCGGGGGAGGTCGCCCACCACCCACCCGGCGGCCAGCAGTTCCTGGAACCCCTTCCACATCCCGATCAGTCCGGTGCCGCCGCCTGTCGGGTAGACAATGGCGCTGGGGAGGGTCCAGTTGCCCTGCATCGCGATCTCGAGGGCGAGCGTCTTCTTGCCCTCGATGCGGTAGGGCTCCCGCAGCGTGGAGAGGTCCACGGCACCGCTCTCCGCGGCATAGGCGCGCGAGGCCTTGCCGCAGTCGCCGATGTGGCCGTCGAGCAGCACGAGGTCGCCCCCGAAGGCGCGAATCTGCGACAGGATCGTGGCGGGCGTGGTGCGGGGCGCGTAGACACGCACCGGCACGCCAGCGCGCGCGCCGTAGGCCGCCGCGGCGACCCCGGCGTTGCCCGCAGTCGGCAGCGTGAAGGCGGTGGCGCCGCCGGCCACGGCGCGGGTCACGGCGGCACTCATCCCTCGCGCCTTGAACGAGCCGGTGGGATTGGTGGCCTCGTCCTTCACCAGCACCTCGCCCAGGTTGAGGGCCGACGCCAGCCGTGGTGCCGCGAGCAACGGCGTGTCCCCCTCCCCCAGGGTGATCGGTTCCTCCTCGGCGGCGAGCGGCAGGAACGACCGGAAGCGCCACATCCCGTGCCGCCGCCGCACCTCGGCGCGCTCGCGCATGTCGTGGGTGCGGAGCGGGTAGCGCACGAGCAGCGGCTTGGCACAGGCCGGGCAGGTGCCGGGCAGGCCGTCGGGCGGATAGTTGCGTCCGCACGCGGAGCATTCGAGGTGCCAATCCATGGCAGTCAGTTCCTTCGCAGGTGTTCGAGGATCCGCTCGGCGCTGGCGAGCGAGAACCCCGGTAGCGCGGCGATGTCCGTCGGGGAGGCGGCCTTGACGCCGGCCAGCGACCCGAAGGCCTGCAGCAGCGCGGTGCGCTTGGCCGGGCCGATGCCCGGGACGTCGAGGAGGGCCGAGGTGAGGGTGCGCTGCGACCGCCGCGTGCGGTTGTACGCCACCCCGTAGCGGTGTGCCTCGTCGCGGGCGCGCTGCAGCAGGCGGAGCGCCGGTGAGCGGCGAGGCAGCCGCAACGGCTCGTCGCGATCGGGGAGATAGATCTCCTCCTCCCGCTTGGCGAGGGAGATGATCGGCAGGAGGTCGTGGCCGAGGGCCTGGGCCGCAGCACGGGCGGCATTGAGCTGTCCCCGTCCACCATCAATCACCACCAGGTCAGGGAGCGGCAGCTGTTCCTCGGTGCGACGGACGAGATACCGGGTGATCACCTCGTGGATTGCCGCAAAGTCGTCCTGCTGCCCGGGCCCCTTGATGCGGAACCGGCGGTACTCCGCCTTGCGCGGCCGCCCGGCCTCGAAGGTGACCAGCGACCCCACCGTATCGCGGCCCTGGGAGGTGGAGATGTCCACGCAGATGAAGGTGCGGGGCACCGTCCGCATCCCCAGCTCCCTGCCGAGGGCATAGACCGGGTCCTCCGCGCGCTCCTCCGTCTCGAACGACTCCATGCGGAGCGACTCGAGCAGGTGCCTGGCGTTCTGGTCGGCCACCTCGAGCCACCGGGCGGCGACCCCGCGCTGCGGGACGGTGAGGCGGGCATCGGCGAAGAGCTGCTCCAGCGCCGCCATGTCGGCCGGCACGAATGGCAGCACCACGCGGCGCGCCCTGCCCTCGGCATGGCGGTAGACGCCCACCAGCCAGGTATCGAGGATTTCGGCGTCCGGGTCGTCGGGGCCGGCCTCGAGGAAGCGGTGTTCGCGTCCGATCATCCGGCCATCGCGCACCCGGATGAGCACGCCCACGGCGTCCTCGCCGTCGCGGGCATATCCCACCACGTCGGCGTCACCGGTCCCGATCACCTCCACCGCCGGCGGGCGCTCCACCTGCTCCAGCCACTTGAGGGTGTCGCGCAGGTCGCGCGCGCGCTCGAACTCCTCGCGCGCCGCCGCCTCGGCCATCATCTCGCGGAGCCGCGCCTTCAGGTCCACGGTGTCGCCCTCGAGGAATCCCACCACCTCGGCGATCATGGCGCGATACTCGGGTCCGGATTGCCAGCCCACGCACGGCGCGCGGCATCGCCCGATGTGATAGTCGAGACAGGGCCGCTCGCGTCGTTCGCGCGGCAAGTCGTCGAAGCAGCTCCGCACCGTGAACATCCGCCGCACCAGCCCCAGCGTGCGCCGCATGTCCGACACGTCGGTGTACGGCCCGAAGTACCGGGCGCCCGCGATGTCGCGGCGCCGGGTGGCGAACACCCGGGGAAACGGCTCGGCGAGCGTCACGGCGATGGAGGGATAGCTCTTGTCGTCCTTGAGCCGGACGTTGAAGCGGGGCTGGAACTCCTTGATCAGGTTGTTCTCGAGCAGCAGCGACTGGGCCTCGTCGGGCACCACGATCGTCTCCACGTCGGCGATCCGTTCCACCAGCTGGTCCTGGTGGAAGGTGCCGCCGCGGTCGGGCGCGAAATAGGCCGGGACGCGGGCGCGAAGGTTCTTGGCCTTCCCCACGTACAGCACCGTGCCGTCGGCATCCTTCCACAGGTAGACCCCGGGGCCATCGGGGAGAGTCTCCAGCTTGCGGGCCAGCGCGGCGTTCATGATGCGTTGCGGTGGCGGCGCAGTCGGGCGCCGATCACCGCGGCCTCGGGCACGTCCTGCCACCAGGTCACGGCGAGGTAGGCCACGCCGTACACGGGCAGCACCACCGCGGCGATCACCAGGGGATGACGGGTGATGCTGTGGAGGGTGAGCTGCACCAGGCCGGCAGCCGCGGCGCCCGCACACGCCGCAAACCACAGCTTGCCCAGTTCGGCGAGCGGCAGGGCGAAGCCGCCGACGCGGCGCACCAGCGCGCGGCGCAGGAGCACGAACTCGGCCCACCCGGCGATGCCTCCCGCCACGGTGATGCCGGCCGCTCCCGTGGACGCATCGAGCCCGAGCAGCCCGGGCGCCACCAGCGCACCAAACGCGCCCAGCCCGGCGGTCAGCGCAATGCGCACCAAGCCGCACCGCAGCGGCGTGGTGGCGTCGTGCAGGGCGTAGAACGCCGACGAGTAGAGGCGACCCAGGGTGGCGGCGAGCAGTCCGATCGCGGAGCCGGCCAGGATCAGCCACACGTATCGCGCGTCGGCGGCGGTGAACGCCCCGCCCTGGTAGACCGCCCCGGCGATGACGCCACCCAGTGCCAGGAAGGCCACCGCCGAGGGGACGATGTAGTAGGCGAGCCGCTGGGTGGCGGCGTCGAGGCGCACGCGCAGCGAGGCGCAGATGGTGGCATCGTCCCCGGTGGCGCGCGCCATCTCGGGCAGCTCGGCGGCACTCACGGCCATGCCGAAGAGTGACACGGGAAGCGTGTAGAGCACCTGCGCCCCGGTGAGCGCCGACAGTGCGCGTGCCGGCAACCACCCCGCGATGGTGAGGTCAATGAACGCTGAGATCTGGGCCGCGCCCCGCGACACCAGCGCGGGCAGGAAGGTGCGCGTCACGCGGTCCATGCCGGGCACGCCGCGCCAGGGCCCCGGCCGCACCCGGCCGGCCACCTGACGCACGGTGGGCCACTGCACCGCCACCTGCAGCACGGACCCGATCACGGCTCCCCACACCGCCCATGTCACCACCGCGTCGTCGCCGGCCGGCGCGAGGAGCACCGCCGCGATGATGGCGACATTCCACGCCGCGGGGGCGGCGTAGCTCAGCAGGAAGCGGCGGTGCGAGTTGAGGATGCCCAGGCACCAGGCGGAAAACACCATCAGCCCGACCGACGGGAAGAGGATCCGCACCAGGCGCTCGGTGAGGGCGCGCTTCTCGACCGGCCAGTCCCCGAGCAGCAGCTGCACCAGCCACGGCGTGCCGAGCACGCCGAGCAGCACCAGGAAGGCGATCACCAGGGCTAGCAGGGCGAGCACCGCGCCCGCCAATCGCCGGGCATCCTCGTCGCGCCCCTCGCCGAGGAGCCGCGAGTAGCTCGGGATGAACGAGGCGGAGAGCGATCCCTCCCCGAAGAGGTTCTGGATGAAGTTGGGAATCCGGAACGCCGCGCTCACGGCATCCGCGGCATCGCCCAGCCCGAGGAAATGGGCCATCACGCGCTGGCGCACCAGGCCGC
Organism: uncultured Gemmatimonadaceae bacterium; assembly: GCA_964574665.1. GTDB lineage: Bacteria > Gemmatimonadota > Gemmatimonadetes > Gemmatimonadales > GWC2-71-9 > Palsa-1233. Next base: position 6,295 of record CAZNOJ010000039.1, read on the forward strand.
TCAGTCGGGAGAGCAGGATCCCGGCACCCACGAAGTAGGAGCCGCGTCCGCTCACGCGCCGTCCCGGGGCAGCGTCCGGCGTCGTTCCCCTTCCTCGAGGAGGCGCTGGACAAACTGCGCCTCCTCCCGCAACTGGGTCACGGTCTGGTGGAGGATCTCCACGTCGCCCTCGAGCAACTCGATGCGGCGGGCCATTTCCGCCACGGTGGCCGGGTCGTCGGGAGCGGGCTGACGGGGCCGCTCCAGCCGGGCCCCGAGGGCACGACCGACCGGCGAGTCGAGGAGGATCGCGATGATCGGAATGCAGAGCGCCAGCAGCAGCGCGACACCCACGATGCTCACGCGTGCGACTCCACCACGTCGGCGGTCGGCAGCAACGCGGCCGCCCACGCCTCCGTGGCCGCCGTCGCGGCGGCGATCCACTCCTCGCCCCAGCGGCCGAGGGCGCCGGCCACGCCGATCACGCGCTCCTGTGGCGCGTCGAGGGGGCGCAGCCGGGCGCGCAGGCGCTGGTACTGCCGCCATCGCACGGCGTCCCGCTTGCGCAGGTGCCGGAGCATCACGCCTTCGAGGTCATCGGCCACGAAGCGGAGCCGCCGCTGCCGGGACTCCACCGCGCGGCCGAGCACCGGGTCAATGCCCGCGCCGACCTCGGCGGAGACCGCACTGGCGTGCTTGATGGCACCGCGCAGGCCCGTCAGGGCATCGCGCACGGACGCGGGGAGGTCTTCCTGCAGCAGCCGTCGGGCGACGCGGCCGTCGTCATGGAGGACGTCGTCGGGCCCGAGCTCCAGCCGCCCCAGGAGGCGCTCGGATACCGGGTCGGCGACCGTGCCGCTCCACCGGGGCACGGGACGCTGGACCGGCGTGTCGAGCAGCGGGTAGACGACGCGCGCCTGCGACGTGAGGTAGCGGTACTCGCCCGGTCCGGCCACGTAGGCGACGGTGGGGAGCAGGGCCGACTCCACCACCGGACGAAGGAGCACATTGGCGGAGAATCGCTCAGGGGCCTCGTCGAGCAGCCGAGCGATCTCGGACGCGGTGAAACGCTCACCGCCCCGGCGGGTCCGGAATCCGTCGCCGTCGCGCACCAGGCGGTCGCGGCCGGCCGTGGCCTCCAGGAACACCAGGGTGAGGCCCTGCCCTGCGTCTGCGCGCGCGTCCGCTTCGGGGAGCGAGGCGAGTGCCTCGTCAATCGCGACCGATCGGTCGAGGGCGGCACGAATCAGGGGGCGCGCTGCCCGCTTGAGTCCCGGCGAGGTGGCATCGAGCGTTGCGATGCCAAGCGGGCTCAGGAGCTCATGCATCGCGCCGGTAAAGGCGGAGTGCACGGTGGCGGTGCCCACCCAGTGCCGGTCCACCCACGCCAAGGTGGCATCGCGCGCCGGACCGGCCGGCAGGTCGGCCGCCAGCCGTGCGCGCGCCTCGGCGAGCCCCGGCCCCAGCGGCTCGGCCGACATGGGGCGTTGCGGCGCATCGCGCGGGCGCGGTGGCAGCGACCAGCGGACCACCTCGTCGTCGCCGTTCCACCAGGCCGTGTGGGTGGCCTCCTCGTGATCATGATCGTCGCCGGCCAGCCAGAAGACGGGCACCACCGGTCGGTGCCAGCGGCGCTCCAGTCCCTGGGCCAGGGCGCGCGCCGCGAGCGCCTTGTGCACCACGTACATGGGTCCGCCGAAGAGCCCGGGCTGCTGGCCGGTCGTCACCGCCAGCGCACCGGGGAGCGCCAGCCGGTCGGCCGCCGCCGAGGGAAGGAGCGGCGGCATGACGGCCGGCATGGTGCGGCTGGAGGGCACCGTGCCGGTGAACGCCGGTGCGGCCGAGATCAGGCGGAGCGACATCGGCGGGGGGCGGCGGGGGCCACGGAACACCTCATCACGGAGAACCCGCGCCCGGGCGCGGGGGTGAACGTCTGTGGTACGGGTGCCCGGCCAGGATGGTGGCGGCCCGGTAGAGCTGTTCGGTGACGATCACCCGGGCCAGCTCGTGGGGCAAGGTGAGCGGGCCGAGCGACCACCGTTCCTCGGCCCGGCGGCGGATCGCGTCCCCGGTGCCGTCGGCCCCGCCGATCAGCAGCACCCGGTCCCGGGCCGCCCGTTGCCAGCGCTGCACCCGGGTGGCCAGCTCCTCCGACGACCAGCCCGTCCCGTCGCGGTCGAGCAACGTCATGGCGGCGCCGTCCGGCAGTGCCGCGAGCAGGCGGTCGTCCGCGTCCCGTCCCTCGCGGAGCTCGCGCTCCTCGACCGCGAGGTGGCGCCGCAGGCGGCGGAGGTAGTCGTCACAGGCCTCGCGATACGCGGGCCGGAGCCGCCCCACCGCCAGCAGGACCACGCGCATCAGGCATACAATCCGCGCATCCGGTGCATCGCCGCGACACGGTCGATCCCCAGCATGTACGCGCCGATGCGCATGCTCACGTCGTGCTTGTCGGCCATCGCCTCCACCTCGTCGAACGCCTTCGACATGATCTTCTCGAGCCGCTCGTTGACGGTGTCCTCGTCCCAGAAGTAGCCGCCGCGATCCTGGACCCATTCGAAGTACGAGACGGTGACGCCCCCGGCGTTGGCGAGGATGTCGGGAATGACGAAGACCTTGTTGGCGTCGAGGATGGCGTCGGCCTTGGCGGTGGTGGGGCCGTTGGCGCCTTCGCAGATGATCCGGGCCTTGATATTGCCGGCGTTCTGCGAGGTGATCACGTTTTCCAGCGCCGCGGGCACCAGCACGTCGCACTCGAGTTCGAGGAGCTCCTCGTTGCTGATTGCCTTCGCGCCGGGGAATCCGGTCACCATGCGGTGCTCCTGCAGCCAGGCCAGCACCTTGGGGACGTCGAGGCCCCGCGGGTTGTGGATCCCGCCGTGCTTGTCGCTCACGGCGATCACCTTCATGCCCTCGGCCGCCATCAGCTTGGCCGCGGTGGAGCCGACGTTGCCGAAGCCCTGCACCACCACGGTGGCCTTGGACACCGGGATCTTGAGCCGCTGGAGCGCGCGCTTGGTGACCACCAGGCAGCCGCGGCCGGTCGCCTCGCGCCGCCCCAGCGAGCCACCCATCTCCACCGGCTTGCCGGTCACCACCGCGGTGACGGTGTGGCCCTTGTGCATGGAATACGTGTCCATGATCCAGGCCATCACCCGCTCGTTGGTGTTCACGTCCGGCGCGGGCACGTCGCTGTCGGGACCGAGGATCTCGATGATCTCGGCGGTGTAGCGGCGGGTCAGCCGCTCGAGTTCGCCCACGGACATCGTGGTCGGGTCGCAGATCACGCCGCCCTTGCCGCCCCCGAACGGCAGGTTCACCACCGCGCACTTCCAGGTCATCCAGGCCGCCAGCGCGTTCACCTCGTCGAGGGTGACGGCGAGGTCGAAGCGGATGCCGCCCTTGGCCGGCCCGCGCGACGTGTTGTGCAGCACGCGAATCCCGGTGTAGACCTCGATCTCGCCGTTGTCGCGCACGATCGGCACCGACACCAGGATCTGCTTCTCCGGCGACCGGAGCACCTTGTAGAGCCCCGGCTCGAGGTCGAGGCGGCGGGCCGCGTCGTCGAAGCGCGACATCATCGCCTCGAAGGGATTGTCCTCGGTCACGAAACGACGATCGCGATCCGGCTTGATGATGGTCTGCGCGCGACGCGACTTGGGATTGGACATCCTGGGATGGCTCCGGTCCGGTCGGACCTAGGGGTGGAGAGTGGTGCTCGGGCGCGGCGCCACGAGGGCGTCGATCGCCTCGCACAGTTCGGCCTCGCCATGCTCGAACGTGATGGCCAGCATCGCCACCAGCGGCTCGGGCACCGAGGCCGGCCAACGGTCCCGCAACTTCACGGCGTCCTTGGCGGTGATCACCACGTGGTCGGCGCGACGGGAGGCGTGGGCCAGCCAGGCCACGTCCTCGTCGCGGTACCGATGATGGTCCTTCCAGGTCGCCACCTGCACCTGCGCGCCCGTCCGCTTGACCTGCGAGACGAACGCCACCGGATCGGCGATGGCACAGGCCGCCACCACGCGCCGCCCGTCGAGGGCGCTCACCGGGTAGGCGCGGCCCGACACCAGCCCCTCGAGCACCGAGAGCTCCAGCCGGGCGAGGGCGACCGGGCCGCGAAAGCGCTGCCGGATCTCCTCCACCACGCCCTCGCCGACCGCGCGGTCCGCCCGCTTCCGGGTCACGACCACCGCGTCGGCGCGCGACAGCGCCCGCCACTGCTCCCGCCACGGGCCCGCCGGCAGCGACCACCGCACCGCCCGCGCCGCCTCGGCCGAGACCACGCAGAGGTTGAGGTCGCGTCGCACGTCGAGGCGCTGGTAGGCGTCGTCGAGCACCAGCACCTCGGCGCCGGCCACCACGGCCTCGGCGGCGCCGGCCCGGCGATCCGGGTTGGGCACCACCACGGCCTCGGGCACCGCATCCCGATGCACCTGGGCCTCGTCGCCCCCCACCCCACGGAGCAGGATGCCTGGCCGAACGCCCTGCGCCGCGAACCGGGCCGCGATCCAGCCCGCAATCGGCGTCTTGCCCGACCCGCCCACGCTCAGGTTGCCCACCGCCACGGCGGGGAGGGGCAGGTCATGGCTCGCCAGCCAGCCGCGCCGGTAGGCCCTGCTCCGGAGGCGCATCGCCCCGTCGTACAGCAACGAGGCGGGCACCAGGAGCGCCCGTACCGCTTTCGCGTCGAGGCGGGTGGAGGTCCACAGCCAACGGACCAGCCGATGGCCGTCGCCACGGCGGGGCTGCGTCATGGGCGCATCTCCGCCTCCAGGGTGGCCATGGCGGCCTCGCACTGGCGGATCCCGGCCTCGACCCCCTCCCCGGGCTGGTCGAGCCGGAACGGAGGGCCGAACCCCACCACCACCTCGGCGCGCGGCTTGGGGATGGCCAAGCGATCCCACGACCCGACCCGCCAGGCGGGGGCGGCCGTGGCGTGCAGCGGGACCACCCAGGCCCCGGACCGGCGGGCTGCCTGCACCACCCCCGGCTTCACCTCCCGCCGGGGCCCCTTGGGGCCGTCCGGGGTGATGGCCACGGCCCCGCCCTCGGCGAGGACCCGCACCGCGCCAAGGAGCGCCCGGGGGCCGCCCCGGGAGGATGAGCCGGAGAGGATGCGATATCCCAAGCCTGAAGCATAGTCACCGACGTAGCGACCCTCACGCCCCTGGGAGACGATGATGGCGATCCCGCGGTGGCGCAGGTGCCAGAGGAGCGGGATGATCGCCTCGTGCCAGAGCAGGAAGATGTAGGCCTCGCCGCGCGCGACGATCGGCTCCCAGCGCTCCGGGTGGTGGGAGCGGTAGCGCCAGGTGCGCGAGAGGGCCGTGACCAGCGGCGTGGCGAGCCAGCGGACCAGCGCTGGCGGGACCGGGATCCGCATCAGGAGAGCAGGTCGGTGGCAATCGTCGCCACGCGGTTGGACGCGCCCGGACCGCCGAGCCGGTCGCGCACCTCCTGGAAGCCGCGCCGTTGTCGCTGCGACGCCGCGGAAGTCCGATCGAGCAGCTCTGCCATGCGGCGCACCAGTTCGGGCACGGTCACCGCATCCTGCACCAGCTCGGGAACCACCTCGCGTTCGGCGATCAGGTTCACCAGCGAGATCCACGGCACCGTCACCAGGCGACGCGCCAGCCGGAAGGTCACCGGGTGCGTGCGATACGCCACCACCATGGGCACGTCGGCGAGGGCGGCCTCCAGCGTGGTGGTGCCCGACTTGGCGAGCACGGCATCGGCCGCGGCGAGCACCAGGGTCGGGGCGTTGCGCACCAGGTGGAACCGCTCGCTGCCCGGGTAGTGGGCCCAGTGTGGCGCTGCCACGAGGACCTCGTCGGCGAGCTGTCGGTCGAGCAAGGTGGTCGCGGCATCGCGGTATGGCGGCCAGAGTCGGGAGACCTCGCCGGAGCGCGAGCCCGGGAAGAGGGCGAGCACCCGGGCTCCCGGCGCGATCCCCAGTTCGCGACGCGCGGCATCGCGCTGCACGGCCGGTTCGCTGTCCACCAGCGGGTGACCGACGTAGGTGGCCTCGATGCCGTGCGAGCGGAAGAACGCCGTCTCGAAGGGCAGGATCACCGCCAGGCGATCCACCGCCGTGGCCCAGCGGTCGGCGCGCTCCGGGTGCCACGCCCAGAGTTGGGGCGCGATGTAGTGCAGGACCGGAACCCCCGCTGCCCGCGCCGCTTCGGCGAGGCGCAGGTGGAACCCCGGGTAGTCCACGGTGAGCAGCAGCTGATACTCGCCGGCACGGAACGCCTTGCGCAGCGAGCGGAAGAGCCGGTAATGCGTGGGAAACTGCAGCACCGGATCAATGAAGCCCATGGCGCCGAGCCGGTCGATCGAGTGGATCATGGTGGCGCCGGTGGCCGCGAGCCGCGGGCCTCCAACGGCGGCGATCTCGGTGGTCGGCAGCAGGGCGGCCAGGGCGGCGGCGACGCGAGAGCCGTGGAGGTCGCCCGAGGGCTCCCCCGTCGTGACCAGGATGCGGCGGGTCATCGTCCGAGGGTGGGCACTGGTGTCCGCTGCACGGCAGCGGTCACCTCGAGGGCGAGGGCGAGCGCGGTGCGCCCCTCGCTGGCCGGCACGATGGCAGCCGCGTCCCCCCGCACCGCCGCCACGAAGGCGGCGAGTTCCAGACCCATCGCGTCGGCTTCGGGGGCGCGCAGCTCGACGGTCTCCACGATCTCGGCCAGCGACCCACCGGTGCCCGGGCGCCATCCCTCCCGGAGTCGCATGAAGTGTCCGGTGCCCTGGCCCAGGTCGAGTGAGAAGTATCCCGACGGCTGGAAGATCCGCAGCTTGCGGACGCGGTCGCGCGCGACCCGCGAGGCGGTCATCGAGGCCACGGCGCCGCCCTCGAACTCCACCCGCGCGTTGACCATGTCGAGGTACGGGGACAGCACCGAGACGCCGCTGCCCCGCACATCGGTCGCGGCCGCCCCGCCGAGCAGGTGGTTGGCGAGGTCGAGGTCGTGGATCATCAGGTCGAGCACCACGGCCACGTCGGTGCCGCGGGGCTGGAACGGGGCGAGGCGAATCCCCTCGACGAAGAGCGGGCGCTCGAGGTAGTCCACGGCGGCGCGCACCGCCCGGTTGAACCGCTCGATGTGGCCCACCGCAAACGTGAGCCGGTGGCGCGCCGCCTCGGCGAGCATCTCGTCCGCTTCCGCGACCGTGGCCGCCAGCGGCTTCTCCATCAGCACCGAGACCCCGCGCCCGAGGCATTCGAGCCCCACGTCACGGTGGGCGGGCGTGGGCACCGCCACCACCACGGCCTGCACCGCGCCGAGCAGGTCGTCGAGCGACGCGAACGCCCGCGTGCCCACGTCGCGGGCCACGGCATCCGCGCGCGTCGGGTCGGCATCGTGCACCCCGACCAGCTCGGCGCCGTACATGGCGGCGAAGTGGCGGGCGTGAAGGCGCCCGAGCGCCCCCACGCCCACCACGCCGACCGGGATGCGGCTCACGCCGGCACGCCCCGCTGCGACGACGAGACGAACGCGAGGAAGTGGGCCACCTCGGGCAGCTCGGGCACCTCGGCCCGGGCGCGCTCGAGGGCCTGGCCCAGGTTGAGGTCGGAGTTGAAGAACAGGCGATAGACCCGCTTGAGCGCGGCGAGGGTCTCCGGCGGCATGCCGTGGCGCGTCAGGCCGATGCTGTTGAGGCCGTACAGTTCCACCGGATTGCCGACCGCCTTGACGAAGGGTGGCACGTCCTGGTTGACCCGGGTGGCGCCACCCACGAAGGCATGGGTGCCGATCTTCACGAACTGGTGGACGGCCACCAGGCCCGACAGGATCGCGCGGGCCTCGATGGTGACGTGGCCGGCCAGTTGGGTGCCGTTGGCGATGATCACATGGTCGCCGAGATGGCAGTCGTGGGCGAGGTGCACGTAGGTCATCAGGAAGCAGTCGCTCCCGACCGAGGTGAGCCCCGACGCCGCCGTGCCGCGGTTGATGGTGGCGTACTCCCGGATGATGGTCCGCTCGCCGACCTCCACCCAGGTCTCCTCGCCGGCGTACTTGAGGTCCTGCGGCGCACCCCCCAGGATGCTGCCGACACCCACCTGCACCGCCTGGGCGAGGCGCACGTTGCGCTCGAGGGTCACCCGCGCGGCGATGCGGCAGCCGCGCCCGATGCGCACGTTGGGGCCGATGATGCAGAAGGGCCCGATCTCGACATCCTCGGCGATCTCCGCGGCCGGGTCGATCAGCACGGTGGGATGGATGCGCTGGCTCACCGGTCCACCACCCGCGCCATCATCTCCGCCTCGCATACCACGGCGCCATCCACGAAGGCGGTGCCCTTCATCCGGCAGGTGCGCCCGCGGAACTGCAGCATTTCCAGCTCGAAGCGCAACTGGTCGCCGGGCAGCACCGGTCGCCGGAACTTGACGCCGTCGAGCGACATGAAGTACACCACCTTCGACTCGGGATCCTCGAAGTGGTCCATCAGCAGCATGCCGCCGACCTGCGCCATGGCCTCCACGATCAGCACGCCCGGCATGATCGGGTGGCCCGGGAAGTGGCCCGCGAAGAACGGCTCGTTGATGGTGACGTTCTTGAGCCCGACGATGCGGCGCTCCGGCTCGATCTCGATGATCCGGTCCACCAGCAGGAACGGGTAGCGATGCGGCATCACCCGCATGATCTGGGTGATGTCCATGCCGCTGGGGTCGCGGCGCTCGCCGCGTCGCGCCAGTTCCTGGGCCAGGGCGAGGTTGCCCTGGTGACTCGGTCGCTCTGCCATGATGTGCGCCTCCACGCGGGCGCCGAGCAAGGCCAGGTCGCCCAGCACGTCGCCGATCTTGTGTCGCACGAACTCGTTGTCCCACCGGAGCGGGCCGGACTCCACGCCTCGCGCCGACAGCACCACCGCCATGTCGCTGCTGGCGCCCTGCAGGAGGCCGCGGGCCCGGAGCGCGTCCACTTCCTCCACGAACCCGAAGGTGCGGGCCGGGGCGATCTCGCGACGGAACGACTCGCGGGTGACATCCACCATCAACGATTGGCGGCCGATGGCCGGATGCTGCCACTCGATGGTGGCGGCGATCTGCAGCCCGGGCGCCTGCGACACCACGTACCGGGCGTCGCCGGCCCGCACCTCGAACGGCTGGCGGACCGTGACCCGGGCCGGCTCCCCCTCGTGCTCGGCCACGCCGGCCTCGGCGACCAGGTCGAGCCACGGCAGGAACGAGCCATCGAGCATCGGGGGCTCCGGCCCGTCGAGCTGCACCAGCACGTCATCGAGCGCCTCGGCGTGCATCGCGGCCAGCAGGTGCTCCACGGTCTGGATCTCGACGTCGCCGATCCCGATCGCGGTGCGCCGCTCCGTGGCCCGCACGTCGCCCACCCGGGCCGACACCAGCGGGGCCTGCGGCAGGTCGGTGCGCTGGAAGCGTATCCCCTGCCCCGGCACACCCGGGCCGATGGTGACCACGGTCTCAGCGCCGGTGTGCAACGAGCGACCCCTGGTGCTGGCCGACCCGGCCAACGTCCGCCTAGGCATCGTCCCTCCGCTGGACCAGTGCCTCCAGCGCATCAATATGCGGGGTCAGGCGATAGAGTGCGGCCTGGGCGCGGAGGAACTCCCGGTGCGGCCGGGCCGGGTATCCCGACACGGCACCCTTGGCTGGGACCGAGGTGATCACCCCGGCCTGCGCACCGATGCGGGCGTCGTCGCCGATCTCGATGTGCCCCACCAGGCCGGCCTGCCCCGCGAGGACCACCCGATCCCCGACGCGGGTGCTACCGGAGACGCCGACCCCGGCCATCACCAGGCAGTGCCGGCCGAGCTTCACGTTGTGTCCAAGGTGGACCAGGTTGTCGATCTTGGTGCCGTCGCCCACCACGGTGTCATCGAGCGAGCCGCGGTCAATGCACGTGCCGGCGCCCACTTCGACGTCGTCGCCGAGGATGCAGCCGCCGAGTTGCGGCACGCGCTGGTGGCCCGCGGCGTCGGAATGGAAGCCGAAGCCCGGTCCGCCGATCACCGCAGTCGCCTTGCAGTACACCCGCCGTCCGAGCACCGAGCCGCGATGGACCACCACGTGGGGGTCCAGCACCGTGTCGTCGCCCAGCTGCGCATCGGCCCCCACCACCGCGTGCGCGCCGATGTGGACCCGGTCGCCCAGGGTGGCGCCATCGCCGATCACCGCGTAGGCGTCAATGCGGCAATCGGTGCCGATCCGGACGCCCGTGCCGAGTCGGGCCGTGGGGTCGATTCCCGGGCCGGGCTCCGGTGTCTCGAGTGCGCGGGCCACGACGGCCATGGCCCGGAGCGGCTCGGCCACCACGATCCGGGTGGCCGGCCCGGGCGCCTCGGCAAGTTCCGGGGGCAGCAGCACCGCCCCGGCCGCGGAGGCGGCCAGCGCGTCCAGGAAGCGCGTGCCGCTGCACACCGAGAGCTCGCCCGGCAGGGCGCTCTCCAGGGAGCGGACCCTGGAAATCGTGAAGTCCCCGACGCCAGACAGGCGGCCACCGACCAGATCGGCAACCGCCTGCACCGTCAGGGACCGTCCCGGATGGCTCAGTTGCCCCCCGGAGTCCCGCCGGCTCCTGCCGCGGTAAGTCGCTCGATGGCTCGTGGGGTGAGGTCCAGCGATTTGTCCGCCGCCACCACGGTGCTGTATTGGTTGCTTACGTCGAAGACCATGGCATAGTTGCCCTCGGCGCGCAGCCCCTCGATCACTGCCATGACGCGCTCCTCGATCGGGTCGAGCAGCTCACGCTGCCGCTCGGCGGCGCGCTGGCGCAGCTCGTTGACCCGGGCGTTGAGGGCCGCGGCCTGGTCCTGGAGCTTCTTCCGCTCCGCCTCGCGGGCGCTGGCGGAGAGCATCACGGCCTGCTGGTCGAAGGCCGCGGCCGCCGAGTCCATCCGGGCCTGCAACTGGGTCATGTCGCGCTGGTATCCCTCGAACTCGCGCGTCCAGGTGGACTCGGCCTGGGCGTACCCCGGGGTGCGCTGCATCACCGCCTGCACGGCGACGTAGGCGACCCGGCCCGCCGTGGCCTGGGCTTCGAGGCGACCGGGCACCAGCGCCAGGGCGGCGAGGGCAACGGTGGTGAGTCCGGCGCGGAGCTGCTGCATCGTGTTCCTCATTCGATCCTGCGCTGGCCCCCGAGGGGGCGGTGGTGTGCCCCGTAGGGCGGTGGTCATCCCGAGCCGGCTTCCGCCGGGGAGGGATCAGAAGAAGTTGCCCAGGCGGAAGTGGAGCTTCCAGCCCGGTGCGGGCCGGCCTGCCGTGTCCGTCTTGTCGAACCCGTAGCCCAGATCCACCCCGATCGGCCCGAGCGGGGAAATTAACGCCGCGCCGAACCCTGCGCCCCGATAGAGACGACCGGGGTCCCAGGCGCGCACACTGCCATAGACATTGCCTGCGTCGAAGAAGCTGCTCAGGTAGACCGACTGGGAGAGGCGGGCCCCCAACTCGACCGTGAAGGCCGCGTGGGCCTTGCCGAACGCGTCTGCCGAGGCGGAGTTGGACCCCGAGAACGGGTCGAAGCCCTTGGGGGTGATCGAGAACTCCTCGTAGCCGCGGAGCGGCACCCCGAACTGCACCCCGCCCATGGAATAGAGCTCGGTGAAGAACCCCCCGGGGTTGCCGAAGATCAGGCCGGTCCGGGCCGTCACCCCCAGGGTGAACTGGACTCCGCCACCGAACTGCCCGCCGCCGCCCAGGGTGCCCAGGCGGGTGTACCAGCGGGTGTCGAGGTCCACCTTCTGGTAGTCGCCGGTGCCGCCGAGGATGCCGCCGTTCTGTTCCAGCGCCACGGAGACCTGCGAGCCGTCCACCGGGAACGGCAGCCCGACCCGCGAGTCGCGGAGGAAGGACAGCCCCACGGTCGAGCGGGAGCAGGGCGAGCAGTTGAAGCGCTCCTGCAGGTCGGATGACCCCTCGGTGTAGCGGATGCGCTGGAAGCCGTAGGACGCGAACACCCGGGAGTATCGCGAGCCGAGCCACGGCAGGCCGACCTGCAGCGAGCCGCCCTCCTGCTGGCGCCGGCCGAGGTCGCCGACCACGAACCGCTGCCGCGAGTTGAAGACCGACACGGTGCCCGAGATCCGCGACTCCAGGATCGCCGGGTCGGAGTAGCTCAGCTGGAAGTCGTTGATGTTGCGGCCGAACTGCCACTGCAGGCGGCCGCGCTTGCCGCGCCCGAACAGGTTCGGCTCCTCGAGGCCGAGGAAGCCGCCGAGCCCGGTGCCCTGTCCGATGGACGCGCCGAAGTTGATGTTGCCGGTGCGGCGCTCGGTCACGCGGAAGGTGATGTTGACGTCACCGTTGCCGAGCGGGTCCACGTCGGGGACCGGCATCGGCTGCTCGAAGAAGTTGAGGTTGGCGATGTTGTTCCACGACCGGATCAGCGCCTCGCGATTGAAGAGCTGCCCGGGGACCAGCACGATCGCCTCGCGGATGACCCGCTCGTGGGTGACGTCGTTGCCGACGATGTCCACGCGGTTGACGTAGGCCGGCAGCCCCTCGTTGATGACCAGGCGCAGGTCGAGTCGCGGCTGCGAGTCGGCCCCGGTGCGGCGCGCCTCCTGCGCGGCCACCTGGGCGTAGATGTAGCCGTTGTTCATGTACCACTCCTCGACGCGCGCCTGCGCCGACTGCCACGCGCTCTTGTCGAAGACGATGCCCAGCTCGGCCCCGGTGTTGACCTGCGCCGGCATGGCGAAGGTGAAGGCCCGGAGCGCCAGTTCCTCGGTGGAGAAGCGGGAATTGCCCACGATCTCCACGGTGCCCACCCGGTACTGCTGCCCCTCCTCCACGGTGAGCTGCAGCACCGCCTTGCCGTTCTCGGGGTCCGGCAGCAGCGAGTCGCCGGTGACCTGGAAGTCGACGTAGCCCCGGTTGCCGTACCACTGCGGCAGCCGCTCGCGGATGTCGGCGTCGAGGCGCTCGTCGTCGTAGCGGCCCGGGCGGAACCACCAGAAGCCCTCGGGCTTGGAGGCCATCGCGCCCACCAGGTCGCCGTCGCTGAACTGCTGGTTGCCCTCGACCTGCACCTGGGCGATGGCCACCCGGTTCCCCTCGCTGACGGAGAACAGCACCCGCACGGCGCCCGAGTCGGCCGGTTCGATGCGGGTGGTCACCCGCGAGGCATAGTACCCCTGACGGCGGTAGAGGGAGTCGATCCCGAACGCGGACGCGGCGAGTGCCGCGCGGTCGAGCGGCCGGCCCGCCACGAGGGAGATGCGGTCGCGCACGTCGCGGGTCGAGAGCTTGCGCGGTCCCTCCAGGGTCCACTCGCGCAGGATCGGGCGCTCGCGGACCACCACCACGAGCACGACGCGGCCGACCGACTCGCGCTGTTCCACCCGCACCGAGTCGAACTGGCCGGTGGCGAAGAGGGTGCGGATCGCCCGCTGCACGTCACGGAAGGTGACCTCGGTGCCCACCACAATCCCGGCGGCGGTGGCGATCTGCGAGGCGGAGAGGCGGCTGTGCCCTTCCACGGCGATCGAGTCCACCCGCGGGAAACCCGGCGCCTGGTCCTGGGCCCCGAGGGTCCCGGACCCGAGGAACAGCGCCGCCGCAAGGGCCATCACGGCCCGGCATGATCGGTTCAGGTCGGGGCCCTGGTGAGGGTGCTGAAGACCAGGCGATCGCCCTCGGCGGACACGTCCACCTCGATCTCGTCGCCCGGGGTGAACTCGCCGGCGAGGATCCGCTCGCTGAGCGGGTCCTCGACCCAGCGCTGGATGGCGCGCTTGAGCGGCCGCGCCCCGAACGCCTGGTCGTACCCCTGGCCCACCAGGAAGTCGATCGCCTTGGGCGTCAGCCGGACATGATCGCCGATGCGGCGGGCCATGTCGCGCAGCAGGATCTCGACGATCCGGGCGATGTGCTCCCGCTCGAGCGGGTGGAAGACGATCACGTCATCGAGCCGGTTGAGGAACTCGGGGTTGAAGACCTTGGCCATCTCCTCCTTGACGGTGTCGCTCATCCGCTCGAAGGTGCGGGCGCCGTCCGCCGCGTGGAAGCCGAGCGACTTGCTGCTGAGCAGGTCGCGCGCGCCCACGTTGGAGGTCATGATCACCACCGTGTTCTTGAAGTCGATCATCCGGCCGTAGTTGTCGGTGAGGTGGCCCTCGTCGAGCACCTGCAGCAGCATGTTGAACACGTCGGGGTGGGCCTTCTCGATCTCGTCGAGGAGCACCACCGAGTACGGCTTCCGGCGGATCGCCTTGGA
>CAZNOJ010000040.1:0-20334 GCA_964574665.1 uncultured Gemmatimonadaceae bacterium
GAGCACCGCCTTGTGGCTCACCGCGGAGCCGATGGTGCTCACGATCCCCTCGCCGACCCGGGCCAGGATCGTCTCCTCGCCGGCGCCACCCACCAGCCGGTTGACGTTGGCCCGCACCGTGACCCGCGCCATCGCCAGCAGCTGGATGCCGTCCTTGGCCATGGCCGCGACCTTGGGCGTGGTGATCACCTTCGGGTTGACGCTCACCTGCACCGCCTCGAGCACGTCGCGACCGGCGAGGTCGATCGCGGTGGCCTGCTTGAACGTGAGCGGAATCCCGGCCTTGTCGGCCGAGATGAGCGCGTTCACCACGCGGGCCACGTTGCCGCCGGAGAGGAAGTGGGCCTCCAGCTCGTTGATGCCGAGCTGCAGCCCCGCCTTGGTGGCGGTGATCAGCGGATCCACGATGCGGGTGGGGTCCACCTTGCGGAACCGCATGCCGAACAGCGTGACGAACGACACCCGCACGCCGCTGGCCGCCGCCCGGATCCACAGGCCGATCGGGATGAACCGGAAGAAGATCACCAGCGCCAGGAAGCTGATGATCACCAGCACGAACAACGTGGCGAGTCCCGCGGTCTGCTCGTCCATTGCCTGCCCTCTCCCTTAGCCGATCGGTTGACTGGACACGGGGTGCGCCGGCCGCACCACGTGACGATACCCTTCGGCGCGCACCACCGTGATCGGGGCGCCCGCCTGGATCCACTCCCCTTCGGTCACCACGTCGAGCCGCTCGTTGCCCACGCGCGCGGTGCCCGAGGGCCGCAGGTCGGTGATGGCCACGCCGTCCGCACCCACGAGGTCGTCGCGGGACGGCGCCGAGAGGTAGCCCTGGCCCCGGTGCACCGAGTCCTTGAGCAGCAGGCCGCTCCAGCGCTCGGAATTGGGCAGGTGGCGAAGCCACGCAAAGAACACCGCGGCCGAGATCACCAGCGACGCGCCGAGCACGCCCAGCGAGGTGGCGATCTCCGGGCCGGTGGGCGCGGCGCCCAGCAGTGCCATGACGATCGCGCCCGCCAGCAGGGCGACACCGAGGATGCCCGCCACGCCGAAGCCGGGGAGCACGAAGGCCTCCACGCCCAGCGCGATCAGGCCGGCGCCGAGGAGGATGATCTCCTCCCACCCGGCGAGGCCCAGCAGGAACGACGAGCCGAAGAAGAGGCCGAGGGCGAGGAGCGACACCAGGCCGCCGACGCCGAAGGCGCCCGCCTTGATCTCGAAGACGAGCCCGAGCATCCCGAGCGAAAGGAGCAGCGGCGCCACCACCGGATTGGTGAGGAAGCGGACCACCGACTCCGCCCAGTTGGGCGAGATGGTATAGACCTGGGCCCCGCCCAGGTTGAGGGTGGCGAGCAGGGCGTCGAGCGACGCCGCCTCGCCTTCCGCGAAGCCATTGGCCATCGCCTGCTGGGTGGTGAGCGACACCAGCTGGCCCGGCGCGGCAACGCCTTCGGCGCCGAGCGACTCGTCCACCATGGCCTCGGCGATGGCCGGATTGCGCCCGCGCGCCTCGGCGAGCGACCGGAACTCGGCGCGCATGGCGGAGACCATCTTCTCGGAGGCCTTGGTGCCGGACCCATCCACCGGGGTCGCCGCGCCGATCGCCCCGCCGGGGGCCATGTAGATCTGGCGGGCGGACAGCGCGATCATCGCACCCGCACTCCATGCCCGCGGGTTGATGAAGGCGACCACGTCCACGTCGGCGTTGCGCACCGCGTCCACGATCCGCTCGGCGGCGTCCACCCGGCCACCGGGCGTGTCAATGTCGAGCACCACCAGGGACGCGCCGGCGGAGGCGGCCTCGGCGAGGCCGCGGGCCACGAACGGTGCCAGCCCATTCTCGATCACGCCCGTGACCGGGATTCGATACACCACGGGGCCCTGCGCCGCCGCCGAAGCGGCCAGCAGCAGGACCCCGAACATGGCTCCCTTGAGTCGTCGCATTCCCGGCGCCTCCTGGAGTGAATGTCGCCGGGGGGAATCTAGCGGATCGCGCGGCGGGCCGCTCCGGCGCTACGGCCTGTTGCGGGGCATGGTGGTCCCCGGGCGGACCGGCACGCCGTCCACCCACCGTCGCTCCTGCAGTTCGCGGACGCTCCGCAGCACCTGATCGCGCATCATTAGGAACTGGGCGCGTTGCACGGGCGTCAGGATCGCCGCGAGCTCGCGCATCTCTCCCTCGAACGATTTCGCGTATGCCACGCGGTTGCCCAACAGCCGGTCGACGAGCTCGACCACCGCCGACTCGTCGGCCGCCACGCCGGGACGAAGTTGCCGGGCGAGGAGCGCGTTGAACTGTCGCTCCTCCGCCTCAAGGTTCCTCCGCTTGGCACCCCACTCGGTGAGCACCTCGCCCACCGCCATCGCCTGGGCGCTGTCCAGGCCGAGCTGGCGCCGGACTCGCATGGAAAAGGCGTCTTCCACGGCCCGGCGCATCTGCACCGGTCGCGCAGGCTCCTGCGCAACGAGGGTCGCGGGGAAACACCCGAGCACCGTGGCGCAACCCAGCAATGCAATTGCCTTCAACTGTCCACCTCCTCCAGAAGTTGTGCCATCTCGTCGTCGGTCAGGTCGCCGAGCCGCGGTGGCTCGCCGATCGGCTCGAGGTCGTCCACCACCTGCAGGGTAGCGAGCAGCACCTCGAGGTCGGATTCGAGCAGTCCATCGAGCTCGGGCAGCATCGTCGGCTCGCGGGCCGGCACCACGGCGCGATCGTCGGTGGCCGGGGGCGTGCGGAGCACCAAGGCCAGCGCCACCGACGCCGCCGCGGCGAGCAGCACCGCCGGGCGAAGCCAGCGGCTCCGGGCACGGGGCGGCATCACCACGGGCTCGGTGCGGAGCCGATCCAGCACCGTCCGGGCGACTCGGTCGGCGTCCACCCCGAAGCGTGGAGCCGCTCGGTCCTGCACCGCGCTCACCAGCCGCAACTCGGTGCGGCAGTCAGCGCACGCGGCCAGGTGCGCGGCCTCGCCTGCCGTCCAGGCGACGCGGCCCGCGGCCACGTCGGGAATCCGGTCGGTGAGGTGAGTCTCGTTCATTGCAGCCGCTCCCTCAGGCGTCGCACCGCATGGTGGTAGTGCACCCGTGCCGCCCCCTCGGTCGTGTCCAGCGCCAGCGCGATCTCCCGATAGTCGAGCCCCTGCTCCACCCGCAGGCGAAAGACCTCGCGCTGCATCGGGGACAGGGCCGCCAGGCCCTCCTCCAGCCGGGTCGCCACTTCGTCCGCCGCGTACTCCCCCTCGGGATCGGCGAGGTCCACCCGATCGCCCTCGGTCACCTCGAGGAACACCTTCCCGGCCACGCGGCGATGGCGATCCCGCAGCTGGTTGCCGGCGATCCGGTAGAGCCATCCCGCGAGCGAGACGTCCCCTCGCCATTGCCCGATCCCCCGGAAGGCCCGGAAGAACGTCTCCTGAAGCAGGTCGTCCACCTCGGCGCTGGCGGCTCCCCGCCCCATCAAGTACCGTCCCAGCGGCTCCGCGTACCGGCGCACCAGCAGCGTGGCCGCTCGCTCGTCGCCGGAGCGCCACTGCACCACCAGCTCGGCGTCGCTCGGGGGCGGAGCGCTCATCGGCAAGGAGGACGAGACATGGGACGAGATGTTAATCCCGTGGCGCGAGCCGGATCACCGGGACCGCGTTGACCCAGCAGATGAACCGCGGTCGGCATCACGTAAAGACTCAGTGAAACGGTTGTCGACAATTTCCACATCACCTTGTCAACACAATGTTTACGCCATCAGACCTCAAGTGATATCAACGCTGGCCACACTCTTTCCACACGGTACTGACACCCTTGTCCACCCGCACTGAGCCGCTCCGCATCGCCCATCGTGGCGTCACGTCCGTGGCCCTGGAGAACTCGCTGGCTGCGTTCCGGGCAGCTGTGGATAACCCCGCCTCCCCGGTGGCCGGCGTCGAGCTGGATGTCCACAGCACGGCAGACGGACGGATCGTGGTACACCACGACCCGGCGCTCCCAGGGCTGGGATTGATCGGCGACCTCACGCTGAGCCAGTTGCGGGGTCATCTCCTTCCCGATGGCTCCGCCCTCCCCTTTCTGGAGGAGGCGCTGGAGGTGCTGGGATCGCTCCGGGTGTACGTGGAGGCGAAGGGCCTGGCCGCCGAAGCCGACGCGGAGCTGCTCCGGGTGCTCCGCTCCGGGCCCAATCCGGCCGGCTACCAGGTGCACTCCTTCGACCACCGGGTCATTGCGCGGCTTCAGGCCGAGGCGGACGACTTCCGGTTCGGGGTGCTCTCCAGCTCCTGGCCGGTGGATCCGGTGTCCCCGGTGTGGGCCGCGGGCGCCGAGGTGCTCTGGCAGCACTGGTCGCTGGTGGACTTCGAACTGATGGAGCGGTGCCGCGACCGGAGCATTGACGTGATCGCCTGGACCGTGCCGACGGAGCAAGTGGAGCGGATGGCCGAGCTGGGGGTGGCGGGGGTGTGTGTGGACCTCTAGTCGTGCGTCACGAGTCGTGAGTCGTGAGAGACGAAAGGCCGGCATCCCCGTGGGAAGCCGGCCCCTGCTGTCTCACGACCCGCGACCCGCGACTAGCCCTGCGGATACACCGACACCTTCATCCGCTCCTTGGTCTTGTGCTCGAACTTCACGACGCCGTCGATCGCGGCGTGGAGCGAGTCATCCTTGGCCTTGAAGACGTTCTTCCCCGGATGGAACTTGGTGCCGCGCTGCTTGACCAGGATGGCGCCGGCGGTGACCGCCTCGCCCCCGAAGCGCTTGACGCCCAGGTACTGGGGATTGGAATCGCGGCCGTTGCGGCTGGAGCCGACGCCCTTCTTGTGTGCCATCGCTCACCTCACCCGAACACGACGTCGGTGATCCGGACCTCGGTGTACTTCTGCCGATGGCCGGTCTTGCGGCGGTAGTTCTTCCGCCGCTTGAACTTGAAGACGTAGATCTTGTCCTCCTTGCCGTGCCCCACCACCTCGGCGGAGACGGTGGCGCCCTTCACGTTCGGCGTGCCGGCCGTGATGGTGTCGCCGTTGGAGGTGAGCAGCACCTCGTCGAACGAGAGCGTGTCACCGGGCTGCTTCTCCTCCATGTAGGGGAGCTGCAGGGTGGCACCCTTCACGGCGCGGTACTGCTTGCCCAGGGCCTTGAAAATCGCGTACATGCGGGAACCCTTCCAGCGTGTCGTTCGGGGACTTAGCCCTGAAACATAGCCTGAAGGGGCGGGGCGGTCAAGCTCGGGCACCGTGAAGGGTGGAGCGTGAAGCGGTCCCAAGTGCAGCCCGCTTCACGCTTTACCCTTCACGCTTCACGTCAGGCGACTGCGTACAGTTCCGTGACATCCCTCCCGGCCGGCCGGGAGAGGAGCCGGAACTCGTCGAGCCGGAGCATCGGGTCGTCCCGGAGCTCCAGCTCCAGGGCCGCGCTCCGGCCCAGGGACTGGACCAGCTTGGGCTCCTCCTCCAGGAGGTAGATCGCCACGTCGGGGTGGAGCCGGATGGCCAGCTTCCGCTCCTTCTTCTCGAGCCCCACCCGGAGCAGGGCGCGCTCCAGGCGGCGGGTCACCACCTCGGGGGCGAAGACCCGCCCGGTGCCGTGGCAGGTGGGGCACTCCCGGGTCATCGAGGCCCAGAGGGAGGCCCGCACCCGCTGGCGGGTCATCTCGACCAGCCCCAGTTCCGAGACCGCGTAGGCCCGGGTCCTGGCCCGGTCGCGGCCCAGGTGGGTGCGGAGCTCCTGGATCACCCGGTCGCGGTTGGCCCGGGACTCCATGTCGATGAAGTCCACCACGATGATGCCGCCCACGTCGCGGAGCCGGATCTGCCGGGCGATCTCGCGGGCGGCCTCGATGTTGGTGCGGAGGATCGTCTTCTCGGGGTCCTTCTTGCCGGTGTAGCGGCCGGTGTTGACGTCCACGGACACCAGCGCCTCGGTGGGCTGGATGATCAGGTAGCCGCCGGTGGGGAGGTCCACGCGCTGCTTGAACAGGTCGCGGATCTCGCCCTCGATCTTGAAGTGGTCGAAGAGCGGCGTGGTGTCGTCGTGAAAGTGGACCCGCGAGAGCAGGTCGGGATCAATCTGCTCCAGGTACTGGGAGATGTCGACCTGCAGTTCCTTCGAGTCGAGGTGCAGCGCGTCCACCTTGGCGGAGAAGACGTCGCGCACCAGCGCCCGCGTGAGCGAGGCCTCGCGGTGCAGCAGCGCGGGCGCCTTCTTCACGTAGTGCTGCTTGCGCTTGACCTTGCGCCAGATGTTGAGCAGCGACTCGACCTCGCGCCGGAAGTGGTCCTCGGTGACCCCCTCGGCCACGGTGCGCACGATCATGCCGCCGGCGTCGGGCGGCAGGTGCCTGGAGACCATCTCGCGCAGCTTGGCGCGCTGCTCGCGCGACTCGATCTTGCGCGAGACGCCGACGCGGGAGGCGTAGGGCATGTAGACCAGGAAGCGGCCGGCGATCGAGATCTGCGCGGTGACCCGCGAGCCCTTGGTGGAGATCGGCTCCTTGATCACCTGCACCGGGAGGGTCTGCCCCTTCTTCAGCAGCTCGGAGATGTCGGGGACGGTGCGGCGCGACCCGCCGACTTCCCTCCGGCCGCCTTCGCCCCGGCGCTTGGGCTGCCGTCGCGCATTGCCCTTGTCGCCCGTCGCCCCGTCACTCGTCGCCGGCTCGCCCTCCTCGCCGGTCGCCTCGTCGCCGGTCGGATCGGGTTCGTCGTCGTCCGGCGCATCCTCCGGCTCGTCGGGTTCGTCGTCGTCCTCGGGCTCGAGGAGGTCGGAGGCGTGCAGGAACGCCGACTTCTCCAGGCCGATGTCCACGAAGGCAGCCTGGATGCCGGGGAGGACCGCCTCGACGCGGCCCAGGTAGATGTCGCCGATGATCCGCTTGTGGTCAGGGCGGTCGACGAGGAGTTCGACGAGCCGGTCGTCCTCGAGGATCGCCACCCGCGTCTCGCGGGGGGTGCCGGAGATGAGGATCTCGCGCTTCACGGAGGTCTCGATCGGGGCCGTGCCGCCGCTGCGGCAGCCCCGTGATCAGGAGGAAAGGTGACCTGCGCCGGGTGGCGCGGGTCGGCCGTAGAAGTCCCTCGCTGGACCCCGCCCTCGGGCGGGGAGGCGTCACGGGGGAGAGCGTCGGCCGGGCGGCCGCGGACCGGGGAAGACGGGACGCCGGCGCCGTGTCATGGCGCGGGGCGCCCGATCTCTCGCCGGGGCGAGCCGTCGGACGGGGCTTTCCATCGGATGCGGGGTGACGCGATGTCCAGCAGGACCTCAGGCGGCGGGGAAGGTACCACAGTGCCGATGTCACCCGTTCACCGAGAGAGCTTCCCGGGTGAGGCGGGCCGAATCCGCGAGGATGGGGCCGGGATGACATAGCCGAAAGCTATGCAGGATGAGAAGTTAGGGCAACGCGCACCACCGCCGACTTGGCGCAGCCGATATATTTCTGGGGTATCCACGTTCCGACCTGGAGTCCTGCCATCCCAAGCCCGGCTCTTGCCCCCATGGGCCTGCCTTTCCCGCGGCACGCTGTCGCCCTGGCGCTCCCGCTCCTCGCCCTCGCGTGCAGCGGTGGCAACCCGGTCACTCCTCCGGGACCGCCGGCCGCCCTCACGGTCGCCGAGGGGGCCGACCAGACCGGCGCGGTCGGGATGCCGGTGGCCGTGGCCCCCACGGTCCGGGTGCGGGATGCCTCCGGACGCGGCGTGGCCGGGATCTCCGTCAAGTTCGACGTGGTGGGCGGCAACGGATCGGTCACCGGCGACTCGGTGGTGACCGATGCCGACGGCGAGGCCACCGTGGGTGAGTGGCGGCTGGGGCCGATTCCCGGCACCAACACCCTGCGTGCCCAGACCGTCAACCACCCGTTTCAGGTCGCGCTCACCGCCACCTCCACCCCCGGCGCGCCGTCGTCGGTGCAGATCGTGTCGGGGGCGGCGCTGTCCGCGGTGATCGGCCAGGAGGTGGTGCCGCGGCCGGCGGTGCGGGTGCGGGATCCGTTCGGCAACCCGGTCCCCAACGCCACGGTCACCTGGGAGGTGATCGAGGGCGGAGGCGCCGTGATCGGCGGCAACTCGACCACCACCAACGCCGAGGGTCTCGCCCAGGTGGGCGGCTGGCGTCTCGGCAACACCAGCGGCACCAACCGCCTGCTCGCCCGCACCGCCAACGGCATCTCGGCCACCTTCAACGCCCTCGGCATCGGGATTCCCGCCGGCATGGAACCGGTGTCGCCCGAGGTGCAGGACGGGTACATCAACTTCGGGGTGCCGCTCACCGCCCGGGTGCGCGTGCTCGACGCGCAAGGTGCCGACGTGGTGGGGATCCCGGTGGTCTTCAAGCACACCGCCGGCACCGGGACCATCGCCGGCGACACCGTCGTGACCGATGCCGAGGGCGTGGCGGCGCTGGGCGACTGGCGTCTCGGCGCATCGGGGTTCTCCCAGGTGACCGCCACCGTCCCGGGCTTCACGGGGCCGGAGGCGGTGTTCACCGCCAACGGCGTGGCCAAGCCCTTCACCATTGACGTGCGGTTCGTGGGGGCGCTCACCGCCGACATCCGTGACGCGTACATGGCAGCCGCCCTGCGCTGGATGGACATCATCACCGGCGACCTCCCCGACCTGGCCGTGAACCGACCCGCGCCCTGGAACTGCGCGGGCCTCACGGCGCCCGCCATGGCCGAGACAGTGGACGACGTGGTGATCTTCGCGGGTGTGCTCGTGGGCGACGGCCCCAACGGCGTGCTCGGGAGCGCCAACACCTGCCAATCACGCGGCGCCCCGGATTTCCGGACGGCCGTTGGCGGCATGCAGTTTGACGTGGATGACGCCAACCGCCTGCTCGGTGACGGACGATTCGTCACGGTCGTGATCCACGAGATGGGCCACGTGCTCGGGTTCAACGGCTTCCGCTTCGTCGACAAGGGGCTGATCCAGGGAAGCGGAGGCACCGATCCGTTCTTCACCGGGGGAACTGCGCTTGCCGCCTGGCCCCTGATCGGCCTGACGTATTCGGGTAACCTGATTCCCTTGGAAAACGTGGGGGGCGGCGGCTCGGTCAACCACCACTGGCGGGAGTCGGTGCTCGAGGCCGAGGTGATGACCAGCATCGTGGAAAGCAGCGGCGTCCCGATGCCGCTCACGGCCATCACCATCGCGGCGATGGCCGACCTTGGCTACGCCGTCAATCCCGACGTCGCGGATGCTTTCGTGCCGCTGGCCCGACTGCGCGCCGACGGCCTGGGCGCCGCCTTCCGGCTCCGGCACGAACGCCAGGCCGACGGGACAACCATCACCCGGATCGAATGATCAGCCATGGGGCGCGCAGCGGTCACATCCGCTGCAGCGCCCCGAACCTGCCTCACCAAACCACCCCAGCAATGCCATGCGGCGGCACCCTCGCGCGAGAGCATACCGCACCATTGCCGCGAGCCGGCGCTCGGCCTCGCGTCGCCGGCGCCTGACGCCGCTCCAGTCCACCCGCCCCTTCCCCGGCGCCAGCTCGGCCGCCAGCCGGTCAGTCGCCTGCACGATCGCCTCGGCGTAGCGCGGCCGGAGCGACGGATCGGCCCAGAGCGCTTCTACCACGCGCTCCTCGGGGTATGTGGTGGCGAGCTGATGCTCCACGTGGCGCACGTCGGTCGGATGGAAGTAGAGCAGGCAGCGCGACGGCCGCTCGTCGCGACCCGCGCGCCCCGCCTCCTGGTAGTACGCCTCCGGCGTGGCCGGCGTGTTCCAGTGCGCCACCAGCCGCACGTCGGGCTTGTCGATCCCCATCCCGAACGCGCAGGTGGCCGTCACCACGCGGATCCGGTCGGCGAGGAAGCCGTCGAGCACCCGGCGCCGCTCCTCCGGCATCATCCCGGCGTGATACGGCGCGGCCCCGATGCCGCTCTCCACCAGGGTGCGGGCGAGCCCCTCCACCAGTCCGCGCGTGGGTGCGTACACCACCACGGCGCCGCGCGTGGTCTTGACCTGCACCACCAGACGCGCCAACCGGTCGTCGGTGCCGTGCACCGGCTGCACCTCGAAGCGCAGGTTGGGGCGGTCGAAGGAACCCACCACCACCGCGGCGTCGCGCGAAAAGCCAAGCGACTCGCGGATGGCGTCGCGCACGGCGGGCGTGGCGCTCGCCGTGAGGGCGATGCACGGCGGGCGGCCCAAGGCCACCCGCGCCGCGCGGATCCTCCGGTAGGCCGGACGGAAGTCGTGCCCCCATTCCACGATGCAGTGCGCCTCGTCGACCGCGAGCCGGGCCACCGGCACGCGACGATCGGCGAGGTCGGCGGCGATGCGCGGCAATCGTTCCGGCGAGACATAGAGCAGGCGCACCGCGCCGGTCCCGACCTGATCGAGGACCGCGACGTAGCGTGAGCGGTCAAGTTCACCGGAGAGCGTCGCCGCGCCGACGCCGCGGCGCTGGAGTGCGCCCACCTGGTCCTGCATCAGCGCGATGAGCGGCGACACCACCAGCGTGAGTCCCGGGTCGTGCAACGCCGGCACCTGGAAGCAGAGCGACTTGCCGCCGCCCGTGGGCAGCACGGCGAGCACGTCCCGCCCCGTGAGCGTGGCGCGGATCACCTGCTCCTGGAGCGGGCGGAAGCGCTGGTGGCCGAAGGTGCGCTGCAGAAGGGCGGTGGCGGAGGCGAGCACCGGCGAAGGAAGGATCCGTCCGGCCGGGGCGCGTGGTGCGCGATCGCGCGCGCCGGCGCGCAATAGCGCCGGTCAGGGTACGCCGAGCCCCGCACGCCGGAGCGCGCAGGCCGCAGCAGCACGACGCGTTTCCACGAAGCGTGGGTTCTTGCCAGGCGGGGCTTCAGCCCGGCTGATCCGACCCCGCCGCCCGCCCTACGGGCGAGGGCGGGGCAGGAACCGGAGCCCCACCGCCGCCGCAAGCACCCCGATCGCCGCCCAGGTGACGTTGCGGTTCTCGGTGGCGATCGCGGTGATCGCGAGCACGAGGCCCAGGGCCGAGAGACCGAGCCGGATCTTCGGGATCATCGGGCGAGGAACGCCGCCACGGCGCGCTTGAAGTCGTCGGTGGTGCGGGACAGCGCGTTGACGCGGGCACCCAGGAGGATGCCGGTGCTCACGTCGCGGCCGTCGAGGTCGGTGAAGAGCTGCTTGGTGAGCGCCATCGCGGTGGCCGGTCGCGCGGCCAGCGCGCGGAGCAACTGGTCGGCGGTGGATTCCAGCTCGTCGTCGCCGACCACGCGGGACACCAGGCCGATCTCCAGCGCCTCGCCGGCCTCCACCACGCGGCCCGTGGCCACCAGGTCGAAGGCCCGCTTCTCGCCCACGGAACGCCGCAGCAGCGTCATCACCATGGCAGGCACGAACCCGCGCTCGATCTCGGGATACCCGAAAGCCGCCCCCTGCCCCGCGAGCACCAGGTCGGCGGCCGTGGCCAGCCCCGCCCCGCCCGCGAGGGCGCGACCCTGCACGATGGCCACCACCGGCTTCGGCAGCCGACGCATCGCCAGGAACACCTCGCCCAGGGCCAGGGCGTCGCGCTCGTTCTCCTCCAGCGAGTGATCCACGGAGGCGAGCAGTTCGGCGAGGTCGGCGCCGGCGCAGAAGTCCTTCCCCGCCCCGCGGACCGCCACCACGCGCACCGCGGCGTCGAGCTCGGCCTGCGCCAGCGCCTCGGCGATGCCGCCGATCATCGCGGCGGTGAGCGCGTTGCGCTTGTCGGCGCGATCGAGCGTGATGGTGAGAATCCCGTCGGCCACCGCGACCAGCAATCCGGGCGTCATGACGCCAGCTCCCGGGCTCGGCGGGCCACCTTGCGGGGCACCTCGATCTCCATCCGCAACAGCGCGGTGGAATACACCTTGCCCTGGGCATCGGTCTTGAGCGACAGGGTGCCGCCCCCGTCGAGCGCGCCGTGCAGCAGGAAGTTGAGGGCGTGCAGGTTGGGCAGTTCGTAGCGATCCACCGCGCGCACCATCCCCTTGAAGTGCCGGGCGACGCGGCGCGCGGTCACCTGCTCCACGAGCAGGTCGTACCAGTCCGGGTCGAGGGCGATCAGCCCGACGTTGGCGGCATCGCCCTTGTCGCCGGAGCGGGCGTGGGCCAGGTAGCGGAGCTGCAACGTAGTGGCCATCAGAGCATCTCCACCGTGACGGAGGGTTCGATCCGGTCGCGCGACACCAGCGCCGGCCAGTACGCCACGATCTCCTCCACCTGCGGGCGCCCGCCGGCGAATCCCGTCACGCTCGGCGGACCGGTGAGCACCAGCGGCGCGATCTCGCGCGTGAACCGCTCGACCGCTGCGCGCTCGGTGCTCCGCACGCCCACCCGGAGCATCACCTCGGCGATCTCCTCCGGTGCCGGCCCGGCCAGGCGGCCGTGGGTCGCGTCCACCCCCACGAACTCGGTGAGGACCTGGTCGTACTCCAGCCCCAGGGCCGCCAGGCGCTTGCGGAGCAGCTTGTCCGCGGCCCTGGCCTTGTCCAGCGCCTCGGGCCAGGCGTACACCAGCGATCCCACCGCCTTCCAGCCCCAATGATAGGCGATGGACACCTTGAGCTTGTCGGTGCGCGGGGCGCCGGTGATCCCCGAGACACGCACCTGGTCGCGCCCCACTTGCTTGAGCCGGATCGAGGTGAAGTCGGCGACGCCGTCGGGGGTGATGTAGGCCTTGGGGTCGCCCATCTCGTACACCAGCTGTTCCGTCACGGACGCCACGTTCACCACGCCGCCGGTGCCCTCGTGCTTGGTGACCGTGAAGGTGCCGTCGGCCCGGACCTCGGCGATCGGGAACCCCACGTCGGCCAGGCGGAGGACCTTGCGCCAGTCGCGCAGCAGGTTGCCCCCCGAACTCTGCGCCCCGCACTCGAGGATGTGCCCGGCCACGGTGCCGGCCGCGATGCGGTCCCAGTCGTCGTGCGACCAGCCAAACTCGTGCACCAGGGGACCCAGGGTGAGGCCGGTGTCGGTCACCCGACCGGTGATCACGATGTTGGCCCCGCGATCGAGCGCCTCCGCCACCGGCCGCATGCCGAGGTAGGCGTTGGCGGACTGCACCGCAGGGCGCACGTCGGAGAGCGGGCGGCCCGTGTCCATGTTCGCCAGCGGCTCGCCATCGGCCACCAAGGCATCGAGTCCCGGGAGGAGGTCGTCGCCGGTCACCAGCGCGATCCGCACCTTGTCGCCCACGCCGGCGGCATCGGCGGCGGCGCGGACCGCTGCCGCGCAGGCGCGGGGATTGACCCCGCCGGCGTTGGAGATCACCCGGACGCCTCGCTCCGCGATGCCGGGGAGGATCCGCGCGATGGTCGTCACGAAGTCGCGCGCGTAGCCCATGGCCGGGTCGCGCGACCGCTGCTTCTGCAGGATCGACATCGTCACTTCGGCGAGGTAGTCGAGCACGAGGTAGTCGATGGGGCCGCCCTCGACCTGTCGCACCGGCGCCTCGAGCCAGTCGCCCCAGAACCCCTGGCCGCTGGCGATCCGGACGGTTCGTTCACGCTTCATGGACCACGTCCTGGCATGGTCGGGATGGCCACCTCGCGGGTCCACTCCCGATCGTCGTCGTCGAACACCACCAGCTGCATCAGTCGCGCCCACCCGGCCGGCACCACGGCCGGCCACCGCCCCACGGCGTGGCTCACGCGGCGCGTGGCGCCTGGAGCCAGGGCGGCCATCATGGTCCCGCCCCGGTCGATCGCCGCCGGTTGGTCCAGCATCGCGCGCACCACGAGGGTCACCTCCCACGGCGTGGCCGGCGTGTCGAGCGCGGCGGCCGGCGTCACCCGCAGCCGAAGTGTATCACCCTGCCAGGTGCGCGGCAGCTGCAGCCGGAGACGCCCCGTGGCGTGGTTGAGCGGCATGGTCGCCAGGATGCGGTCCTGGCGGTCGCGGATCGAGACCCCGAAGTCGGTGAACCGTGACCACTCCTCGTCCGGCATCGTGACATCCAGCACTGCGGCACCCGTCCACGGCGGCAGCACGAGGACCGTGTCCCGCGGCAGCGACGCAGATCCGTGCATGCGGGTGGTCACTTCGGCGCCGAGCATCCCGACCCGGAGCTGCAGGTCGAGCGGTGCGGCGGCGAGCGACGTGACCAACACGGCCACGCTGTCGTCGCGCCCCGTGGCCTCCAGATGGACCGGCGACCGCACCACGCTGCCCCGCACCGCCACCCCGCGCGTCGTGGGCGCCTGGAACACGAGCTCGTAGAGGCCCCGGCGCACCTCGCGCGCGTCCACCGCGAGGACACCCGTCACGCTGCCTGGTCCGGCGGGCACCGCGGGTTGCGTCCGGTTCGGCTTGCCCCCCGGTTCGTGCAGCGCCATCAGCGCCACGCCGTCTTCGGTCAGGGCCGACGCGATCACGGCGAAGCCGCGCCCGGTGTCGGCGCGGAACACCACGCGGGCGGTGCTCCCCGCCTGCAGCGCGGCGGTGACGGGTGACGTGGCCGCGTCCGCGACCGGCACCAGGAGGGTCACCGGCACCCTGGCCAGCGGGCCGGAGGACGGGTCATTGGCCGGGTCGATGCGCACCTCCGCCTGGTGCACACCAGCCACCGCGAGGATTGCGGGGTCCACCGCCAGGAAGACCGACAACCCGCCATCGGTCAGGGTGCGCAGCGCCGGGCCTTCCACCCGGAGCCACTCGGCCGACACGCGCACGCGGATGCGGAGCGGGTCTGGCGCATCGAGCCGACGCAGCCGCAGGCGGATCGGTTCCCTGCCTGAGACATCGTCCCGCCAGATTCCGCTCTGGCGCTGGTGGTCGCCGTCGGCCACCTCGATCTCGGCCGCGCGTCGGTGCCCCTGCAGCCAGCGCCACGCGGCCACCAGGTCGGGGACCCCTGCGCCCTGGTCGAGCAGTCCGGCGTCGGGCACCGGTCGCGCGGTGCGGACCAGGGCGCGATGGATGAGCGTGCGCGTCCAGGTGCGTCGCTCGGCCACCAGCCCGCTCAGCAGCCGCGCCACCAGGCCGGCGGCGTGCGGGGCGGCCATGGAGCTCCCCGACTTCTCCTCGTTGCCGGCATCGAAGCGCGGCACCTCCGACCAGCCGATCCCCGGAGCCACCAGGTCGGGACCGGCCCGTTCGCCACCGCGCGACGAGAAGCTCGCCACGGGATCGAGGCGGGCCGGGTCCGGCGCGAGCCCCTGGAACACCAGCGGCAAGGTGGCACCCACCGAGAGCACCCGATGCGCCGACGCCGGCACGCCGAGGGTGGAGAGGCCCGGGCCGTCGTTGGCGGCCGCCGCGGTCATCACCACGGCGGGATGCGACGCGAGCAGGCCATCAATGATGCTGTCAATGATTGCGGTCCCCTCACGCGGCGTCCCCACGCCATACGAGACGTTGATCACCAGGGGCATCTCCCGTCGCTCCGCCTCCGCGAGTGCCGCGGTGATCGCCCGGTGCATCGCCCCGGTGGTGGTGATCCCGCCTTCGGCGTTGTTGACGATCTTGTAGCCGAGCAGCTGGGCGCCGGGTGCCACGCCGTCGAAGCCGGTGACCCCGTACAGGGCACGGCCGGCCGCGATGCCGGCCACGTGGGTCCCGTGCGCAGCATTGTCCACGACCAGCGCCAGCGACGGCACCTGGCCATGGTCCGCGAGGTTCACCGCGATCCCGACCGGTGGCGTGCCGATGGCCGACCAGCCGAACCACTCGCCCGCGACGGCGAAGTCGCGCACCGGTCGGTCGTTCTGGAGGGATCCGTCGAGACCGGCGTCCGCGAAGAGTGCCCAGCTGCCGGGCGCGCCGGCGACCACGACCAGGAGGGTATCCCCCACGCGCCCGTTGTCGTTGAGGTCGGCCGACGCGCCGCTGCCGAACCGCACCTCGGCCACCGCACCGCCCCACACGGCGCCGGGCGCCCGGGCCAGCACGTGCGTCCCCCCGAGCAGGCGTCGCGGCCCGATCCAGATGGTGTCGCCGCGCACGGTGGCCGGCGCGAGCGCGACCGCCCCCTCGCCCGAGAAGTCGCGGAGGTCCACCAGCTTGCGTCGGCCGTCACTGGTGGAGTCGAGTCCGCGGGCGGCAGGGTCAATCCCGCTGTCGAGGATCGCGATCAGGACGCCCCGACCGTCGTGCCGCGGTGCCAACTCGTGGTGCCGATCCACGGCGGTGGCGTGGAGCGAGAGCAGGCCAGCGCGCTGGGCGGCGCGTGCCGCGTCGCGGCGATCGTCGCCCAGGAGCGGCTCGACCACCACCGTGGCCACCGGCAGCGGCGGATCGGCGGGGCGGGCCGGTTCCGGGCCCTGCGGTGGGGCGGGCGTGCAGGCGGCCAGCGCGAGCCCCCACCACGCCCGGCGATTCATCGCACGGAGTCGAGCACGAAGGGACCGAGGTGCGGCCCCTCAAAGTGGCGGGTGACCCGGAGCAGGAAGGCGAGCACGTCACGCGTGTCCTCGGGCTCCACGATGGCATCCACGAAGCCGCGCGCCGCGGCATAGGTAGCGGAGAGCTGGTGCTCGTAGTCGGCGCGCATCGCGTCGATCGAGGCCGCCACCTCGTCGGGCAGGGCCCGCTTCTCCGCGTCGGCCCGTGCCATCGCCGCGCCGTGCACCGCCATGATGGCGCTCTCGCCCTCCATGACCGCCATCCGCCCCGTGGGCCAGGAGACCAGGAAGTCCGGATCGAAGCCCTGGCCGGCCATCGCGTAGTACCCGGCGCCGCTGGCGTGATTGACGGTGAGCACCAGCTTCGGCACCCGCGTCGTGGCCATCGCCTCGACGAAACGGGCGCCGGCGCGGATGATCCCCTCGTGCTCGGCGTCGACGCCCACCATGAACCCGGAGACATCCTGCACGAAGAGGATCGGGATCCCCTCCCGATCCGCCGTCTCGATGAAGTACGCCACCTTGTCCGCGCTCTCGGCGTAGACGATCCCGCCGAAGCGCGGCCGCTCGCCGGGGCGGCCCTTGATGAGCCCGCGCTGGTTGGCGATCACCGCCACCACCTCGCCCTCGATCCGCCCGTGGCCGCAGAGCATCTCGCCGGCGAGCGCCGGCTGGAACTCGTCGAGCACGCCGTCATCGAGGATCGCCTCGAGCACGTGGCGCATGTCGTAGGAGAGGCGATGGTCGTGCGGCAGGAGGTCGTACAGCTCCGCGGCGTCGCGCTTCGCGCGCGCGGCGACCTGCGCCTCCCCCCCACCCGCCGCGCGGCCGGCGACGGGGGGCAGCTTCGCGACATACTCCCGGATCTGCCTCAGGCACTCGGCATCATCCGGCGCCGCGTAGTGGGCCACGCCGCTGATGGCCGTGTGCGTGTGGGCCCCGCCCAGCGTTTCCGCATCCACGGTCTGCCCGGTGGCACCCTTGACGAGATTGGGGCCGCCGAGTCCCATGAACGAGGTGCCTTCCACCATCCAGATCACGTCGGAGAGCGCCGGGAGATAGGCCCCGCCGGCGACGCAACTCCCCATCACCGCCGCGAGCTGGGGCACCTTGAGGAAGCGGCGCATCAGGGAGTTGTAGTAGAAGATCCGCGCGGCGCCGTACTGCCCGGGAAAGACGCCCCCCTGATACGGCAGGTTCACGCCGGCGGAGTCGACGAGGTAGATGATCGGGATGCGCTGGCGCATCGCGATCTCCTGCGCCCGGAGGATCTTGGTGATCGTCTCGGGCCACCAGGCGCCGGCCTTGACGGTGGCGTCGTTGGCCACCACCACGCACTGGCGCCCATGCACCACGCCGATGCCGGTGATCACCCCGGCGGCCGGCGCCTCGCCATCGTAGCGGTCGTGCGCCACCAGCAGCCCCACCTCGAACCAGCGCGACCCGGGATCGCAGAGCCGCTCCACGCGCTCGCGCGGGGAGAGCTGCCCCTTGGCGTGCATCTTGGCCACGCGGGCCGCGCCGCCACCCTCGCGCAACCGGTCCGCGAGGGCGCGGTACGCCTCGGTGAGGGCGCGCAGGCGGCTGGATTCCGCCGGCCCCGCGCCCCGCACGTCACGGGCGGAGATGCTGCCTCGCCCAGGCATTGATGTAGGCGATCAGCTCGCCGGTCGGCGTGCCGGGACCGAACAGCTTGCCGATCCCCTGCCCTTCGAGCGCTGCCGCGTCGTCGTCGGGGATGATCCCGCCCCCGGTCACCAGGATGTCGGCCCGTCCCTGCTCGGCCAGCAGCTTCCGGACGCGCGGGAAGAGCGTCATGTGCGCTCCCGACAGGATCGACAGGCCCACCACGTCCACGTCCTCCTGGATCGCGGCGGTGGCGATCATCTCGGGGGTCTGGTGCAGCCCGGTGTAGATCACTTCCATGCCGGCGTCGCGGAGGGCCGCGGCCACCACCTTGGCGCCGCGGTCGTGCCCGTCGAGTCCCGGCTTGGCCACCAGCACGCGCACCGGGCGCGGCAGGGCGTCGGCATGGTCGGCTGTCGCGCTGCTCATCGGCGGGGCTCCCTCACTTGAAGCGCAGCAGGGCGGCCAGGCCGTCTATCCCGGCGCGGGCCTCGTCATCGTACACCACGGCGAGCGACACCCGCTGCCGCAGCGCCTCTTCGATGGCATCGTCGATCACGTCGAGCGTGGGCACCACGTCGCCGTCGGTCCGCAGGTCCACCGCACCGGCGGCCAGCCGACCGGTGGCCAGCGAGCGGAAGCCCGGAATCGCCGCCTCGCCGTCCACGAGCAGCGTGCGCACCTGTCCCTGCCCCAGGGCGCGCAGGGTGTCGCGCACGCCGTTGACGGCCCAGCCCGTGCCGAGTCCGTCGGTGAGTTCCTCGAGGTGCCGGTGCTCGGAGGCCCGGCCGTGGGCCTCGCGCACCTCCATCGTGAGCTGGTGCACGGCGGCCGGCGTGGCATCCTTGGGGATCATCCGCGCCACGCCGATGAGCCGGTCGGCCAGGTAGGAGTGGAGGAACGGCTCCAGCGCGGACGCGTCGCTGCCGGCACCGGCCAGCACGATCTGGTGACCGGGCGACGCCCGGTCCACCTCGAAGAGCTGGCGGGCCACGCTCTCCAGGTGGCGACGCTTCTCGTTCTGGATCCGGTTGTGGTAGGCGTGCTCGCCGGTGAGGTCATAGCGCGACGGGGCGTGGAACCGGCCGCCCCGGGTCACCTCGGCGGCGACCTTGCGCACCACCTTGGCCTCCCACGCCGTCACCTCCCAGATCAGCGCCGAGGCGCGGTCGAGCACCACGGTGAACAGCTTGCCGAACTCCTCCTCGGACGCGGCGAGCTCCCGGACCAGCGGGGTGCGATCCACGGCCAGGCGCGAGCGGTGCACCCGCGGCAACGGGCGCACGTCGAACAGCCGGGCGCCGCCCGAGGCGAAGATCGCCAGGCCCTGCGAGGCCGGGAGGCGGGTGGGGTCGGACAGCCAGTCGAGGATGCGGTGCAGGTCGGCGCGGATCGCGTCCTGCTGCGCCTTGTTCCAGCGCAGCGACGGCAGCGCGTATTCCAGCTCCTTGACGCGGTTCTTGACCTTGGTGAGGTACTTCTTCCGGTTGCGGTCGCGCGGCTCGAGCTTGAGGTAGCACGTCACCACGGGATGGGGTCCGGGCTTCATCCGCAGCAGGTCCTTCGCCGCGGCGCCTTGCTTTGCTGTGGCCATGCCGATCACTCCTGGGCTTAGAAGAACACGGGTTCCCGGTACGCTCCCCACTCCTCCTCGAGAACGTGACGGATTTCGTGCAGCGTGCAGTAGGCCCGCGCGCAGTCGAGCATCGCGGGGATCACGTTGTCGGTGCCGCGCGCCGCCGCGCGCAAGGCCGCCAGGGCCCGCGCCACCGCATCGGCGTCGCGGGTCTCGCGCATGGTGGCCATCCGCCGGCGCTGGGCGGCCTCCGCGGCGTCGTCCACCTTGAGGATCTCGATCGGCTCCTCCGCCTCCTCGGCGAAGGCGTTGACGCCGACCACCAGCTTGCGCCCTGCCTCCACCTCGGCCTGGAAGGTGGCCGCGGCCCGGGCAATCTCGCGCTGGAACCACCCGGCCTCGATCGCCGGCACCACGCCGCCCATCGCCTCCACCTCCGCGAAGATCGCCTCGGCCTCGGCCTCCATCGCGTCGGTCAGCGCCTCCACGTACCAGGAGCCGCCGAGGGGGTCGGCCACGTTGGCCACGCCGGTCTCGCAGGCCAGGATCTGCTGGGTGCGGAGCGCCACGCGCACCGAGGTCTCGGTGGGCAGCGCGAGGGTCTCGTCGAGGGCGTTGGTGTGCAGCGACTGCGTGCCGCCGAGCACCGCGGCCATCGCCTGGTAGGCGACCCGGGCCACGTTGTTGAGCGGCTGCTGGGCGGTGAGCGACACCCCGGCGGTCTGGCAGTGGAAACGCATCTTGAGCGACCGCTCGTCGGACGCCCCGTAGCGCTCCTTGAGGTGGCGGGCCCAGATCCGCCGAGCGGCGCGCAACTTGGCCCCTTCCTCGAACAAGTCTTTGTGGACGTCCC
>CAZNOJ010000041.1:0-20236 GCA_964574665.1 uncultured Gemmatimonadaceae bacterium
CGTCCCTCGCGCTGCTCCGCGGGCAGCGCCTTCCAGAGCGTGTCAATGGCGAGGCCGAGCACCAGTTCCGTGTTGCGGTGGACCGTGCTGGACGCGGCGAGCGATCGCGTCAGCCTCGCCCGCACCGCGCGCGCGGCGAGGCCCGCCACGGCGCCGCGCCAGAACCGCCGGCCGAGGCGACGCAGCAGCCCGTCGGGGTGGAGTCGGATGCCGGGCGCGAGCAGGTTGATGGACAGGCCCGCGGCCGTGCCGAGACACAGCCAGCTGCCGAGACTCATCAGGGCAACCTGGGTCCACTGCAACTCCGCGGGTGCGACGAGCGCAGGGAGGAGGGTCAGGGCGATCACGCTGCCTGCGGCGATCACGACGGCCCCGACCACGGTGAGGTCGAAGAGCACGCGGGTGGCGAGCGGCGGCAACCCTTCGCGACGATGCTCCTGACGGAGCCGCTCGGTCCAGTGGTCCCACGCGGCACGGATGTCCCCGATGCCGAACCCGCGCGCGGCCAATCGCCGCAGGGCCCCGAGCTCTGCCATCAGGTGGGCGGCGAGCGGGACCAGGAGGGTGGAGAGGGCCCAGCTGCCCATGGCTGCCACCCGAAGTGCCCCACCGCCACGGCTCAGGTAGTACTCCATCAGCACCAGGAGCTGCAGCGCCAGCACCGGGGTGGCGATCGCATAGCCCACACGGATGCGCTCCCACCGGGTGAACCACTCCACCAGCGCCGGCGGAATCGCGACCGGTGGCGGACCGGCATCGAGCCCGGCGAGCAATGACGCCAGGTTGGCGGGCCTGGCGCCCGGGTCCTTCTCGAGGCAGGCACGCAAGGCCCCCGACAGGCGCCGGGAGGTGCCGCGTGCCGCCACCGGCAGGTCGGGGAGCGCCTGCACCAGGTGCTTGGCGAGAACCTCACCGGCGGACTCACCCACGTACGGGGGTGCACCGGTCAGGGCAAACCAGGCCGTGGCCCCGAGGGCGTAGAGGTCCGAGGCACTCGCCGCGGGATCGCCGCGGATCACCTCGGGGGCCACGTACCCGGGAGTCCCGGCGACCACGCCGGCGCCGTCCTCTCCGAGTTGCGCCAGGCCGAAGTCCACCAACAGGGCTCGGCCGCTCTCGCGTTCCACGAGCACGTTCTCGGGGGTGATGTCGCGATGCACCACGCCGCGGGCGTGGGCGTAACTCAGCGCCGAGCCGATCTCGCGCACCATGCGCTCGACCTCGGCGCCGGGGAGCGGTCCGCGCCGACGCACCCGGGCTCCGAGGGTTTCACCGTCGATCATGGCCATCACCAGGAAGGTCGTGTCGCCACGCGACTCGACGCCCAGCACCGGCACGATGTGGGGATGGGAGAGACTGGCGGCGGTCCGCGCCTCCCGGAGGAACTGCTCGCGCGCCGGCGCGCGCATGGCCAGTTCCGGATGGAGCACCTTGATCGCCACGGGTCGGTCGAGCCGGAGATCGCGCGCCAGCCAGACGCACCCCATCCCCCCGCGACCCAGCTCGCGCTCCAGCGCGTAGCGGTCGCCGATGGCATCCTGCAGGTGCAATGGAGTGGACCGGTCCGGAGGGTGCATGATCCCTCGCGAACCAGCAAGAATCATGCGATGCCGGGAGCCGCCGTCAGGGGAGCGTCACGCTGCAGGTGGTGAGGAAGCCCCCCCGCACGTTGTACCGCGTGGTGACCGTCAGCGACTGGGCGAGCAGCACCTTCTGCAGGTCCTCCGCGATCCGCGCGGTGGCGTGCTCCTGGAAGATGCCGACGCTGCGGTAGCTCATCACGTAGTACTTCAGCGACTTGAGCTCGATGCAGCGGTCGCTGGGGATGTACGAGATGGTGAGCCGCGCCTGGTCGGGGAGTCCGGAGAAGGGGCACACGGCGGAGAACTCCTCCGTCTCGGTGACGATCTCCTGCGTGGGCCCGTCGTAGGGGAAAGTCTCCAGCACCGCGACGTCGATCGTCTCGGGGCCGGTGAAGGGCAGGGTGCGACCTTCGGCGGTGGCCATCGGGGACTCCGGTTGCGCGTGACGGGGAAATCTACTCGGTCTCAATCGCCTGGCGTCGCCGGGTCGGTGCGGTCCCGCTTCGTGGCCAGCCGGCCCGGCTTCACGGCGTCGAAGCCGAACCGTTCCCGGACCCGGTCCACGGCCCGGGTCACTTCCTCGTGGCGCTGGCGCACCGGGTCCGTGAACAGCTCCGCCGCGGCGTGCGTCCCCAGGTTGCCGGCCGCGACCCCGAGGAGGCGGATCGCCTGCCCGCGTCGGCGGGCCTCCCCCAGCGCCGGGGCAAGCAGCACCCGGGCCGCCTGCAGCAGGTCGGCGTCCATCGCACTCGGTGGCGTGAGTGCGCGTCGGCGCGTGACGGTGTGGAAGTCGGCGTGACGGAGCTTGAGCACCATGGCGCCTGCAACCAGCCCCTCCTCGCGGAGCTGCCCGGCCACGCGAGCCACGAGCAGCAGCAGCGTCCGGTCGAGCGATTCGGGGTCCGACACGTCGGTGCGGAAGGTGGTCTCGCGCGACACCGACTTGGGTTGCACGCGCCGGTGCAGGGCGGTGCCGCCGTGGCCTGCGGCGCGCCGGGCAAGCACGTGCGCCTCGTCGTGTCCGATCAGGCGCGCCAGTTCCCCGTGCGGCATCGCCTGCACCTGCGCGATGTCCGTGAGCCCGCGTTCCGCCAGGCGGCGCGCCGTCATCGGTCCGATCCCGGGCAGGGCGCTGAGCGGCAACCCGGCGAGGAAGCCGGCCTCCCAGCCGGGGCGCACCTCGCAGATCCCCCGCGGCTTGGCCACGTCGGAGGCAATCTTGGCGATCATCCGGTTGCCGCCGATGCCGATCGAGCAGTCGAGCCCCGTCTCGCGATGCACCTCGCCGCGGAGATGAGTGGCCACGCCGAGCAGCGAGACGGGGTGCAGCAGGTCGGTTCCCGACAGGTCGAGGTAGCCCTCGTCGAGGCCGGTCATCACCACCAGCGGGGCGTGCCGCTCCAGCACGGCACGCACAGCCCGACTGGCGTGGCGATACGCGGCAAACTCCCCGCGCACGAAGGTGGCACCGGGACAGCGACGCACCGCTTCCGCGATCGGCATCCCGCTCCGCACCCCGAACTTGCGCGCCCCGTAGCTCGCCGACTGGACCACGCCGCGCGAGTCGCGGCGACCGCCCACCACCAGCAGCTCCACGTCGCGGAGCGCCGGCTGCTCACGACGGCAGACCTCGACGAAGAAGGCGTCGAGGTCAACATGGGCGATGCGGATGGACAGCTGGGGCTCCCGGGGTCGGTCCGCGGGAAGTCTAGCCACCGCCGGCGTTGGACCGATTGCAACCCTTTGCGCTCCGGAGGGCACTCACGGCAACCCCTTCCGGAGCCGCCCGTGCGTGGAGACCCCCGAATGGCCATGCTGATCCTGACCCTTGGCGGGCCGCTCGGGCTCTGCGCCCAGGGCGCCGCCGCGGGGCAGGCCGGTCGCCGTGCGATCCTGCCGGTGGCACGGGAGGTGGCCCTCGCCCGGAGCGCGGCTCCAGCCGCCATTTCAGCGGCCGCCTCGGTCTGGGTCCTCGCGGATGCCGGGTATCGCCTGGCCGCCCAGGGGAGCAACGGGGTCGGCTGCCTCGTGTCGCGCAGCTGGATCGCCGCCATTGAACCCGTCTGCTATGATCCCGAGGGCAGCCGCACCATCATGCGCATGGAGATGCGGCGCACCGAGTTGCTGCATGCCGGCCGGTCGGTGGCGGATGCGGAGCAGGTGCTCGCGTCGGAGCTGGCGAGCGGCACCATTCCGCGACCGACGCGGGTGGTCGTCTCGTGGATGCAATCGGCGGCCCAGCAGCTCGTGAGCGACGACGGACGTCCGGTGGGGGCCTGGCGTCCGCACCTCATGCTGTACGCACCGGACTTCACGCCGGCCGACCTGGGGTTGTCGAGCGGGGTGACGGCTGGCGGGATCACGATCGTGGACGGAGGGAGTGCCAAGGCGATGCTGCTCATCGTGGCGGGAGAGTTCGTGCAACCGGACGAGACCGGGCCCTGAGCACCGACGCGCGCGACGACCGCCACCTGGTGGAGCAGGTGCTGCGCCGCGGCGATGAACGCGCCTTCGGCACGCTCTACGATCGGCACACCGTTGCGCTCTACCGGCTGGCCGTTCGCCTCCTCGGCGGCGATGAGGCCGCCGCGGCCGACGCGGTGCACGACGCGTGGGTCGCGGCGGCGTCCCGGCTCGGGGAGTTCGCCTGGCGCTCCTCGCTCCGGACCTGGCTGGGCGGATTCGTGGTGAACCAGGCACGGCGCCACTGGCGCGACCACGACCCGCCGCCCGACGCCGATACCGATGACCCGCCGGATGTCGTGACCTTCGAGCCGCAGCTCATCGCCCGCATCGACATCGAACGGGCCCTGGCCACGCTCCCCCCGGGGGCTCGTGAAGTGCTCGTGCTGCACGACTTGGAGGGATGGACGCACGCGGAGATTGCCGCCCAGTTGGGGGTCGCCCCTGGCACCAGCAAGAGCCAGTTGGCGCGCGCACGTGCCCTGCTGCGAGCCTGCCTCACCCGGTCCGAATCGCCTGGAGGTCCCTGATGCCCGACGAGCAACCGCTGCCGCCGCCCGCACTGCGGGCCAGGGTGATCGCATCCTTGCAGGCCCAAGGCCTGCTCCGCCGCCGGCACGCCTGGGTGCGCGTGCCGCTCGGGATCGCCGCCGGGGTGGCGCTCTTCGTGGCGGGAATGCAGGTGCGCGGCACACCCGGTGCGGCCGCCGAGGATGGACCGGGTTGGGTGCTGCTGCTGTACGAGGATGACGAATTCCGGCCGGCACGGTCCAATGCGGAGCTGGTGCGCGAGTACACGGCCTGGGGCGTCGAGGCCGATCGCGCCGGGGAGGTGGTGCTCGCGGAGGAACTCGCTCCCGAGGCGGAGGTGCTCGGTCGCCCCATCGCGTCGGGGAGCGATGCATTGGGGCGGCTCACCGGGATGTACGTGGTGCGGGCGCCCGATGCCGCCGCAGCACTGACGCTGGCACGCGGCCATCCGCACCTGCGCCACGGTGGGCGCATCGTGGTGCGAGGCTTCGTGCGTCACGGCTAGGGCGGGCCACGCCCGGCGCCCGCCATCGCGTTACGGCCGGGTTGCCGGCGCCAGCAGCGCGACCGCCTCCTGGTGTCCGCGCTGCCGGGCGACCGCCAACGGGGTCGAACCCGACGGGAGGCGGGCGTTGGCATCGGCGCCAAGCTCGAGCAGAACCCGGATGGCGTCGGCGCTCCCCGCTTCCGCGGCGTGGTGCAGCGGCGTGAAGCCGCTGCCGTTGGCGAGGTTGACCTGGGCGCCCCGCTGCACCAGCCACCGCACCATCTCGGCGCGATTGCCGAGGGCGGCGTAATGGAGTGGTCGGCGGCCCGAGGTGGCCCGGCGGGTGTCGAGTGCGTTGACGTCGGCACCGGCCGTGACCGCCTCCTCGGCGCGGCGCATGTCGTTGGCCTGCACGGCATCCCAGAGTCGCTCCTGGGTGCGCCTGTCGGCGCGCCGCTCCGGCACGGCGGTCGTTGCGGTCGTCGTGATCGGGACCGCGGCCGCCGCAGAATCCACCTGCACCAGGCCGGAGAGGAACGGCAGCACGGTGCCGTAGAGCCGCCCCTCGCGTCCCCAGAGCCGGTTGCGATGATCGCCGTCGTACATCTCGTAGCGATGCGGCACGCCCAGCGAATCGAGCAGGTGGTGGAACGCTTGCGTGGTCGGCGGGATATGGGTGAACTCGTCGCGATCGCCGGTGTCGAAGCCGAGGCCGCGGAGGGCCTTGAGCGCCTCCACGTGCTGTCGGGCCATCTGCAGGGGCATCTGCGCGGTCCAGGCGGTGAAGCCCGGGCCAGGCTGCACCGCGCCGTTCGCCGCCACGGCGTAGGGCATCGCGGTGAGCAGTGGCGCACTGCGGTCCGGCGCGAAGCACTGCCCCACGCCCACGACGGCCTGGGCGTAGAATGGTGCCCGGGCGAGCTGTTCGAACGAGGTGAGCCGCGATGCCTGCACCACCATCGGATTGTCGGCCGAGACGTCGCCGCCCCAGCCGAGCAGGGACGGGTTCATCGCGTACGCGGCGCCGAAGATGCCCGGCTGCGTCATCACGATCTTGAGGGTGCCGTGGCCGCCCATCGAGTGACCGAAGATGGCGCGTCCGTTGACGTTCGGCGCCGTCCGATACCGGGAGTCAATCGCCGCCACGAGGTCGCGCGCGATGAACGTGGCCCAGCGGCCCTTCACCGGTGAGTCGGTATAGTGGCAGCTCTTCTCCGCATCCGGCATCACCACGATCATCTCCTGCAGGCGTCCCTCGGCGATGCCGCGATCCATCAGCTCCTGGATCGTGGCGTAGCCGCGGTGCTCCGGGCCCCACGGCTCCACCCAGACCTTGGGGGCGTCCTGGATGCCGTGCAGGAGGTACAACACGGGATAGCGGCGGGTCGGAGTCTGCGCGTACGACGGCGGCAGGTACACCACCACGTCGCGATCGGGGGAGAGGCCAAGGAGGTTGCCCTCCAGGGACACGCCGTGGACGCTGATCTCCTCCAGCGCACCGCGTGCGGGGGCCTGGCCCTGGATGCCGCCCGGGCTGGAGGCGGCCAGCGCCGTGCCGAGGGCGAGGGCGAGTGCGCGGGGGCGTGACGCCGTGGTGCGACCGTTCATGCGATCTCTCCTGGGCGGAACAGACGGAGCGGAATGCCCCGTGTCCTGCGATGAGACAGGGGAGAGTGGCCCGGGGATGCAGCGGCGAATATGTGCGCCGGGTATGCGCGGCAGGCAGCGCCTCACGGAGATGGCAGCCCGAGATGGGTGGCGAGGAAGCGGGAGCGGTCGGCTTTCGCCGCGGCCAGCGACCCCAGGTTGTGGCCGGCGTCGTACCAGATGATCTCCTTGGGCGATCCCGCGGCTGCGTGCAGGGCTTCGGCGTCCGCGTTCGTGACCAGTTGATCGGTCCGACCATTCTGGATCAGCAGCGGAGTCGGCGAGGACCGGCCGACGAAGGTGATCGGTTCGATCGGGCGCATCGCGGCCAGCCAGCGTGCCTGCGCCTCCGGAGACTGCTGGGCGAGCGGGCCGGTGGTGCT
The DNA here is from genome assembly GCA_964574665.1 of uncultured Gemmatimonadaceae bacterium. Classification (GTDB taxonomy): domain Bacteria; phylum Gemmatimonadota; class Gemmatimonadetes; order Gemmatimonadales; family GWC2-71-9; genus Palsa-1233. The sequence continues at coordinate 7,095 of CAZNOJ010000041.1, forward strand.
GCCGTCGGCGTTGGTGAAGTGGGCCACCAGGCCGCCGTCGGGGACGAACAGGATCGCCGCGCGGAGCCGCTTCTCGATGCCCACAAAGAGGGCCCCCATCGCACCGCCGTAGCTGCCGCCGATATAGCCGATGCGCGAGGCGTCCACGTCGGGTCGGGCCAGCAGCACGTCGACCGCGCGCTGCAGATCCAGCATCAACTGGACCTGTTCCACGCTGTCCCGGGGGGTGAAGTCCGGCAGTCCCTGTCGCCGCGCCCACGGCGCGTCGATCGCGAGCGCGATGGCGCCCCGTGCGGCCAGCTCGGTCCCCAGCAGCGTCATCATCCCCTGGGCGTTGCCGGGGAGCCCGTGCATCAGCACCACAGCCGGGTGGCGACCGGAGGCGGTCGGGACGGCCATCAGGCCGGTGGCCCGACCACCCCCCGGCGCATCGAAGGCGATCCGGTAGATGCGGGCGTTCCCCTGGTCGGCCTGCCGCAGCGTATCGAGGTTGAGCGGCGCCGAGCGGTCGTAGGCGAAGAGGCCGCCTGGGGCCTGGGCCGCGGTTGGTGCGGTGGGGCTGCAGGCCGTGAGGAGCCATACCGCCAGCGCGAAGGAAGTGTGCCTGGGTCGCATGGGAGCCTGCGCGTGTTGAAGGAGGGGTCGCTGATGGCAGCCTGACGACGCGTTCACGGTGCGGGTTTCCCGCCGGCAAGCACTTCCGCGCCCGATAGGACCAGCACTCGGCCGCTGCGGACGCCATTCGCGGCGCTCCACGCGGACGTGACCAGCAGGTCGGGGACGCCGTCGCCATTGACGTCGCCGAGCCCGGTCGCATCGAACCCGAGCGTCTCGCCCATCACCCGCCCGGTCAGGGCGCCGAGCAGCCGGCCGTCGGCACCACTGTGGAGGTAGAGCTTGCCGCCCGCCGGCGCGGCGCCGTTGAACTGCCAGGCGCCGATGATCAAGTCGTCGTGACCATCGCGATCGACATCCCCGGCTTCCGCGGAGCCGATGCCATACCCGTTGCCCGCACCCTCGCCGCCCAGCGCCAGGAGTCGGGCACCGCTCGCGCCGGAATACACGTAGGCGCGCCCGGTGGTGCTGCCGCGGGCACGATCCGTCCAATCGGAGACGTAGAGGTCGGGCACACCGTCACGATCGACGTCGCCGACCACCGAGGCGAACATCCCGCCGAACTGCACGGCAGAGGAGTCTGGCACCAGGGTGAACCGCGGCGCGGCCTGCAGCGTGGTCCAGACATGGCTGCGCCCGCCGCCGCCGGCTCCCGGTGCGCCGGCGATGACGAGGAAGCCGCCGCCGGTGGTGGCACCCGCGAGGGCCTGCCCCAGCTGGTGGCCCGCCTCCCCCTGCCAGGCGTGCAGTTCCGCACCGGTTGCCGAGGAGTGGATTGCGACTCGACCGGATCGGGCACCTCGCGCAGCACTCTGTGGGGCGCTGATCAGCACTTCGGGCGCCCCATCGCCGTTGATGTCCCCGAGTCCGCTCACCCGCTCCCCGAACCGCTCAGTGGCATCACGGCCCGTGATGCGGCGGAGCACCGATCCGTCACGCCCCGAGAGCAGCAGGGCGTAGCCGGCACCTGGCGCGCCGGCAATCACGTCCGGCACGCCGTCGCGATTGACATCGCCGGCGGCCTCGATCCCGAAGCCGAGCTCGTCGGCGCCCGCACCACGCACCGACCAGATGCGGGCTCGTTTCGCCGTGGACAGGAGGTACACCGCTCCGGCGCCGTTGCCGGCCGTCGGTGCGGAGGTGACGACGTCGGCCACGCCGTCTCCATCCACGTCGCCGGCATTCCGCGCGATCCAGCCGAACTGGTCCCCGGCCTGGTCGCCCCGCCATTCGGCCAGGATCCGCACCGGTTCCACGAACGGCGCGGCGTACTCCGCCTCCGACGGCAGCAGTCCCCGCACCCGGGTGTCGGCTCGGATCGGCCCGGCGTCGGGGTCGAAGGCCAGGCGGGTGAGGTCGATCCGACCGGTCGCCTTGGCCGCGTGCAGGAGCGTGAAGGCCGAGTCGAGGTTGCCGAGCAGTCCGTGGGCGAGGCCGAGGTTGTAGAGCGCGTTAGCGCGGGGACCGGGGAAGGTCATCGCGCGCTCGAGCACGGGCACCGCGCGCTCGAGCTGGCGGGTGCTGAGCAGTGCCGCGCCGAGGAGCCCCCAGCCGGGCGGGATCGAGGGATCCGCTTGCGTGAGGGAATCGAGGATGGGGACCGCCTCGGCGGCACGATTGGCGCCGAGCAGTTGCGCCGCACGCTGCACGGCGGGGTTGGCCTGTGCCTGCGCGGGCACGGCACTTGGCGCGATGGCCAGTGCCACGACGCAGCACCCGGTGTACATCGCGCGATGCATCGTCACCTCGGGGTGTAGACCCCGTTGAAGTGCGGTGCCGCGAAGGATGCACCGCCATTGTTGGTGAAGTCGGCGCGCTGGCGGACGCTGGCGCCCTCCTTGAGCCAGGCCCAGCGTTCGTACGACTGGGTGCCCGCGGTCTTGAGCACCATCTGGCCCTGCGCGTCGATGCCACCGGAGACGGCGAGCCGGAAGCCGGTGTTGTCGAGGTAGGACTGGTACCAGAGCTGCGTGGCGGGGTTATAGAAGGAGATGCTGAGGCCGAGCCCACCGCCCAACGGCTGCCAGCGCTCGAGGATGGCGCAGCCACCCTGCTCGATGGTGATGTCGCTGTTGGCGACCGTCTGGCCATTGACCGACACGCTCCACTGATCGACCCAATAGTCGAACTGGCGGTGCTCCGGGGCGGTGCACGGCTGGGTCGGAATCAGGCGGCCGCCGCTGAACTGGCCCGCGCCGTTCACCCGTGCGGTCGCGCGCCGGGTGCCGGCCTCGATGGTGGGCTGGTCGGCGTTCACCCAGGCGTTCCCCTCGAGGCGGCGGATGCCGGTGGACTCGACGGGCAAGCCGAGCGGGCTCCCCGAGCTCGGGATCGTCAGCGCGAGAGTGGCCGGCGTGCTGAACGCGACGTTGGCGGGACCGACCTCGACGATGGCGTTGATGGTCCCGGTGGGGTCCTGGATCGGCGCGGCCACGAAGCGGAGCGACACCACGGTTTCCGTGGTGAGCGCGCCGGCCGGGACGGTGAGCGACGCCGAGCCCGTGGTGACGGTGCCGCCGGCGGGTCCGACCAGCGAACCATCCAACACGGTGATCTGCAACTCCGCCTGCACGGGCCCTGCGACGGCGCGCAGGGTGGTCGTGCCGGGGTTCTTGGTGGTGACGGTGCCGTCCGCGGTGACGGTGGCGGTGCTGGTCGAGGACGACGTGAAGGCGATGGTCGGGGTGATGACCTCGTTGGCCGCGTTCCGCACCACGGGAGCCAGGGTGAAGGTCTCGTTCCGGGCCCGGGTGGTGCGCTCGGTGGTCATCGTGATCGAGGCCGGCGTGAGCGGATCGTCATCATCATCGTCGTCGCCGCCGGTGGGCGAGGAACCGCAGGCTGCGAGTCCGGCAGTGGCGAGCGCCAGCATGGCGAGGGACGTGCGGCGTCGGATCGGCATGGGCGTGCTCCCGGAGGATGGAACCCGTGGGGCCGGGGGTGGCGCCCGCGAGTTCCAGACGACCTCAGGAGACGCGCGATGGTTTCCTGCAGGGGCGGGTGCTCGCGAGACGCACACTTCCCGCGACGCTCACGGCGCCGCCACCGACGCGGCGACGGCGTTGAGCAGAGGCCCCAGGATGCCGGGCACCTGGTCGCCGTACACGTTCCATCCGAGCGACACCACGATCAGCTGGTGTGACGGGACGACCAACATGAACTGGCCGCCAAAGCCGAGCGTCCCCCAGATCTCGAGGCCGTTCCGGTCGAGCCGCCACCACTGGTAGCCGTAGCCCCAGCCGTTGGCAGGCCCCTGGTCGACGTGGCGAGTGGTGGCCTCGCGAGCCCAGCCGGCGGGCAGCAGGCGGCGACCATCCCAGACGCCGTCGTGCAGCATCAGGTAGCCCAGCTTGGCGAGGTCGCCCGGGTGGAGGTAGACGCCGCTCTCGCCGTCCGGGAGTCCGCCGCCGCCCTGCTTCCAGAAGAAGTCGGTGATGCCCATCGGCCCGAAGAGGTGCCGGCGGGCGTATTCGTCCGCGTTCATCCCCGTCGCCTCGCGGATCACCGCGGAGATCAGGTGCGAGCCGCCGCTGTTGTAGGCCCACTTGGTGCCCGGTTCGGCATCCATCGGCTGCGACAGGGTGAACCGGACCCAGTCGGCGCTCCGCTCCAGCTGCAGGGTGGTGTTGGTGCTGTCGAGCGGGCGGTCCTGCTCGTGCCATTCGATGCCGCTCCGCATCGTGAGCAGGTCCTTGAGCGTCGCCTTGGCGAGCCGCGGATCGGTGGGCACGTCACGCCAGGTGGTGAGGTAGGAGAGCATCGGTGCATCGAGGGATCGAATGGCGCCCTGGTGTTGTGCCGCGCCGAGGACCGTCGCGATCACCGACTTGCTGGTTGACTGCAGGTTGTGGGGGCCGGTGCCGTTCCGGTACGGATGAGTGGCGGGGTCGAAGTAGTTGAAGTCGGGATGGATGTTGCGTCCCGCGCAGGCACCGGGACCGCACCCGATCGGCGAGCTCTTCCCGGCGGCGATCGAGCGGTAGTCCCTGGGATAGCTGTGCTCGACCACCTTGTAGCCGTTCCGCACCACCAGCAGGTGATCAATGTGCCCGAAGCGACCGGCCCGGGTCGCACTGTCGAGCGCGACCCACGGCTCGGGACGGAGTCCCTGGGCGGCGGGTGTCGAGACTGGCCAGCCGCGAGTGGGCCAGGAGACGGCGGCCTGGCTTCGGGCGCCCTGGGCGAAGAGCGCCAGGGCAACGACCGGCAGGGCGGCTCGGAGGAGGGAGTGTCGGGACATGTGGGCAGCATCCTCAGCGGGAGTGGACGCGGACGCGACGGAGGGTGATGCGACGCTGTTTCACGCTTGCACGGCGCACACAATGCCGGCGCCAGTGCCGCCGGCCGGCCGTCAAGTAGCTTGAGGGGATGAGCGGGATTGCGCCACACCCCCCGAAGCCACCGCCAGACCGCGGCGGACCCCGACGCGATTCGCGGGGCGACCCCGCTGCCCGCCTGCTGTACCTGGTCGCGGCCCTCCTGGGTGGCGCCTGCCTCGCCCTGGCGCTGTGGGGGTGGGGGATGGGCCGTCGGTTCGAGTCGCAGCTGGCCGGCAGCGCCGAGGTCCAGGCCGAGCTGCTCGCTCGCGAGTTCAGCGAGGACGTCCGCTTCAGCGCGAATGCTGCCAACGCGGCGGTGTACCCCTCGCTGCTCCTGCTGCCGGGATGGTGGGAGGAGGACGTCCTCGACCTGCTCCGCGCCAACGTGGATTCCGCGATCGCATGCCGGTGTGTCCGGCTGCCGCCGGCCACCGGGGGCTACTTCGTGTGGAACAGCCGGGAGCCGGAGCGACTGGTGCACGACGGGCTGGATTCCGCGGTGATCGAGCCGCTGCGTCGGCGCCTGGTGCAGCTGGCCGGTACGTTGCGCCTGGTCGAGGTCCGGCAGGTGGTCCTCAAGGTGGATGCGGACAACAACCCGATCACGGCTCCGGTGGTGATGCAGAGCTTCGAGGGGACCCGCCGGATCGCCGGGTACCTGAGCAGTGCCAAGGCGCTAGCCGATGCACAGTTCCTGCCCGCCGCCACGCAGGCAGAGCGGGCGCGGTTCGGCGATGCCGGCTCGGCCTTCGTCTCCTGGGTCTTCGTCGGTCCTGCCGGAGACACCGTGCTCCGACGCGGCGCGCCGCAGCCGGGCGTGCCGAGCGTGTCGGTGGCCTTTCTCCGCTCGCGCTTCCAGACTGACAGCGGCGTGCCGGAGCCGGGAGCCACGGCGGACCCGCAGACCTGGCCCTACTGGGTCACCATTGGCGTGTCGCCTGAGGGGCTCGGCCGTCACCTGTACGGCGGGATGCCGGCCTCGCCCGTCCCGATCTGGCTCCTGGTGGGCGGGGCGCTCGCCCTGGGGATCGCGGCGGTGGCCCTGGCACGCCGCTTCGTGGCGCAGGTACGTGAACGGGAGGCGTTCGCCTCGGCGGTGGCCCACGACCTGCGCACGCCGCTCACCCAGATCCTGCTGTACGGCGAGTCGCTCCAGCTCGACCGTCCCGCGGCCCAGGCGCGCCACGACGCCGCGCGAATCATCGTGCGGGAGACGAGGCGACTGATCCACCTTGTGGAAGGGGCGCTGCAGTTCACCGGTCGCGGCGGTGCCCGGCCGACCCTGCAACTCGCGCCGATGCCGCTCGATCGCGTCGTGGGCGAGGTGGTCGCGGGCTTCCTCCCCGTCTTCCAACGCGCGGGGATGACGCTGGTGGCGGAGCGGCTCGAGTCCGCCACCGTGGTGGCGGATCGCGACGCGGTGGTGCAGGTGCTCACCAACCTGCTGGAGAACGCGGAGCGGTTCGGCCCGGCCGGGCAACGGGTGCAACTCGAGCTCCGCATCGAGGGATCAGGGGCGGTGCTGACGGTGGATGACGAGGGAGCCGGGATTCCTGCCGCGGAGCGGGAGCGGGTGTTCGAGCCGTTCGTGCACGATCCCGCCAGTCCCGGCGCCGGCGTGGGCCTCGCGGTGTCGCGCCAGCTGGTGGACCTGATGGACGGCTCGCTCACGTGCACCGCCGCCCCCGTGGGCGGCGCACGATTCGTGCTCCGGCTGCCGCTCGCCGGGCGGGGTGCCGACGTCAGCGCGACGCACTGAATGCCGGGACGATGCGCTCGCGGAACACGGTCACGAGGTCGTGCATCGCGTTGCCGGGGATCCCGGCGGTGAACACGACCACCGCCTGGTGCTCGGGCGCCACGAAGATGAACTGTCCCAGGTTCCCGGCCGCGACGTGCACGGCCTCCGCGTCGCCCTGCGCAGGGGGCATCCGCCACCAGAGGTAGCCGTAGCCGGTGAAATGGCGCAGCGGGGTCGGGAAGTGCACCTGCTCGGCAAGCGACGCCGCCACCCAGCTTGCGGGCACCACCTGCCGTTCGCCCCACCGCCCACCCTGCAGGTAGAGCTGCCCGAACTTCGCGATGTCGCGCGCCCGGAGCTGCAGTCCGCCCCCCAAGTGCGGGTGTCCCTCCTGGTTCCGGGCCAACCGCCACGTCGTGATCCCGAGCGGGGCGAAGAGGTGCTCGGCGGCGTAGACATCCGCGTGCGCACCGGTCCGCGCGCGGAACATGCCGGAGATGGCGATCACCCCGCCGGAGTCGTAGTTGTACGTGGTGCCGGGCTCGGCGCGCATCGGCCGTTCGAGCCAGAAGCGGTCCCACCCGGTGGCGAGGGCGTTGAGCTGCGAGTGCGGCGACCCCGCGAATCCCTCGGTGTAGTCCACGCCGGTTCGCATCGTGAGGATGTCGTCAAGTCGCATCCGGGCACGCCGCGGGTCGTCGTCGAGCCCGTCGCGCCAGGCAGGGAAGTAGTCGAGCACGCGGTCCTGCACCGAACCGAGCACGCCCCGGGCGAGTGCGATGCCGACCAGCGCGGAGGTGACGCTCTTCGACACCGACTGGAGGGTGTGGACGTCCTCGGCGTGGGACCCGTTGAAGTACTCCTCGACCACGAGCTCGCCCGCGCGCACGACGAGCAGGGAATGCACCATCCCATGCCGCCCCGCACGAATCTCCTGCACCAGTCGGCCGACGGCGGCGGTGTCAATGCGCACCGAGGGATCCCTCGCCGGGAGGAGCTGGTCCACCGGTGCGGGCAGGATGGCCTGCCCTCCAGCGCAGGCACTCCCCAACGAGATCACGGTGAGGACCCGCCAGAACGGCGCGAGGGACACGGGGGCTCCAGGGGGAGAGGGGACCGGCATGGTGATGCCATCCCGACGACTTGGCGAGGTGTACGGTGCCATGCACACGGGAGGCAAGCGGGGCGGGGTGTTGTGTGCGTCGGGTGTGGACCGGCAGGCCCGGAGAAACCGAACGCCGGGATTCCGGGTAGGTTCACCCCAGATGACGACCGACACTTCGCTCCCGCCCAGTCCGGTGGCCCGGGTTTCCGGACCGTCTCGCGCCCGGCGCGTGCTCCTCGTGGAGGACCAGGAGGACATCGCCCGCGCCCTCGCCGAGCACCTGCGTCTCGAGGGGCACGAGGTGGAGATCGCCCTGACCGGCGAGGCCGGCCTCGGGGCCGTGCCGCGCTTCCGACCCGACCTGATGATCCTCGACCTGATGCTGCCAGGGATACAGGGGGAGACGGTGCTGCGCACCCTGCGCGGCGACGGCTTCAACGCCCCGGTCCTGATCCTCTCCGCTCGCGGCGAGGAGACGGTCAAGGTGAACGGTTTCCGCCTCGGCGCGGACGACTACGTGACCAAGCCGTTCGGGTTGCTCGAACTGCTGGCCCGGGTGCAGTCGCTCCTGCGACGTGCCTCCCCTGAAGCGTCGGGCCCGGTTCGCGGCAGTCGGATCGCGCACAATGACCTGGTCTTCGACCTCTCGGGACATCGGGTCACGCGCGCCGGCTGCGACGTGGACCTGCGGCCCAAGGAGCGTGAACTGCTCTTTGCGCTCCTCGAGCGCGCCGGCCAGACGGTCCCGCGGGAGCGGTTGCTCCGTGAGGTGTGGGGGTACGCCCCCGACGTGGAGTCGCGCACCGTGGACTGGCACGTGGCCGGGTTGCGTCGAAAGCTCGGGGACGAGGAATCGGCCCGCCCCTTGATCCGGACCGTGCGCAATGTCGGCTACCAACTGCAGCTGGAGCAGTGACCGCGGATGCGCCTGACCCTCCTTGCGCTGTTCTCCCTGGCTCCGCGCCTCGCCGCCCAGGCGGCGGCGATGCCCACCGCCGAGCTGGTTCCGGTCACGGCCGCGCAATTCCAGGGCCTCCGGTGGCTCGAAGGAGTGTGGCGCGGATCGGGCGGCGACTACCCCTCCTTCTTCGAGGATTTTCGCTGGACGGATGACTCCACCGTGGACCGGCACACGTACGCCGACTCGACGCTCGCCCGGGTGATGGAGACCAGCCAGCTCCTCCTGCGCGGTGGTCGCCTGCACCAGGCGAGGAATGGCACCCTCCGCGGTGGCGCCGTCCTGCTGCGCGGCGATTCGCTCCGCTTCGCGAGCGGCGTGCTCTGGATCCGTCGGAGCAACGACCACTGGACCGCGATCCTGGGCAATGGCCGCGTGGTCTACGAGCTGCGGCGGTACCAGCCGTAGGCCCCTGCCGCGCGGCTATCTTCCCGCCTCCCTCTCCGGGAGGCGATTCCCCGCATGCAGATCGGCTTCATGGGCCTGGGCGCCCTCGGCGCACCGATGGCCGCGCGGCTGGCCGCGGTCCACCCCATCACCGTCTGGAACCGCACCGACGCCACCGCGATCGCCTTCGCGGCCGAGCACCCCGGGGCGCACCCCGTCAAGACGCCGCGTGAGCTGGCGGCAGGCGCCGATGTCGTGATCACCTGCCTGCCCACCTCGCGCGAAGTGGCGGGGGTGGTGGACGAGATGCTCGACCTGCTGCCCACGGGCGCGCTGGTGATTGACTGCACGTCGGGCGATCCCGAGACATCGCGGGCGATCGCGGCGCGGCTCGCCGCGCGCGGCGTGGCCTTCGTGGACGCACCGGTGAGCGGCGGCCCGCCGCTGGCACGCGCGGGGCAGCTCACCGTGATGTGCGGAGGCAACGAGGTCGACGTGGCGCGGGCCGGTGCGGTGATCGCACCGTTCGCCGCCAAGGTGGTGCACCTCGGCCCGGTGGGCGCCGGCCACGCCATGAAGGCGATCAACAACATCCTGCTCGCCACCAACATCCTGGCCGTGGGTGAGGGGCTCGTCGCCCTGGCGAAGGCAGGGATCGACCCGCGCGCGGCGGTCGAGGTGCTCAATGCCTCGAGCGGGCGGTCGTTCGTGAGCGAGGCGCTGGTGCCGGAGCGGGTGCTGACGGGCACCTGGCCGCGGCTCTTCCGGCTGGCGCTGCTGGAGAAGGATGCCGGCATCGCGGTGGACACGGCCCGTGCCGTCGGCGCCGAGCATCCGCTGCTCGAGGCGGTGCGGGAGCAGTTGCGCGCCCTCCGCGCGGAGCTGGGTGAGGACGCCGACTATCTCGAGCCGATCCGTCGCGCCGAGCGGCGCGCCGGGGTGGAGCTGCGGGGATGAAGCCGACGCCGCCCTCCCCGGAGCGCGCGCCGGTGCTGGTGCTCGTCGCGGTGCAGGACCTGGTCAACCTGGCGTCGTGCATCCGCGTGGCCAAGAACTTCGGGATCACCGAGATCCGGCTGGTGAACCCGGAGTGTCCGCTCGATCCGGTGCGCCTCGAGGGGATCGCGCATCACGCCGGCGACGTGATCGCGGCGATGCAGGTGTTCGACGACCTCGATGCCGCGCTGGCGGACCTGACCTATGTGCAGGTGCTCACCGGGCGCGAGCGCACCGCCAAGCGGCGGACCCTCCGGCCGCGGGTGGCCGCGGCGGAGTTGCACGAGCGAATGGAGAGTGGAAAAGTCGGGATTCTCGCGGGTCGGGAGGACCACGGGCTCCGCAACGAGGAGATTGATCGGGGCGACGTGCTGGTGACGATTTCGGCTAATCCCGACTATACCTCTCTCAATTTGGCGCAGGCGACGGGGATCTACTGCTACGAGACCTGGCTGGCGCGGGGTGGCGACCGGATCGGGCTGAAACCCCCGCGCCACAAGGCCCCGCCGGCGCCGCATGCCGAGGTGGAGGCGCTGTTCCGCGACTGGGAATTGGCGCTCACGGCGATCGAGTTCTTCAAGAAGCGGGAGGCGGAGCTGGTGATGCGGGGGTTCCGCGAGGTGATCTTCCGGGCCGGACTCGACGCGCGCGAGGTGGGGTTGTTCCGGGCGATCGGCCTGGAGATCGGGCACTTCCTCCGGCGCCGGGGGATCCTGCCGCCCCTGCCGCGTCGCGCGCGTGGTGGTGGCGCGGTTGAACCGACTCCGGATGGTGGCTAGTTTTGCGCGCGGCAGGGGTGTCGCGGCCACGACCCCCCTTTTTTTGATGGACTCGCGCGATCGTGAATCCGTTCACAAGCACGCATCCTCTTCGGCGGTCAGCAGCTATGCGCAAGCCGGTCCTGCTTGGATCCCTGGGTGTGTTGGCGGCGGCGGCGACGGGCTTCCTCGCCCTGACCCGCGACTCCGACGCCCAGCAGCCAGCCACTCCACCCGGCGTGCTGGCGGCCAGCGACACGGCCGACCTGCCGGGCCCTCGCCAGCCGATCTTCTTCCGCCACGACATTCACGCGGGCCAGCTCAAGATGGCGTGCCAGTATTGCCACGCCACGGTCGCGGTGTCGTCGGAGCCGGGCATCCCGTCCATGCAGACCTGCATGGGGTGCCACGCGGTGATCGCCGGCCGCGACTCGACGCACCGCGTCGAGATCCAGAAGGTGAAGGATGCCTGGGAGGCGGGCACGCCGATCGAGTGGGTGCGGATCCACAGCGTGGCGCGGCACGTCCGCTTCCCGCACGCGGTGCACATCAACGCCCTGGGGCCGTCGGCGTGCGCCACCTGCCACGGCAACGTGGCCCGGATGCCCCAGGTGTACAAGGTGAACAACGTGAACAACATGGGGTGGTGCATCAACTGCCACCTGGAGCGCAACGTGACCCGCGACTGCACCGCGTGCCACTACTGAGATGACCACTCCCCATCGCGATCCCGGAGCCGCCGTGACCGAGTCGAACCCGACCGAGTCGAACCCCGGCGTGGACCGTCGCCAGTTCCTGAAGGTGCTGGGCGTCACCGGCGCCGGCACCGCCGCGCTGTCGGGGTGTTCCACCGACCGGGTGGCCAAGCTGGTCCCCTACATGGTGCAGTCGGAGCAGCAGGTGCCGGGGGTGGCGACGTGGTACGCCTCCACGTGCACCGAGTGCGCCACCGGCTGCGGCCTGCACGTCAAGACGCGCGAGGCGCGGGCCATCAAGCTCGAGGGGAATCCCGAGCACCCGATCAACGCCGGCGCGCTCTGCGCCCGCGGCCAGGCCGGCCTGCAGGCGCTCTATCACCCGGACCGGATCGGCGCGCCGCTGGCCCGCAATGCCACGGGGTCGTTCGACGAGATCACGTGGGAGGACGCCATCGCCCGCCTGGCGGCGCGGTTGGGCGCCTCGACCGGCCGGACGGTGGCCATCAACGGCTACGGTCCCTCGACGTTCACCACCTTGCTGCATGACATGATGACGGCGGCCGGCGGCCGCTCGCTGCGGTGGGAGGCCTTCGGCCGCGAGGCCGAGCGGGCCGCCAACCGCCGGGCCTTCGGGCGCGACGAACTCGCGGCCTACGACTTCGCCGCGGCGCGCTTCATCGTCTCCTTCGGCGCCGACTTCCTGGAGACCTGGGGTCCGACGGTGGCGCAGCAGCGCGGCTTCGCGGCGGCGCACGGCTACCACGACGGCACCATGGCCAAGCACGTCTATGTCGGGCCGCGGATGAACCTGACCGCCGCCAATGCCGACGAGTGGCTCGATGTGCCGGCCGGGACCGAGGTGCAGGTGGCGCTCTGCTTTGCCCGGGCCGCCGCCGCGCACCGTGGCACCGGCGTGGGCGACCTCTCGGCGTACACCCCCGAGGCGGTCGCGGCGGCCACGGGCCTCGATGCGGGCCGGCTGGCCCGGCTGGCCGAGGAGTTCGCGGCGGCGACGCCGTCGCTGGCCGTGGCGGGCGGGATCGCGGCGCAGCATCGCGGCGCGATCGAGCTCTGCCACGCGGTCAACCTGGCCAACGCGGCGGCCGGCAACCTGGGGACGACGGTGCGGTTCGGCGAGGCCGCCCCCGCGACGGACGGCTACGGCGCGATCCAGGAGGCGTTCGCGGCGATGGGTCGCGGCGAGATCGCGATGGTGCTGGTGCACGAGGCGAATCCGCTCTATGCGCTGCCCAAGTCGGGGCAGTTCGCCGAGGCGTTCGCCCGGGTGGGCTTCAAGGTCTCCACCGCCAACGTGATGGACGAGACCGCGGCGGCCTGCGACCTGATCCTCCCCAACCTGCACGCCCTGGAGCGCTGGGACGACCTCTGGCCGCGGCCGGGGGTGCGCGGGTTGCTGCAGCCGGTGATGGAACCGGTGCGGCCGGGGATGCACACGGGCGACGTGCTGCTTCGGGCGGCGCGGGCCGCGGGCGGGGCGCTGGCGGGCTTCACCGCGGAGTCGTTCGAGGCGCACCTCAAGGCGGCATGGGGTGGCGAGGCGGCGG
>CAZNOJ010000042.1:0-20183 GCA_964574665.1 uncultured Gemmatimonadaceae bacterium
GCAGGTGCGCCTCGGCGCCGATCGTGGGAGCATTGATGTAGGTGATCCCGTTGTCGAGATCCTCCATCGCCCGGAACGCCCGGTGCACGTCGCGGGTGTAGAGCGCACTCGACAGTCCGTACTTGACCTCGTTGTTGACCCGCACCGCCTCCTCGTACGACCCCACCCGGATCACCGAGAGCACCGGACCGAAGATCTCCTCGGTGGCCAGCCGGCTCCCCTTCTTGACGTTGACGAAGACGGTCGGCTTGTAGAAGTAGCCGTCGGCCAGCCGCGGGGAGCGGGGCCGGCTCCCGCCGCAGGCCAGTTCCGCCCCCTGTTCGACGCCGATCGCCACGTACTGCTCCACCTTGGCGCGTGAGGCCTCGTGGATCAGGGGCCCCACCTGGGTCCGCCCCTCGCGACCATCACCCAGCACCAGCTTCCCGGCCGCCTCCACCAGGCGGTCCACCAGCCGGTCGTGGACCTTGCGGTGCACGATCAGCCGCGAGGTGGCGGTGCAGCGCTGCCCGGTGGTGCCGAACGCCCCCCAGAGCACCCCGTCGAGGGCCAGGTCGAGGTCGGCGTCCTCCATCACGATCTGGGCATTCTTGCCGCCCATCTCCAGCGACAGGCGCTTGTGCATCCGGCCGCACACCTCGCCGATCCTGGAGCCGGTGTCGGTGCTCCCCGTGAACGAGATCACCGGCACCTGCGGGTGGGCCACCAGCGCCCGGCCGGCCTCCTCGCCCCCGTGCACCAACTGGATCACCTCGGGGGGCAGCCCCGCCTCGAGCAGGATCTCCACCAGCAGCGTGGCGGTGTGCGGCACGTCCTCCGACGGCTTGAGGATCACCGAGTTCCCCGACAGGAGCGCCGGGAACGCCTTCCAGGTGGGAATCGCCAGCGGGAAGTTGAACGGGGTGATCAGGCCGCACACCCCGATCGGCCGGCGCGTCGTCATCGCCCACTTCTGCCGCAGCTCCGAGGGCACCGTGTGGCCGAAGAGCCGGCGACCCTCCGTGGCGGCGTAGTAGGCGGTGTCGATTCCCTCTTGCACGTCGCCGCGGGTCTCGGCCAGCACCTTGCCCATCTCGCGGGTCATGGCGTCGGCGATCTCCTCCTTGCGGGCCACCAGCAGGTCGCCCACCCGCCGCAGCACGTCGCCACGGAGCGGCGCCGGCGTCCGGCTCCAGCGGGCGAACCCCTCACGGGCCGACCGCACCGCGGCCTCCACGTCGGCCTTCCCCGACTCCGGGAACCGGCCGATCAGGTCAGTGGTGTCCGCAGGGTTGCGGTTGGGGAAGTACTTGCCGGTGGACGGGGCGACCCAGCGGCCGCCGATGAAGTTCTTGAACGTCTTGGCCATCAGTCTTTCCGTTCGGTGAAAGTCACGTTCCAAGCGACTGGCGACGAGCAACGGGCGACAAGCGATGGTCGCCCTCTCACGACTCAGGACTCAGGACCCAGGACTCAGGAGCTGCACGTCCACGTCAACGCCACCTTCGCATACCCCACCCTCGGCAACACCTCGCGGGCGCCGAGGCCCAGCGCCGCCAGCAGCGTGAGCAGGCCGAGGACCATCACCACCCCGCGCCGGGTGGCCCACGCCAGCCGCATCGTCCACACCGAAGCGCCGAAGACGGCCAGCACGCCGACAAGATAGATGCCGAGTGGGAGGTTGCACGCCTTGTCGTAGGGCCAGATCGCGAGGGCGGCGGCGCCGAGTGGACCCAGGAGGGCGATGGCCCACACCGTGAGCGGGCGTGGGGCCCCGACCGGCGAAACGCTCGCGGGTCGAGGGCCGGCGGGCGGTTGGGCCGTAGCCGCCGTCGCCCGTCGCGCGTCGCCCGGTGCCGCCGCGCCGGCCCCGGGCGACGGCGCCTGCATCAGCTTGTCGATCTCGGCCAGTTCCTTGTCCCAGTCCCGTGGTCCCGTCATCGGTCACTCCCTCGCGATGCCGTACTTCACGATCTTGTTGTAGAGTCCCGACCGCGGCATGCCGAGGACCCGGGCGGTCTCCGCCACGTTCCAGTGGTGCTCCGCCAGGCGCGCCTCGATGAAGGCGCGCTCGGCGTCCTCGCGGAATTGCGTGAGGGTGCGGTCGCCGGCCTCCTCCACCAGCTTCGCGGCGTCAAGCGGCGGCCCGCTGTCGGGCGGCAGCACCTGCTCCACGTCCTCCGCGGTCACCTCGGCGCCGGTGGTGAGGATCAGCAGGCGCTCCACCGCGTTGCGCAGCTCGCGGACGTTGCCCGGCCAGCGGCGGCGCTGCAGCACCCGGAGTGCCCCGCCGGTGAACGGCTTCGGCACCATCCCCGGTCCGGCGCCGAGCACCGCCACGAAATGCGACACCAGGGCGGGGATGTCCTCGCTGCGGGCGCGGAGCGGCGGCACCTGGATCGGCATCACGTTGAGCCGGTGGTAGAGATCCTCGCGGAAGCGGCCCGCCTCCACTTCCTTCTCCGGCACGCGGTTGGTCGCGGCAATCACCCGCACGTCCACCTTGATCGGCTTGGCGTCGCCCACGCGGGTGATCACCCCTTCCTGCAGCGCGCGGAGGATCTTGGCCTGGGCGCCGAGCGCGAGGTCGCCGATCTCGTCGAGGAAGAGGGTGCCCCCGTCGGCGGCGTCGAACTTCCCTTCCTGGTTGGCCACCGCCCCGGTGAAGGCCCCCTTCACGTGGCCGAACAGCTCGCTCTCGACCAGTTCGGCCGGGATCGCGGCGCAGTTCACCTCCACGAACGGCTTCGCCTTCCGTGGCGAGGCCTCGTGGATCGCCCGCGCCACCAGCTCCTTGCCGCTGCCGTTCTCCCCCGTGACGAACACCCGCGCGTTGGTGGGCCCCACGCGCGCCACCAGGGCGCGGATCTCGCGAAGCGCCGGGGAGTTGCCCACCATGGCAAACTGCGCATCCGTGGCGCGCGCCAGTCCCTCGCGCAGCCGGGCATTCTCGCCGGCGAGCTGGCGATGCTCCAGGGCCCGCTGCACCGTCACCAACAACCGATCGGAGTCGAGCGGCTTCTCGAGGAAGTCGAAGGCGCCCTTCTTGACCGCCTCGACGGCGGTGGCAATCGAGGCATGCCCCGAGATCATCACGACGCGCAGGTCGGGGTCGAGGCTGCGCAACTGGGCGAGCGCGTCGAGGCCGTCCATCCCCTGCATCTTGACGTCCAGCAGCACCAGGTCGAACGGCTGTTCGCGCTGCATCGAGATCGCCTCGCCTCCCGACGCCGCCACCTCCACGCGGTACCCCTCGTAGCCCAGCACCTGGGCCAGGATCTCGCGGATCGAGCGCTCGTCATCCACCACGAGGAGGCGCGCCTTCACGGGCCGCCCCGGTAGATCGCGACGCCATCCGGGCGGACCCGGAATCCGCTCACCTGCTGGGGCAGCGCCACCTGGAGGCGGCCATCGGTGGCGGTGCCGGTGGCCCGGTTGACGATCCGGGCCACCAGGTCGGCCGGCAGCGGCAGGCCGCGCACGATCACCCGCTCGAGCTGCCATTCGGCCATCCCCGGTCGGGCCGGCGTGAGCTCGCCCTCGGCGATCACTTCCTCCCACGGCCGGAGCTCCCCGGGCACCAGGGCGCGGAGGCGCTCCGGCAGCGCCGCCGTCTCGATCATTGCACGGGTGCGGATCCGGCGGTCGCCCAATTCAATGGAGATGGAGTCCATCCCCCGCACGCCGAGGATCTCGGTGCCCGACACCACCAGGGAGGCGAGTTCGTCGGCGGCGAGGACCACCGAATCGGGGCGCTCCGACACCAGGGTGACCAGCTTGCGCTCGGCGCGGGCCCGCGCCTCGGGCGAGGGGGTGCCGGTCCGGCGCGCCACCGCCATCGGGTCCACCACCCCCTGCACGTACCGGGTGATCTCGGTGCGGTAGAGCCAGCCGGCGGCGAGGAGCAGGATCAGGAGGATCGCGAAGACGATCCGGCCGAGACAGCGCATACGGCAAAGCTAATGAGAAGCGAGTCCTGAGTCCTGAGACGTGGTCGATGGGATGGGCGTACGGCCACGGGATTCGGGCCGACAGTGCCCCCTCAGGACCCGGGACTCAGGACTCACTTCCGCCCAGCGTGGAACCGCGTTACCCTCGAAGATGCCCGTTGCGGACGGCATCACCATCAACGCCCGCCTGGCGGTCCCGCGGAGCGAGCTGGAGATCCGGGCCACGAGGAGCGGCGGACCGGGCGGGCAGCACGTCAACACCTCGTCCACCCGGATCGAGCTGGTCTGGAGCGTGGCGGCATCGCCGTCGCTCCGCGAGGCCGACCGGGCCCGCCTGCTGGAGAAGCTGGCCCCTCGCCTCGACGGGGAGGGTCGGCTCCGAATCGTGGCGCAGGGCGAGCGCAGCCAACTGCAGAATCGCGAGGCCGCGGTGGAGCGGTTCCGGGAGGTGGTGCGCAAGGCGTTGGTGGTGCCGAAGCGTCGGAAGGCCACGCGCCCGACGCAGGCCTCGAAGGAGCGACGGCTCCAGGCCAAGCGCGAGCAGAGCGAGCGCAAGCGTGAGCGACGGCGGAGGGACGATGACTGATCGCCTGGTGTGCCTGGCCGCGATGGCGGTGGTGGCGTGCAGCTCGCCCACCACGCCCCCCGACAACGAGGAACTCCCCCCACCGCCGGCGCCATACGCGCTGGAGGTGCGCGAAGGGGCCGCGCATTCCGTGGAGCGCGGCGAGGTGCTGGCCGTCAACCTCGTGGTGCACCGCGACCAGGGGTTCGAGGAGCCGATCACCTTCACCGCCGTGGCCACGCCGGGGATCGTGGTGGTGTTCCGGCCGGCCACGGTGCTCCACCGCGTGGACACCGACCTGCTGATCGTGGCCGACCAGACGGTGTCGCACGCCACCCACGATGTGAAGCTCGTCGGCAAGGTGGCCGGCAAGGCGGATCGGAGCGTGGTGCTGTCGCTCACGGTCACGCCGTGACGCGCCTCGCCTGCGTGGCGGCGCTGTGCGGGGCGGCCCCCCTCGCCGCGCAGGCGATCGAGCCGGGCACCTGGCCCGGGTCCATCCACTTCGCCGAGGGCGACTCCACGCTGGCCACCTTCCAGGTGAGCCACGAGGGGCGCCGCACCATGATTGATGTCACCGCGGCCAACGGCAGCACCTGGACGATGGGCAACGTGCGGGCCGACTCCACGCGGCTCAGATTCTCGTGGGCCATCGATGGCCCCGAGGCGATGCAGTGCGAGTTGTCGCGGCGGAGCGCGGTGTACTGGGAGGGGCACTGCGCACGGCGGCCGGATCGGGTCTTAGTGACGCTGCGAAGGAAGTGAGTCCTGAGTCCTGAGTCCTGAGGGATGATTATTTGACGCCTCAGGACTCACGACTCACTTCTATCCAGCACCCGATACTGCACCGCCTCCGCCACCTGTGACGGTCCTACCTCGTCGTCGCCCGCGAGATCGGCCAGCGTCCGCGCCAGCTTGAGCACCCGATGGTACGCCCGCGCCGAAAGGCCCAGCCGCTCGATCGCGCGGCGGAGGACCGCCTCGGTGTCGGTGCCCACGCGCACGAACCGCGCAAGCTCGCGCGGCCCCATGTGCGCGTTGGCGTATACGCCGGGGTGATTCCGGAACCGCTCGAGCTGCCGCTGCCGTGCCGCTTCCACCCGCGCGCGGATCGCCGCGCTGCTTTCCGCCGGTGACCGATCCGCCAGATCGGCATACGCCACCGGCGGCACGGTGAGGTGGATGTCCATCCGGTCGAGCAGCGGCCCCGAGATCCGTGCGAGGTAGCGCTGCACCGTCTGCGGCGGGCAGCAGCACGCCCGCGTGGGGTCGCCTGCGTGCCCGCAGGGACAGGGGTTCATCGCCGCCACGAACAGGAACCGCGCCGGATAGGCGAGCGTCATCGCCGCGCGGGAAATGGTGACGTGACCATCCTCCAACGGCTGCCGCAGCACCTCCAGCACGTGCGACGGCAGTTCCGCCACCTCGTCGAGGAACAGCACCCCGTGATGCGCCAGCGACACCTCGCCGGGCCGCGGCACGGCACCCCCTCCGATCAGTCCGGCGTAGCTCACGGTGTGATGCGGCGCACGGAACGGTCGCGCCGTCACCAGCGCCTTTCCCGCCGGCAGCAGCCCCGCCACCGAATGGATGCGGGTCACGTCGAGCGCCTCCGGCAGCGTGAGCGACGGCAGGATCCCCGGCAGCCGGCGTGCGAGCATCGTCTTCCCCGCCCCGGGCGGGCCGATGAGCAGCACATTGTGCCCACCCGCCGCCGCCACCTCGAGGGCGCGCTTCGCCGCGCCCTGCGCCCGCACGTCGGCAAAGTCGGCCACGTCACCGCCGGCATCGCGGAGCACGTCGGCGGGATTGGTGTGCGTGGCGGCCAGCATGGCCGCGCCGCCCAGGTGCCCGCACACCTGCGCCAGCGTCGCTGCCCCGGTCACCCGCACGCCGGCGACCACCGCCGCCTCCGCCACGTTGGCGGACGGCAGGATCAGTTCGTCGCACCCCATCGCCTGCGCGGCGAGCGCGATCGGCAGTGCACCACGGATCGGCCGGAGATCGCCCTCGAGGCCCAGCTCGCCGAGCAGCAGCGTGCGCTCGAGCGCCCCGCACTCAAGTTGGCCACTCGCGGTCAGGAGGCCGATGGCGATCGGGAGATCGAACGCCGCCCCGCGCTTCTGGATGTCGGCCGGCGCCAGGTTGACGGTGATGCGCCGGAGCGGCAGCGCGTAGCCGCTGTTGCCGAGGGCGGCCGCCACGCGCTCCCGTCCCTCCTTCACGGCCCCGAGCGGGAGCCCCACGGTGGTGAACGACGGCAGCCCGTTGGCGATGTCCACCTCGACGTCCACCGCAAAGGCATCCACGCCGAGCACGGCGGCAGAGCGGATCCGGGAGAGCACGTGTGCAGGGTGCGCTCCGGGGAGCCGACGGCGCGGCACCGTTTCCCGCCGGGTGGTGCGCCTTCTCCCCTTCTCCCGGGTGCCTGTCATCCCGAGCTTCCACCCCGAGCAACGCGAGGGGGAAGCGAGGGACGTGCAACTTTCCCGGGCACCCGCATCTCCCGGCCGAACCCAGCCCCAGAGGCCCCGATGCGTCCGCTCCCCCTCCTCCTGCTCGCCGCCCTGGCAGCCGCCCCCGCGGCCGGCCAGGGATGGATCACGATGGACCGCCAGCCCACCCCGATGCGCGATTCCCCCGCGGTGGTCCGGGTCGAGTCCAACGTGCGCGTCACCGTGACCGGTCGTGTGGCCCAGTTCGAGGTCACCGAACGGTTCCGGAACACCGGCCGCGTGGTGGCCGAGGGCACCTACCACTACCCGATGCCCGGGGAGGCGGTGTTCTCCGACTTCTCGCTCTTCCAGGGGGAGCAGGAACTCAAGGGCGAGATGATGAGCGCCGAGCAGGCGCGGAGCATTTACGAGGGGATCGTCCGGCAGCTCAAGGACCCGGCCCTGCTCACCCTGGTGGGACACGGACTGATCCGGGCGCAGGTCTTCCCGGTGCAGCCGGGAGAGACGCGCACCGTGGTGCTCCGCTACAGCCAGCTGCTGGCCAGCGACGGCGATGCGCTCCGGATCCGCTATGCGGCCGGCGCGCGCGGCGACGCCCCCGTCACCATGACGGTGGAGGCTGCGCGCGAGGCCACCTATGCCACGGCCTACTCTCCCACGCACGACATCACCGAGTCGCGCCGCGGCGGGACGCTCCGGCTCACGGTGTCGCCCCCCGTGTGCGACGACGTGGAACTGATCCTGCCGCTCCGGCGCGGGCTCGTGGGGGGCAGCGTGCTGACGCACCGCGAGGGCGGCGAGGACGGCTTCGCGCTCCTCTTCCTGGCACCGCCCCCGGCGGGCGACGAGGCGGCCATCGGCCGTGACCTCACCCTCGTGGTGGACATCTCCGGCTCGATGAGCGGCGCCAAGATGGAGCAGGCCCGCGCCGCGCTGCGCCAGGCCCTCGAGGGGCTGGGCGCCGACGACCGCTTCCGGCTGATCGCCTTCAGCAGCGGCGTCCGCGAGTTCCGCGAGGGGTGGACCACGGTCGGCCGGGCCAACCTGGCCGCGGCACGGCAGTTCATTGACGGACTGTCTGCCAACGGCGGCACCAACATCGCCGGCGCGCTCGACGCGGCGCTCAAGGTCGGCACCGATCGCGAGCGCCTCGCCCTGGTGGTGTTCGTGACCGACGGACTGCCGTCGGTGGGCGAGCAGCAGCCGGACCGGATCGCGGCCCAGGCCGCGTCGCTGATCGGGCGGGCGCGGATCTTCACCTTCGGCGTGGGCCAGGACGTCAACACCTACCTGCTCGACCGGCTTGCAGTGGAGGGCCGCGGCACTGCCTCGTACGTGGCCCCCGGCGCCGACGTGAGCGACGCGGTCGGCGGCGTGCTCACCAAGCTGTCGCGGCCCGCGCTCACCGACCTCCGGATCGTGCGCGCCCCCGTGCGGTTGCTCGACCAGGCGCCGGCCGTGCTCCCCGACCTCTTCTATGGCGAGGAACTGGTGGTGCTGGCGCGGTACCGCGGCGAGGGCACCGGGCCGGTGGTGATCGAGGGCACCCGCGGAGGCGTGCGCCAGCAGTTCACCATCGAGGCCCGCTTTCCGCGGCGTGATGGCGGCGACGAGTACATTCCGCAGCTCTGGGCCGCGCGCCGCATCGGCGAGCTGACCCGCCAGATCCGCCTCGAGGGGAGCACCCCCGACTTGATCGCCCAGGTGCGCGAACTCGGCCTCCGCTACGGCATCATCACCGAGTACACCTCCTACCTCGTGCAGGAGCCCGGCATGGTGGCCGGCAACACCCGCCCGATGCCCACCACGGTGCCGGCACCGTCCGGTGCCGCGGCAGCGCGCGAGATGACCGGTGCCCAGGCCTTCGATGCCGCCCGCGCGTCGGCGGCGATGAGCGGCACCACCAGCAAGGCGCTGATGGACGAGGAGGTGCGCCAGCGCGCCATGCAGCTGGTGCCGCGCGACCAGGCCTCCGCGCGCGGCGAGGATCGCGCCGACGCCATTCAGCGCGCCGGGGGCCGACTCTTCGTCCGCCGCGGCACGGTGTGGACCGACATCGCCCACGCCGACTCGCTCCGGGTCACCACCATCGCCCCGTTCTCCCGCGCCTACTTCGCCCTGCTCGCCGCGCGGCCCGCCCTGCGCGAGGCACTCGGCATCGGCACCACCGTGGTGCTGGGGGGACGGCGGGCGTCCCTCAAGGTGGGCGAGGGCGGCATCGCCGACTGGGCGCCCGGCGCACTCGACCGGTTCCTGCGGGAGTTCGACGGCCAATGACCTCGCCGGTGGGCGACCTCTTTCGCGAACATCACGAGTCGCTGGTGCGGATGCTCACCCGCCGCACCGGCGATCGTGAGCGCGCGGAAGAGATCGCCCAGGAGACCTTTGCGCGGGCGGTGATCGCGCCGCCCCGCAACCCGCGGCCCTGGCTCTTTGCCGTGGCGCTCAACCTGGTGCGCGAACAGGGACGCACGGCGGCGCGCCAGGCGCGGCGACTCGAGCTCTATCGCGAGGAGCTGCCCAAGGTGGAGCGCCCCGACGAGCAGTTCGACCGGGCCGACCGCATCGCCGCGGTGCGACGCGCGCTCGACACCCTGGCAGAGCGGGATCGCGATGCGCTCCTCCTCAAGGCCGAGGGATTCTCGTACGACGACATCGCCGCGACGCTTGGCCTGGCGCGCGGCGCGATCGGCACCACACTCCACCGCGCGCGACAGCGACTCGTGGAAGCGTTCCGGGCAGGAGAGGAGAAGCACCATGTCGCATCTTGACGACGCACTGATCCAGGAGCTGCTCGACGGCGAGATCCCCTCCGCGGAGCTGCCGCCGATCCAGCGGCACCTGGCTGCGTGCGAGGCGTGTCGCGGTCGCCTGGAGGCGGCGCGTGCCATCGCGCACGAGGCAGACCTGCTGGTCGAGGCGCTCGACGACGCGCCCCCCGCCGCCGTGGTGCTGCCGCTGCCTCGCGCCGCTCGCTGGCCGCGACACCTCGCGTGGGCCGCGTCGCTGGCGCTCGCGGTGGGCCTTGGCTACGCGGGGCACGACGTGCTCGACCGCCAGTCAGGGTTGCCGATGCCGGCGGACACCACGCCGCAGGCAATCACCCCGTCACGCGACGAAGAGACAAGGGCGGCCGAGGAGTTGCCTCCTCCCGTCGCGACACCCCCGACCGCGGAGCCCCCGGCGCGACGCGCGGCACCGGCCGCCGACGCCGGGCGACAGGCCGCACGCGAGGGGATCGATCCCCCAGCGTTGGCGGGGCGCGATGCCGTGTCGTCGCCGCCGGCCGAGGTCGCGGGCAACCGGGAGGCCCGCGCCGACGAACGGGTCACCTCGAAGCAACTGGTGGATGCCGTGCCCACGGACGCCAGGCCACCCGCGCCAACCGTCGGCGGCCTCGGCGGGGCACGCGGGGTCGAGCGCACGGTGCAGCCGCCGACTGGCGCGCTCGTGCCGCGTGACCAGGTCACCTCCGGCCTGGCGCGGTCACGATTCGCCGCCGCGGTGGACACCCTTGACCTGCCCGAGGCGATGCGGCGGCTCGGTGGATCCATCAAGCTGGTCGAGGGATGGGTGCCGGTGCGCCTGGAGGGCGCAGGCGGCGAGGTTGCCGTGATCTACGCGTCCGCGTGGGGAACCGTGCAGCTCCTCCAATCGCGCGACGGCGAGACACTGACCTGGCGTCTCGTGACGCCGAGCACGGTGCCCGACGACTCGCTCTCCGCCTGGCGGAGCCGCGTGAGGCCGTAGGCGCCGCGCGGACGGGTGATGGTGCTCAGGTCTCCGCCACCACGATCCCGCCCGCGCTCCGACCGGCGAGCGCGGGGAGCTCGCGGGGAATCTCCTCCAGCGGGATCGTCCGGGCAATGAGCAGGTCCGGCGCGAGCACGCCGCGCGCGATCAGGTCGAGCATCCGCGGATAGGCGTGTGCCGCCATGCCGTGCGAGCCGATCACCGACAGCTCGCGCGCGATCACCAGCTCCATCGGCAGCGGGGGCCGGTGGTCCTGCCCCACCAGCAGCCCCACCTGCAGGTGCCGTCCGTTCTTGCGGGTGGACGCGATGGCGTGGGTCGCCGTGATCGCCGAGCCGAGCGCGTCCATCGAGCAGTCGGCTCCGCCAGCCGTGATCTCGCGGATCGCGGACACCACGTCGCCCTCATGCGCGTTCACCACGGCCTCGGCGCCGAGCTCGCGCGCGCGGTCGAGCGTGGCCGCGTCGAGGTCCACCGCGACCACCCGCGCCCCGAGGGCGCGGGCCACCAGCAGGGCCGAGAGTCCCACGCCACCCATCCCGTGGATCGCCACCCACTCGCCGGGCTGGACCCGCGCCTGGTCCACCACCGCGCGGAATGCCGTGGCGAATCGGCACCCCAGCGCGGCGGCGGTGGTGAAGGCCATCCCCTCCGGCAGTTCCACCAGGTTCACGTCGGCATGGTGGATCACCACCTGCTCGGCGAAGGAACCCCAGTGGGTGAACCCCGGCTGGGTCTGGTGGTCGCATACCTGGTGATCGCCGCGCCGGCAGGGCGCGCAGTGGCCGCAGCCGCACACGAACGGCGTGGTCACCCGCTCGCCGCCGCGCCAGCGCCTCACGTCGCGCCCCACGGCCACCACCGTCCCGGCCAGTTCGTGACCCGGCACGTGCGGCAGGGTGCGGATGTCGGGATCGTGGCCCTGCCAACCGTGCCAGTCGCTTCGGCACAGTCCGGTCGCCGCGACGGCGATCAGGACCCCGTGTGGGGGCGGTGCCGGGTCAGCAACGGTGTCGAGTCGGAGTGGGCCCGCGAAGGAGTCAAAGAGGACGGCGCGCATTCAACTCGGATGATGGAGGGTGGAGGACGGAGGGTAGAGGAATCGAGCGGCATCCTCCACCCTCCACCATCGACTCTCCCTTCTCCATCAAGGGTAGGCCTTCCCGAACACCCGCAGTCTCGCCTTCACCGAGTCAATCACCGCGCGTTCGCGCGCCGCGATGTCGGCTTCCGGTGCCTCGACGGGAACCATCGCGGCGTCGGTCCAGAGGAGCAGGCCGTCCACCTCGAAGTAGAGCACCGTGAACGGCTCCTGGACCACGCGCACTTCGCCGCGATCGAACCACACCACGGTCTCGGCCGTCATCAGGCCGGCCTCGTTGGGCTCGGTCGCCACCAGCTTGACCGGCTCGTCGCCGCGAAGGAACAGCGTAAGCCGCCGCGCCTCGCGGTACCCCTCGTTGGGCATCGTGGTGTCACGGCGCGCGGCCGCGGCGGCGTCGCGATCGCCGGCGGCCATGTTCCGCCGCATCAGGTCGAGCAGGCCGAGCGTGTCCCCCGGCGCGAGCTCGGCGACGGAGGACGGCAGGATGGCGCTCACCGATGACGCCCCGGCAGCCGAGTCTCCGGCCACCGGGGCGTCACGATCGGCTCCTGCACAGGCCAGCGTGGCGAGCAGCACCAGCAGGCCCGGGCGCATGCGCTACTGCCCCTGCGGGCGGCGGCGCTGCGGATACAGCTCGTCGTACTTGGCGCCCTGCTCGGCCGTGACCGCGGCCTTGATGTCGGTGGCGAGCTTGGCCCGGGCATCGCGCAGCGTGGTCATGTGCTTCTGGAAGTCGGGGTTGTCGCGCATGCCCTGCATGCCGCCGGCCGACTGGGCCTTGGCCATGAACTCCCGGGCATCCTTGGTGGCGGTCTCGAACGCGGCGACGGCCTCGGCCACCTTGGGCTTCTGCTCGGCCGTGAGGGTCAGCTGGGCGGCGAGGGTGTCCACGTTGGGCACCGCGCTCATCATGCCCATGCCAGGACCGCGCGGCGCACCGCCGGCGGCGCCACCCTGGGCGGCCAACGGGAGGGCCAGCATCACCATCGCTGCGGCAAGCGTCAATCGGGCCTTCATCGGGGCTACTCCATTCAGGAAGCCACGTCCGCGGCGGACGCCGGGGATCGGCGGGTCGGGACTCGCCAATGTTACGCCGGCCCCGGGGCGGGGGTTGAGCCGAAGGGGCGGAACGTGATCCGGAACGCGGCGCCCGCGCCGGGTCGCCCCGAGGCGGTGATCCGGCCACCCCACCCCTCCACCAGCCGCCGGGCGATGGCCAGCCCGAGACCGGTGCCGCTGGTGGTGGTGGAGAAGGAGGGCTCGAAGATCCGCTCGAGCTGCTCCTCGGGGATGCCGTGGCCGTCGTCGCGCACCACCAGTTCGCCCGGGGCAAGCTCGAGCCACACCTGGGTCGCCCCGGCGGCCCGCGCGTTGTCCACCAGGTTGAGCACTACCTGGATCACCTCCTCGCGCCGCGCCGCCACCGGTGGCGCGCTGCCGCGGACGGTCACGGCCATCCTCGATGCGGCCAGCGCGTAGAGCTGCCCGATCTCGTGCACGACGTCGGTGAGGGCCACCTCTTCCAGCGGCCCGGCCTCCCGGTCCGGTGGCGCGCCATACCGCGCGAAGGAGCGCGCGATCCGGTCGAGGCGGTCAATCTCCTCGAGCAGGCGATCGGCAGTGGCGCCCGCCTGGACCGCGAGGTCGGGACGCGCGTCGGCGCCGAGCCGCTTGAGGTGCTGCAACCCCAGCCGCATCGGCGTGAGCGGATTCTTGATCTCGTGTGCCACCTGGCGCGCCATCTCGCCCCAGGCCACGATCCGCGCCGTGCGCGCCGTCTCCTCCTCGAGGCGCGCCTCGCTCTGCCCCAGGTCGCGTTCCATCTGGGCCAGGGCAGCGAAGACCGGCTCGAACTCGGCGGGCGGAGCGCGAAGCGGCGGCGCCGCCTCGCGACGCCCGATCGCGAGGGCGCGCTTGCGGAGCGCGTCAATCGGCTGGTTGAGCGCCCGTGCTACCGCGCCGGCCACCACCAGGGCCGCGAGGGTCCCGCCGAGCGAGGCGAGCAACAACAACAGGGCGAGGTCGAGCTGGTCCCGTTCCAGTTCGGCATCGGAGCCCGGCAACGCCGCGACGATGGCCGTGTGGCCGGTCGGCGCGCTGATCCCGCCGATCCGCACATTGGCACCCGGCACCGGGGTGGCGAGCCGGCCGGCCTCCGCCGACTGGCCCCTCGGCAACGCGGGGTCGAGCACCGGCGAGAGGAGACCCATCTCGGCCAGCAGCGGCGTGCTTGCGGCCGCGAGTCGGCCGCCGCGGTACACCCCGATCTCGGCGTCCACTCGGTCGGCCACCTGGGCCAGCACCACCGAGCGCGGCGGCTGCAACGAGTCGCCCGCCATCGCCGGATCCTCGCCGATCGCGCCGAGGGCGCGCGCCACTTCGTCGCTGCGCTCCCGCGCCACGTCCTGGCGGAGGCGGAGCGCAGACCAGAGCGTGAAGAAGCCCGCCGGCACCACGAAGAAGGAGATCAACGCCGCCGTCAGGGTGCGGCGATGGGAGCGACGGAACACCGCCGATTCGAGACCCGCGCGCCCGCCCAGGATCCGCTCGACCAGGCGCCAGAGCAGCCGGAGCAGGAGCACGTCGAGCAGCACCGTGAGCGCGGCCCGCACCACGAAGGGTCGCTGCGGCTGGATCGAGACCGTGGCGCGGACCACCAGCGGCGCACCGCCGGCATCCACCAGTTGATCGGCGCGCACGTGGCGACCGGTGCGTCGGAAGGTCACGTCGGGCAGCGCCTCGCCGGGTGGCACCACCGCCAGCGAATACGGCGCCTCGGCGGCACCCTTGGGCCGGGTGAGGCGCCCGAACCGCGTCGGGGGAATCAGGCGGGACCGCGGTCCGGCGAGCACGGTGATCGTGGTGTCGCCACCGATCGGCAACACCAGCACGTCGTGTCGCCCGGGCGGGCGCGCGAAGGCCACGTGACGCCGGGTACCGGGATCATCGCGCACCAGTTGCTGCAGGTCGGACCACGTCACCTGCATCTGGTGCATCGCCAGCCACTCCACCACGGTGGTATCCACCCAGATGGCCAGTTGCGTCGGCACCGGGAGCTGGAGGGTGGGATCGCGTCGGGTCGAATCGGTCGCGACCGCGCGCCACGGCTCGCCGCGGGGAGCGACCAGGTCCGACTCCCGCCACACCGCGTACAGCTCGTTGAGGCGGGTCGCGCGGCGCGCCAGCACCGCATCCCCGAAGCGATCGAGCGACGCGGTGGTCACGCTGTCGGCGTAGGCCCCGAGCTGCCGCAAGTCGGCGCGGGCCTCCACCAACCGGCCCGACAGCGTCGCGTGCCACGCCCCGAGACCGGCCAGCACGGCGGCCGTGGTGAAGACCGCGACGCGGCGGGCGCCCGGCTGTGTCACCGGCAGCATCAGCGCCATCGGCAGCAGCCAGCAGAACAAGTACCACACCGGCCATCCCGCCGCGTGTGCCGGAGACCACGCCTCGATGCCGAGTCCGCCCACCAGCACGGCGGTCAGGGTGGCGAACCAGCCGGTGCGCGGTGAGGCCTGCGCATCGTCGTGGCTGCGGAGCGGTGCCGAGGCCAGGGCGAGGTAGCCGGCCGTGGCCACTGCCAACACCAGTTGCCAGGCAAACCAGGTGAGGATCGAGGCGTCCGCCACGGGCGGGGCGATCTCCAGCGCCGCGCGCATCACCAGCGGCGGGGCCATCGCCAGCAGCGTCACGGCCGCGAGCACGCCGATCGGCGCGCGGCGCGGGGGCCTGCGCCAGAGCAGCGCCGAGAGCAGCAAGAGCGCTGCGCCCGCGAGCAAGGCATAGGTGGCGGCGCCACCCGAGGAGTCGGGGATCACCCCGCTTCGCGCCACCACCCACACCGCGATCACCGCGGCCGCCACCCGGATCAACGGAGGAGCACCCGCAAACCCGATCACCGCCGCGAGCAGCAGCACCCCGCCCGCGGCGAGCCGGCCGGCGAGCGTCAGTTCGCGCTGGCGCAATGCCTCGCCGTCGGGCGCCACGGGCAGCATCACCTGGTTGAGGGCTCGCGATGCGGCCTCGGCGTCGGCGAGCGGCACGCGGTCCGGCGCATCGAGCCACTGCCACCGCACGCGATGCCACCGACCGCTCGACGTCGCCAGCGACACCCCCTGCGCCGGCAAGGCAGGCGACGCGTCGAGCAGCAGGTTGACCTGGGCGCGTCGCGTGCCGCGGGTGGTCGTCACGGCGAGCACCCGCGCGAAGGGACCCTGAATCAGGACCAGCTCCGTACCAACCGGTTCCACCGGAGCTCGCTGCGGGCCGGCCACCGCCACCACGGTGTCACCCGCCAGCACCACCACTCCCAGTTCGACCGGCGAGCCCCCGATCAGGTCCCGCAGGGAGGGCCCCTGCCCCGGAGCCGCGTTGCCTACCCTGCTGAGTGCGTTCTGGCCGACGCGACGCGCAGTGGCAAGGGCTGCGGCAAAGTTGCGATCGCGGTCGTGGCGGGCCTCCTGCACCGCCTCGACCGCCATTCGGCCGTCCGGATCGGCGACGGCACGGGTGCGCCACCCCGCGATCCCGAGCGCCCCCGCCAGCACCGCGAGGGCCAGCGCCACCGCCAGCCCCCGCCACCGGAGCACCACCCCGCCGGCCACAAGGGCAAGCACGGCGGCGCCCGCCAACCACCGCCAGACCAGTGGGGTCGGGGCGGTGGCGGCCTGCGAGGCGGCCTCCCCCACGGCCAGCGCCACCCCCGCCACCAGGAGCCAGGCCGACCACGGGAGTCCCGATGTCGCACCTTGAAACTCTTGGGTGTCAGGGTCGTAGGAGGCCACAGTTGCTCTCGGTTGGTTGATCCCGACAGACCCCGGAAGGGCGGACCATGCGGCGTAAGATCGTACCGTTGACCGTGTTTGCAGCCATCCTGCCGGCCGTCTTGCTGGCCCAGGACCCGGCGGTGGCCCCCCAGCGGCTCACCCTCGGGGAGGCCATCAATCTCGCCCGCCAGAACGCGCCGGCCTACCGCCAGGTGCTCAACGACGGCGACGTGGCCGCGGCGCAGACCCGGGCCGCGTACGGCTCCCTGATGCCCCAGGTGTCCACCAGCGCCGGTCTCGGCTACTCGCGTGCGGGGCGCCAGCAACTGGCCAACCAGATCTTCTCGCAGGGCTCCAGCACCATCACGTCGAGCTACGACGTGTCGGTCTCGATGGGCCTCTCGTACGGTCGCTTGCTGGCCCCGGCGGAGGGCCGCGCCCAGCAGCGCGCCACCGAGGAAGGTATCGCGGCCGCCGAAGTCAACCTCGTCACCGACGTGACGCTGCAGTACCTCGCGGCGCTGCGCGCCGACGCGTCGGTGGAGGTCGCCGTGCAGCAGGTGGCCCGCAACGCCGACTTTCTCGAGCTGGCGCGGGCGCAGTTCCAGGTGGGCCGCGGCAACATGGTGGAGGTGCGCCAGGCGGAGGTGGCCAAGGCCAATGCCGATGTCCAGTTGTTGCGCGCCCGGCAGCAGGCCACCGATGCGCGGATCGAGTTGCTCCGGCGGGTCGGCCTGCCGGCCGGCGCCGCCGTGTCGTCGCTGGTGCTCCCCGAGCAGTTCGCGCTCACGCAGCCGCGCTTCGACCTCGCCGCCCTGCAGCGCCAGGCCCGCGAGCAGAATCCCCAGCTGCGCGCCGCCGATGCCCGCGCCGACGCGGCCCGGATCGGGGTCCGCTCCGCGCGCGCCGAGTACTTCCCGTCCATCGGCATCTCCACGGGACTGTCCGGGTTCACCCAGCAGGCCACCAACGTGGACCGCCTCCTCGCCGGCCAGGTGGCGGGCGCCCAGGGGGCGGTGGCCAACTGCGCCTTCCAGAACGCGATCCTGGAGCGGCTCACCTCGCCGCATCCGGCGCCCAACGGCGGCATCATTCCCGACTGCAATGCGTATGCGGGACTCGACGCCAGTGGCACGCGGCTGCTCCCCGACGTGGAGCAGGGGATCCGCGACGCCAACGACAACTTCCCGTTCGGCTTCACCCGGTCGCCCTGGTCCATCTCGCTCGGCGTCTCGCTGCCGATCTTCGACGGGTTCGCCCGCGAGGCGCGGATCTCGTCGGCGCGGGCCCAGGCCGATGACGCCCGTGAGGCGATGCGCGGCGAGCGGCTGCTGATCGACGGCCAGGTGCAGTCGCAACTGCTCGCGGTGGAGACCAACTGGCAGGCGGCGCAGATCGCCGACAGCAACCGGGTCGCGGCCCGCGAGCAGCTTGCCCTGGCGCGCGAACGCTACCGGGTGGGCTCCGGCACTGCGCTGGAGGTGGCCGATGCCCAGAACGCGGCCACCCAGGCCGAGGCCGGGTACGTCAACGCCGTCTACGATTACCACAGTGCCATCGCGGGCCTCGAGGCCGCGGTGGGCCGTCCGCTTCGCTGACCCCACGAGGGGAGAGGAACAGAGATGTCACGGAAGACCAAGATCGGCCTCGGCATCGGACTCGCCATCGTGGCGTTCGTCGCCTTCAGCACCATGGCCTCGCGCCGCGGCAGTGGCGAGGTCGAGGTGCGGATGGAGACGGTGGCCCGGCGCGACCTGGTGTCGGCGGTCACGGCCAGCGGCAACATCGAGGCCAAGTCGCAGGTGGACGTGCAGTCCGAGGTGACCGCGCGCATCCTGCGGATTCACGTGCAGGAAGGCGACCTGGTCCGCAAGGGCCAGCTCCTCGTGGAGCTCGACCAGGTGCAGTTCCTGGGGGCCGTGGAGCGCGCCGAGGCCTTCGTCACCTCGCAGGAGGCGTCGCTGATGCAGGCGCGCGTCAATCGCGACCAGGCCCGCCGCGCCCGTGACCGCGCCCAGGAACTCAAGCGCACCACGCCCACCATGATCTCCGACGAGGCGGTGGAGCAGGCCCAGCAGGCGTTCGACGTCGCCGAGGCCAACTTCCGCTCCAGCGACGCCTCGCTGTCGCAGGCACAGGCGTCGCTCAAGGAGGCGCGCGACAACCTGGCCCGCACCCGCCTGTATGCCCCGATCGCCGGCCGCGTGGTGCGCCTGGCGGTGGAGGAGGGCGAGGTGGCGGTGCCGGGCACCTTCTCGCGTGACGTGGGGCTGCTGATGCGCATCGCCGACATGTCGGCGATCCAGGCCAAGGTCAAGGTGGACGAGACCGACGTGGTCCGGCTCGCGCTCGGGGATTCGGTGGCGGTCTCGATCGACGCCTTCCCGGACACCGCGTTCGTGGGGCGCGTGACCAAGATCGCCAACTCCGCCGCGGCGCTCTCGGCCGCGGGCCAGACCACCGACCGCGCCGTGGACTTCGAGGTCGAGATCACCCTCGAGAATCCCCCCGAGGACGTCCGGCCCGACCTCTCCATGACGGCGCGGATCGTGACCGACGTGCGCAAGGGCGTGCTCAGCATCCCGATCATCGCCCTCACCGCGCGGCCGCCGGTGGCCACCGGTGACACGGCCCAGGCCGTCCCCCTCGGCGACTCCACCGCACAGGGCCGCCCCAAGGACATCGAGGGCGTCTTCGTGGTGGACAACGGGCTGGCCCGATTCCGGCCGGTCAAGGTCGGCATCGCCGGCGACGAGCACTTCGAGGTGCTCGAGGGCATCGCCGAGGGTGAGACCGTCGTGGCCGGCTCCTACCAGGCGATCCGCGACATGACCGACTCGACGCGGGTGCGGTCCGCGGCGCCCGCCGGCGCCGCCGCCACCAAGGGCACCTCATGAGCGACGCCATCATCCGGCTCGAGGGAATCACGCGCGAGTACCTGATGGGCGGCGAGCGGATCCGCGCCCTGGCCGGCGTGGACCTCACCATCGCGCGGAACGAGTACGTGGCCATCATGGGGCCGTCGGGATCGGGCAAGTCCACCATGATGAACATGCTCGGGTGCCTGGACACGCCCACCAGCGGCAGCTACTGGCTCAACGGCCACGAGGTGTCGCGCATGGCCGACGACGCCCTGGCCCGGGTGCGCAACCGCGAGATCGGCTTCGTGTTCCAGACCTTCAACCTGCTGCCCCGCGCCAGCGCACTCGCCAACGTGGAGCTGCCGCTGGTGTATGCCGGCACCGGGGCCCGGGAGCGACGCCAGCGCGCCGAGGCGGCGCTGCGGCGCGTGGGCCTGGGCGAGCGGATGCACCACAAGCCCAACGAGCTGTCGGGTGGCCAGCGGCAGCGGGTGGCGATCGCCCGCGCCCTGGTCAACGAGCCGTCCATCCTGCTGGCCGACGAGCCGACCGGCAACCTCGACTCGGCCACCTCGGTCGAGATCATGCGGGTCTTCGGGCAGCTGCACGCCCAGGGCCAGACGGTGGTCGTGGTGACGCACGAGCCGGACATCGCCGACCATGCGCATCGCGTGGTGGTGCTCCGCGACGGCCGGATCGACACCGACCGGCGGCACGCCCCCGTCGCCACCCACGCGGCCTGACGATG
>CAZNOJ010000043.1:0-20177 GCA_964574665.1 uncultured Gemmatimonadaceae bacterium
TCCATTCTCCACCCTCTGTTCTCCACCCTCTGTTCTCCACCCTCTGTTCTCCACCCTCCGTCCTCTATTTCCCCCGCGGATGCGCCTTCCGGTGCACCTCCTTGAGGCGCTCCACCGAGGTGTGGGTGTAGATCTGCGTGGTGGAGAGCGAGGCGTGGCCGAGCAGCTCCTGCACGGCGCGGAGGTCGGCACCGGCGTCGAGGAGGTGGGTGGCGAAGGAGTGGCGCATGGAGTGGGTGCGCATTCCGCTGGCGCCGATGGCGTCGTAGAGCCGATGCATCCGGCGCTGGATGGTCACCGGCGACAGGCGCCTGCCGGTGCGTCCCACGAACACCGCCCGCCGATCCGCGCCCTGGCGCTGCACCAGCGCGTCGCGGTGCGCCATCCAGCGACGCAGTGCCAGCGCCGCGCGGCTCCCCACCGGCACGATCCGCTCCTTGCGTCCCTTGCCGATCACCTTGACCTGGTCGCCGAGCAGGTCGAGGCGGTCGGTGTCGAGTTCGCGCAGCTCGGAGAGGCGGAGTCCGGAGGAGTAGAACAGCTCCAGCATGGCCAGGTCGCGCACCGCCGAGGGATCGTCGCCCGCGGCCGCCGATTCCGCGTGGGCAAAGAGCTGCTGCACCTGCGAGGCGAGGAGGTGCGGCGGCAGGCGCTTTTCCAGCCGCGGCATCCGCGCGGCGCGGATCGCCACGGTGTCAATGTCGTGGTGCAGGTGGAGCCAGCGGTAGAATGACCGGATCGCCGACAGCGTGCGCGCCGCGCTCCGGCGCGAGAGCCCGCGCTGCTCGAGCTGGGCCAGGAAGGCGCGGAGCGCCAGGCGATCCACCGCGGCAAACTCCCAGATACGGCCGCCGTGGCGCCGGTCGAGGAAGGCGACGAACGCCTCCAGGTCGCGGCGGTAGGCGGTGATGGTGTGGGGCGATCGGTCGCGCGCCTTGGCCTGGTGGGCGAGGAACTCGCGCACCAGCGGCGGCGTCAGAGCGTCGCCAGCCATGCCTGGAAGTCCCCGCGTGCCCGCTCCACCGCCCGCGCCTTGCGCTCGGCCTTGGCGAGCTTGCCCTCGACCGGGTCGAGGAGCCCGAAGTTGGCGTTCATCGGCTGGAAGTGCGCGGGGTCGGCCTCGTGCAGGTAACGGAGCAGTCCACCGAGCATCGTGGTGGGGGGCGGGATCGCGGGCTCCTCGCCGCGGAGCACGCGCGCCAGGTTGATCCCGGCGAGGAGGCCGGTGCCCAGCGACTCGGTGTACCCCTCCACGCCGGTGAGCTGGCCCGCCACGAAGGTCGCGGCACCCGGCACGCGCAAGCCTTCTTCCAGCACCGCCGGGGCGTTGAGATAGGCGTTGCGGTGGATGCTGCCGTAGCGCAGGAACTCGGCGTCGCCGAGTCCGGGGATCATGGTGAACACCCGCTTCTGCTCGGGAATCCGGAGTCGCGTCTGGAATCCCACCAGGTTCCACATCTGGCCGGCCTTGTCCTCGCGGCGCAGCTGCACCACCGCGTAGGGATCGCGCCCGGTGCGCGGATCGGCGAGGCCGACCGGCTTCATCGGCCCGAAGCGGAGCGTCTCGCGGCCGCGGCGGGCCATCTCCTCCACCGGCAGGCATCCCTCGAAGTACGGCACCTCGTCGAAGGCGTGGCCGCTGAACTGGTCGGCGGTGGTGAGGGCGTCAATGAACGCCTCGTACCCGGCGCGATCCATCGGGGCATTGAGGTAGTCATCGCCGTCGCCCTTGCCCCAGCGCGACATGGCATAGAGCTGCGCGTGGTCGAGCGACTCGTTGCTCACGATCGGCGCGATCGCATCGTAGAACGCGAGCGCGGTGCCCCCGAGCCGCGCCGTGAGCGCGTCGCCCAGGGCGGGCGACGTGAGCGGGCCGGTGCAGATGATTCCCGGTTCGGGGAGTGCGGTGGCCTCGCGGCGCTCGACCGTGATGCGCGGGTGCGCGGTGACCTTGTCGTGCACCAGGGCGGAGAACTGCTCGCGATCCACCGCGAGGGCGGCGCCTCCCGGCACGCGCGCCAGGTCGGCGAGCGGCAGCAGGATCGAGCCCAGGTCGCGGAGTTCGGCCTTGAGGAGGCCGTGCGCATTGCCGAGCTCGAGCGACTTGAAGGAGTTGCTGCAGACCAGCTCGCCGATCCGCTCGGTCTGGTGCGCCGGCGTGCGCACCACCGGCCGCATCTCCACGAGGGTGACGTCGTGGCCACGCTCCGCCAGGGCCCACGCGGCCTCGGAGCCGGCGAGCCCGCCACCCACCACGGTCGCCTTCACTTGGCCGGTTTCTTGGCGCGCCGCGGGGCGCGTGGCTTGGCCGTGGTGCCGGCCCGGGTGCGTGCCTTGGGGGTCCGCGCGGCGGCGGCTCCGCGACGCTTGCCCTTGGGCGCCTTGCCGCGCTCCGCGAGGAGCCGCACCGCGGCATCGAGCCCGAAGGTGGCCGGGTCGGCGCCCTTGGGCAGGGAGGCGTTGAGGTCGCCGTGCTTGACGTACGGGCCGTAGCGCCCCTCGAAGAGCTGCACCGGCTGCTGGTCGCCGGGATGGGCGCCGAGTTCGCGCAGCGGAGCGGCGGCGCGGCGCCCGCGCCCGAGCTTGGGCTCGGCCAGGAGCTGCACGGCGCGCTCGAGCGTCACGGTGAGCGGATCGTCGCCTGCCTTGAGCGAGCGGAAGTCGTCCTTGCCGCCTTCGCCGCCCTTGCTGTGCACCACGAACGGGCCGAATCGCCCCTGCCCCGCCTTGATCACGTTGCCGGTGTCGGGATGGGTGCCCAGCACGCGCGGCAACGCCAGGAGCCCTACCGCCATGTCGAGCGTCAGCTGCTGCGGGGTCACGCCCTTGGGGAGCGAGGCGCGCTTGGGCTTCTCCTTGCTTCCCTCCGCCTGGATGCCGAGCTGCACGTAGGGACCGTACTGGCCATCCATCAGGTAGATCGGCTCGCCGGTCTCCGGATGATTGCCGAGCGACTCGGGCCCTTCGGCGCGCTGGCGCAGCAGCTGCTCGATCCGCTCGGGGTCGAGGTCGGCCGGGGTGGCGTCGGCGGGGAGGTTGGCCTTGACGACCTTGCCGTCGAGCTCACGCTCGATGTAGGGGCCGTGTCGCGAGATCTTGATGGCGCCGTCAATCCCCTCGAGCGCGATGGTGCGGCCCGCGGTGGCCGGCAACTTGGCCTTGGCCTCGACCCGTGCGGCGAGTCCCTTGGGCCCGCCGTAGAACTCCTCCAGGTACTCGCGCCAGTGCTCGTCGCCGCCCGCGATCTCGTCGAGCCGCTCCTCCATCCGCTTGGTGAACGCGAGGTCCACCAGCTCGCTGAAGTGCGTCACCAGGAAGTCGCTCACGGCGAAGCCCACGAAGGTGGGCACCAGCGCCTGGCCCTGGGCAATGACGTAGCCGCGCTCCTGGATGGTGCCGAGGATGGAGGCGTACGTGGATGGGCGACCGACGCCGTGCTCCTCCAGCGCCTTGACCAGCGACGCCTCGGTGAAGCGGGCGGGCGGCTTGGTCTCGTGGCCCACCGGTTCGAGCGCCGTGCAGCGCGGGGCATCGCCCACCGCGAGCGGCGGCAGCGGCGAATCCTTGTCCTCCAGCGCGGCCTCGGGATCGTCGGACCCCTCCACGTAGGCACGCAGGAAGCCCGGGAAGTCGGTGCGGATCCCGCTCGCCTTGAAGCGCGCGTCGGCCACGTCCAGCTCGACCGTGGTGCTGGTCTTCTTCGCGTCCTTCATCTGCGACGCGACGGTGCGCATCCAGATCAGGGTGTAGAGGGCCAGCTCCTCGCCGCCCAGGCGCGTTTCTTCCGGGGTCCGGAAGGTGGAGCCGGCGGGACGGATCGCCTCGTGGGCCTCCTGCGCGTTGGCCACCTTCTTGTCGTACACCCGCGGCTTCTCGGGGAGGTAGTCGGCGCCGTAGAGCCGGGTCACGATGGCGCGCGCCGCCCCGATCGCCTGGGCGGAAAGCGCGGTCGAGTCGGTGCGCATGTAGGTGATGTGCCCGTTCTCGTACAGCTTCTGCGCCACCTGCATGGTGCGCCGCGCGCCGAAGCGCAGCTTGCGATTGGCCTCCTGCTGCAGCGTGCTGGTGGTGAACGGCGCATAGGGGCGCAGGGTGCGGGGCGTTTCCTCCACGGAGGCGACCGACCATCGACCATCGACCAGCCGCGTCACCAGTTGGCGCGCCTCCGATTCGCCCAGCAGCAGCACATCCTTGCCCTCGGCGATCCGCCCGGTCTGCTCGTCGAAGTCCTTGCCCGTGGCGAGCCGCCGGCCGCCCAGCGCCACGAGCCCGGCCTCGAACGACGCGCCGCCGTGCGCGAGCGTGGCGGTGAGGTCCCAGTACGAGCCGGTCTTGAAGGCGAGCCGCTCGCGTTCGCGATCGACGATCAGGCGGAGTGCCACCGACTGCACGCGGCCGGCGGAGAGGCCGCTGCCACCCACCTTGTTCCAGAGGATCGGCGACACGGTGTACCCCACCAGGCGGTCGAGGATCCGCCGGGTCTCCTGGGCGCGCACCAGGTTCTGGTCGAGGTCGCGGGGATCTTCCAGCGCGGCGCGGATCGCATCGCGGGTGATCTCGTGGAACACCATCCGCTTGACGGGAACCTTCGGCTTCAGCACCTCGAGCAGGTGCCACGAGATGCTCTCCCCCTCGCGGTCTTCGTCGGTGGCGAGGTAGAGAACGTCGGCCTCCGCGAGCTGCTCCTTGAGCTCGCGGATGGTCCCCTTCTTGTCGGGGGTGACGATGTAGAGCGGCTCGAACCCTTCCGCGACGTTGACCCCGAAGCGGGCCCACGGCTGGTCCTTGTACTTGGCCGGGATCTCCGCGGCCTTCCGGGGGAGGTCGCGGACGTGCCCCATCGAGGCCGCCACCGTGAATCCCTCGGGGAGGAATCCGGTGATGGTCCGCGCCTTGGTGGGTGACTCCACGATCACCAGGGCGTTGGGACCGAGACCCGACTTGTTGCGCTTGACCAATGGAGCTCCTGACTGGGTCGCGAGTCGCGAGTCGTGGGTCGCGAGAGGATCTCGAAACCGGTCCCTCTCACGACCCACGACCCGCCTCTCACGACTCCACTAATACCGCCCCCGTCAACCCCCCGGCAAGGCAGGACGCCGCAAGTGGCGTTCTTTCAACGCCTTACCAGCCGGCGTACTGGCGGGCCACGGTGGCCACCCCGGCCGCGACCACGTCCGGAGGCGCCTGGGCGTCTATCTCGAGGTCGGCCTGCCGGTACCACCCCTCCCGCGCCTGGAGCAGCTCCCGGAGTCTCGGCAGGGTGGCCCCGGCCAGCAGGGGGCGGTCCCGGGCCGCGCCGAGGCGGTGGGCGGCGAGTTCCGGCGACACCGACAGATATATGGTGAGGGCGCGGGGGGAGGCGCTGGCGAGGTTGCCCGGCTGGGCAGCCCACCCCCCACCGGCGGCGATCAGGGCCGGGGGTCCGGCCAGGAGGCCATCGAGCGCCAGGCGCTCGATTTCGCGGAAGGCGGCCTCGCCGCGGGTGGCGAAGAGCTCCGGGACCGACAGGCCGGCGTCGGCGGCCACCACGGCGTC
This sequence comes from uncultured Gemmatimonadaceae bacterium, assembly GCA_964574665.1. GTDB lineage: Bacteria > Gemmatimonadota > Gemmatimonadetes > Gemmatimonadales > GWC2-71-9 > Palsa-1233. The sequence goes on from CAZNOJ010000043.1 coordinate 5,536, forward strand.
GAGGTCGTGCCATGGTGCGCCCAGGAGGTCGGCCGCGAGTCGCGCCACGGTGGTCTTGCCGGCCCCCGGAAGGCCCAGGAGGATCACCGGGCGGGGACCGGTCAGGCGGTCGGCTCCGCGGGGTCGGGGCGGCGGAGTGCCGCGAGGTAGCCGTCGAGGTTGCGGCGTGTCTCCACCAGGGCGTCGCCGCCGAACTTCTCGAGCATCGCCTCGGCGAGCACCAGCGCCACGAGCGCCTCGGCGATCACGCCCATGGCCGGCACCGCCGTCACGTCCGACCGCTCGCTCTGGGCGTTGGCTTCCGCGCCGGTGTCGAGGTGCACCGTCTTGAGCGGCGACATCAGCGTGGAGATCGGCTTCATCGCGACGCGCACCACCAGCGGCTCGCCGGTGGTCATCCCGCCCTCGAGACCGCCGGCGTTGTTGCCCTCGCGGGAGAATCCCGCCCCGCGGAGGTTGCCGGGATCGGCGACGATCGGATCGTGCACCGCGGAACCCGGGCGTCGCGCGGCCTCGAATCCCATCCCGATCTCCACGCCCTTCACGGCGGGGATGGACATCAGCATCGCCGCCAGGCGGCCATCGAGCTTGCGGTCCCAGTGCACGTGGCTGCCCAGCCCGACCGGCAGGCCGGTGGCGACGACCTCCACCTCACCGCCGAGGGTGTCGCCGTCGCGCTTGGCCTGGTCAATGCGCGCGATGATCTCGGCCTCGACCGACGCGTCGAGGACACGGACGGGCGACGGGTCGCTCGCGTCGTTCAAGGCCGGCGGCATCTGCGACGGGCGACGGGCGACGATGCCACCGAGGGAGGTCACGTGCGACCCGATGCTCACGCCGAGTTCCTCCAGGAAGCGGCGGGCGACGGCGCCGCAGGCCACGCGCGCGGTGGTCTCGCGGGCGGAGGCGCGCTCGAGGATGTCCCGGGCATCGTGGCGATCGTACTTGAGGACGCCGACGAGGTCGGCGTGCCCGGGACGCGGTCGCGCGACGCGGCGTCGGCGCTCCTCGCCGGGAGTCCCCTCCGCGGCCATCACGTCCTGCCAGTTGGCCCAGTCGCGGTTGGGGATCAGCATCGCGATCGGGGAACCCAGGGTCTCCCCCGCGCGGACCCCGGCCAGGAACTCGACGCGGTCCTGCTCGATCTTCATGCGGGCGCCGCGGCCGTACCCCTGCATGCGGCGCAGGAGCTGATGGTCCACGGCCTCGGCGGTGAGCGGAATCCCGGCGGGGAGCCCCTCGACGATGGCGACGAGGGCCTTGCCGTGCGACTCGCCGGCGGTGAGGAAGCGGAGGTGGGGCATCACGACAAGATATCCCGAAAGCAGACCGCCGCCCATTGGGCGGCGGTTGCGTGCATCGGAGCGGCGGACGGTTACGGCACCGGATCGTCCACGATGCGGGGCGTCACCATCACGATCAGGTCCTTGCGATTCTCGCGGTTCTCGCTGAAGGAGAAGAGCGAGCCCACGAACGGCAGCGACGAGAGCAGCGGGATGCCGGCGCGGTTGCGGGTGACGGTGGTGGTGGTGAGGCCACCGATCACCGCGGTCTCGCCGTCGCGCACCAGCAGCCGGGACGAGGCCACCTGCTTCGGGATGGTGAAGCCGAGGTCGGCGGCGGCCAGCGGCTGGATCGAGGAGCGTTCGGCCTCGATCTCCATGCGGATCTCGCGGTTGGCCGTGACCGACGGAGTGACCGTCAGCTTGATGCCGGTCTCCTTGAACTGCACGTTGGCGCGCGGGGCCTGGTTGACCTGGCCGAACGACGACGCGTCGATCACCCGCACCGGCGTTTCCTCGCCGGAGAGGATGTAGGCGCGCTGGTTGTCGAGGGTGTGGATGATCGGCACGGCCTCGACGTCGGTGAGTTCCACCCGCTCGAGGGCGCTCAGGAACGAGGTCAGCGAGAAGCCGCCGATCGCGGTGGTGAACGCCAGCTCCAGCGCCGAGCCGGAGATGAGCTGGTCGGCGTTGGAGATCGCCGAGAGGGCGTTGCCGCCCAGGTTGACGATCTGGGTGTTCGGGTTGTAGGGCTGCCCGGTGAGCGGGTCGATCCGCTGGATCAGCCGGTTGAAGAACTGCTCGCCGGTGCCGACGTCGTACTTGAAGCCGAGCTGGGCGAGGTCGGTGCGGTCCACGAAGATCAGCTTGGCCTGGATCGACACCGTCGGGGTGCGGATGTCCATGCCGTTGATGAAATCAATGAGCGCCGGGAGCTTGGTGCGGGTCTCGGTGATGATCAGCGCGTTGAGCGAGGTGTCGGCCACCACCTTGCCGCGGTTGGGCGTCAGCATGCCGGCGATGGTGTTGGCCATCGAGGCCGCCTTGGCGTAGTTGAGCCGCACCATCTGGTGCTGGAGCACCTCGACCGAGTCGAGCTTGGCGAGTTCGCCCGGGGAGTCGATCCGCAGGATCCCGCCCGGCATCTCGGCGACCGAGAGGCCGTGGGAGGCCAGCACGGCGTTGAAGACGTATTCCCAGGGCTGGTTGTTGATCACCGCATCGACGCTGCCGCTGACCCCCGGCCCCACGACGATGCTGCGGCCGCTGGCGCTCGCGAAGGTGGCGGCGACCTCAGGCCAGGTGGCGCCCTGGAAGTTGACCGAGATGCGGTCGGCTTGCTGCCCGATGGCCGGAGCCATCGGGAAGGCGAGGAGCGCCGCGGTCAACGCCCAAGTGGTTGCACGGGTGGTCATGGGGTCCCGTCCTCCTGTCGACGGAGCGAGTAAGTCTGTTCACGGACAGTGCCGAAGTCGTTCATGCGGAGGCGTGCGGTGCCCTCGCCGATGGCGACCACGGTGAGGCGGCCGATGCGGTCGCCGGGGGAGACGATGTAGCGCCGGTTGTTGCCGGTGTCGCGGAAGGTGGCCACCGACCCGTCGGGGTTGGAGGCCTTGTAGAGCACCGAGGTGAGGATCAGGTCCACCATCTCGGGGCCGCCCACCTCCTGCACCACCAGCGGACGGAACGGGTCGCGTCCGGCGCCGCGCCACTCGTACACCTCGCGCAGCAGGGGGCGCTCGCCGCGCGCCGCGGCGGTGTCGAAGGCGATCCCCACGGGGGCGGTCCCGGAGTCCTGGGCCGCGGCGGGGGCGGCCGCCGGGGCGGCGCCATCCTCCACCGTCGCGGCGGGATCCACCGTGGTGCCGTCGTCGGCGGCGCCGCCGCAGCCGGCCAGCACCAGGACGACCAGGAGGAGACGGGCGTCACTGGGCATTGGTGGAATCCCCTCCCGGCGCCTTGACATAGGTGCGCACGTTGAACCGGGCCTCGAGCATGGAGAGCGTGTCGCCGAGCACGCGCGACGCCTGCGGGGTCGCGCGGCCGATCACCACGTCGCTGGCCACGATGATGCGGCGGAGCGAGGCGATGTCGGACAGGAACTGGCCCACCTGGTTGTAGCGCCCGATCACCGCGAACTGGTACTGATGGGTGTCGAACGGCTCGGGTCCCACCACCGGGGTGGCCGGCACGAAGGAGGACACCTGCAGGCCGCGCACCTTCGCGCGGATGTTGATGTCGTCGATCAGGTTGGCGACTTCGCTCTGCTCCGGCACCAGGGCGCGGAGCACGCCGAGCGAGGCGCGGTAGTCGTCAATGCGGGCGCGGACGTCCTCGACCGATTCGCGGGCGAGGTCGCTCTTGGCGGAGTCGATCCGGGCCCGCACCGCGGCGAGGGTGTCCTCCATGGCGGCCACGGTGTCGCGGCGCGCCTTCGCGCCTTCCATGCCGACCAGGTCGAGCCCGGTGCCGGTCCATCCCACGTAGGCGATCAGCCCGGCGATCAACACGAGCAGGACGGGGGTGCGCGAGGAATCGTCAGCCATCGCTCACTCCTCCACCACGGACTCGAGGATCGGCGTCGTCCGGATGACCGACGAGTCCGCCTGCGAGAACGTGGCCTGGATCTGGAACTGGGTGAGGGCACGGTTGCCCTGGATCACCGTCGAGGCGTTGACCGGCATCACGTTGGCCAGCCACGGCGACGCCTCCAGCCGGCGGAGGAACGCGGTGTAGTGGGCCAGGTCGCCGGTGAGGCCCGCGACGCGCACCACGGGCGGCGCGGACTGGCCGGCCGGCGCGGGGGCGGTGCTGGTGATGTTGGTGACCTCGGTGAGCCAGGTGTTCTCCGGCAGCGCGTCGGCCACTTCGTCGAGGATGTGCGTCCAGATGTACCGGTCGCGATCCACCGCGGAGATGGTGCCGATCTGCGAGAGGATGGAGTCGCGCGACAGTTCCTCGCGCCGCTTCTCGCGCAGGAAGCCCTGGTACCGGGTCTGCTCGGCGTAGGCCTCCTCCAGCTGCGTGGAGAGCGACGACGCCTTGGCCCCGGTGGAGATGAAGAGGTAGCCCAGCCCGAGGACGACCAGGGCCCAGGCCCCCGCGGCGGCCATCTGCCACGGCTGCTTGATGCCGCTGCCCATCCCCTTCATGCGCGAGCCGAGGCCCGCGAAGGGCGATCCGCGCTTGGTGGCGCGCCGCGTCCCGGGACGCAGGTTGACCGAGATCATCGAGCGATCCTCCTCATGCCGCCGTCCTGAGGGCGAGCCCGACAGGGAGCATCAGCAGCGGGGCCACCTCGTCCATCGAGAGCCCGTCGAAGGCATCGGGCGCCACGTCGAGGCGCTCGATCGGGTGCGCCGCGGCGACCGGCACCTTGAGGCGGTCGCCGAGCACGCCGGCCAGGCCGGGCACGCGGGACCCGCCACCGGTGAGGTAGACGCGGGAGAGCTGGGCCGTGGGGCGCGCCGAGGTCTGCAGGAACGCCGCCGCGCGCTCGATGCCGAGCGCCATCTCCTCGCCGCGCACCGCGACGTGCGGGGCGAGCGCCGGGTCGAGCTCGGCGCCGCGCACCACGCGGTCGGCGGCATCGGCCGGCATGCCCCGCTCGCGCTGCAGGTCCTCGCGCAGGCGGCGCACGCCCACCGGCAGGTCGCGGGTGAGCACCGGCACGCCGTCTTCCAGCAGGTTCACCACGGTGGTGTCGTTGCCGATGTTGGCGAGGGCCACCACGCCGCGCATCGCCTCGGGATAGTTGCGCTCGAAGGCGTTGTGCAGCGCGAACGCCTCCACGTCGATGATCCGGGCGTCGAGCCCGATCTCGGCGAGGAGGGCCAGCTTCGACTCCACCAGCTCCCGCTTGGCCGCCACCAGCAGCACCTGCATCTGGAGGCCGTCGCCCTCGGGATCGAGGATCTGGAAGTCGAGCTCCACGTTCTCGCGATCGAAGGGAATGTGCTGGTCGGCTTCCCAGGGCATCACCTCGCGGGCGTTGGCCTCGGTCATCCGATCCATCTGGATCTTCTTGATGATCACGTCGCGTCCACCGACGGCGACCACCACGTCCCTGGTCTTGATCTGGGCGGTCTCGAGCAGGTCGCGGACGGCGTCGGCGACCAGTCGGGGGTCCATCACCTCGCCCTCGACGATGGCGTCATCGGCGACGGGGGCCATGGCGATCTTCTCCAGGACGGGATGCCCCGACCCGTGGTTGATCACCACGGCCTTGATGAAGCCGCTGCCGATGTCGAGTCCCACCGTGGAGCGCGCGCGGGAGAAGAGCGCCATAGGAGCCCGGATTGTGCGGTGGAAGGTTGAGTTACGGTAGCGCCGGTATGGCTCTCAAGTCAACTGAGCTTCCCGACACCAACCCCTTGTCCGGCGACAACTTACGGCCTTTGGTCCGGGGCCGGCTCCGGCGGGAATCCCGCCGGCACCCTTGGCTGGGTTCGCACCACTCGTGCCAGTCGGGGCTCAGAACCGTGGCCGTTCCCGGATCACGAGTGCAGTATCGGCCGCCACGATGGCGACGAGCAGGGTGCCCCGGCGCGCCGCGACGGGGGTCCCGCCAGCGGGGCGCCAGGCGACGTCGGCCGTGAGCCACACCAGGTCGGAGCCCCCCAGCCGCGCGGCGCGGACGCTGGCGGTCCAGGGAGGGGCCGCCGCCACCGGGATCGCGATGGTGGCGTGCGGCGGCACCGCCGCGAGGGCCGCCTGATGGTGGACCCTCGCCTCCGCCAGCACCGCCTCGAGCGCCAGCTCCGCCTCGATCGCCCAGCGTCGATCGGCGCGAAGCCGCGCCGCGCTTGCCGTGGCCGCGAGCGACAGCGCCGCCAGCGACTCGACCAGCAGGGCGATCACCAGCACCGGCAGCAGGATCACTGCGGCACCTCGAGCGGGGCAACGACCGTGGCGGCGTGCGGGGTCCCGCCCCAGAGATCGAGCCGAACGAAACCGGGCGACGGCTGGGTGTGGAAGGCCGCCTGCGGAATCGGGCCGGCGAGCGGCTGGATGACGCCGCCCCCGCTGAGCGACTCGAGTCCCACCCAACCCTGGCCGGCCGAGAGGTAGTGCCGCAGCCGGCTCGACTCGTCAATGCGGACCAGGGCGGCAGTGGAGATCGGGGCCCCGAGGGTGATCTCGAGACCCGGCATGCCGGCGGGGCAATTCGCCACAGATACCGACACGATGCCACGGGCCTGCCACCCGCCCGTGGCGAGTCCATCGTGGACCAGGGCCCGGTCGCGCGCGGGGTCCGGGAGGCGCTCGCCTCGCCACTCGTCGCGCGGGATCGTCACGCTGCTTCCCGACACTCGGCAACTCGGCGCCTCGCCCACGGCACGGCGATACTCCATCGCGGTGGGGGCAGGAAGCTGCACCTCGCTCTGGGCCGCGCCGCGGAGCTGTTCGGTGACCACGCCCCAGATGGCGGTGTGGTCGCGCTCGCGCCCCAGCGTGGCCTGTCGCGCGGCGGTGTCGGTGGCCACCATGCGCAGCACCGCGCCGGCGGTGATGAGGCAGAGCGTGGCGAGGGTCAGCGAGACCAGCAGCTCCACGAGCGAGGCGGTGCCCCGGGCGTTCATGGGCCGCACCGGACCGCTGCGGCCAGGGCAGGCCGCTCCGCCGTGGCGGGAAAGGCGAGCGGCAGCACGGTGGGCTGGGCGGCGGCCCGGCAGCCGGGCGCCTGGCGCAGCAGCCGCAGGGTGGACTGCCGGGCGAGGTCGGTGGCGGCGGCGCGGCGGCTGTGCCGCTCGAGGCGATGGGCGGTGAGCAGGGCCGCCAGGGCCGCCACCGCCACCAGCTCCACCAGGAGCATGGCCACCAGCAGTTCGACCAGGGTGAAGCCGGCGCGACGGGATCGGGTCATGGGCTCCTCGCGAGGGGGTGGCTGCACGATCGCGGGAGGGTCCGGCGGGACGGGGCACCAAAGTGCGCGGGCCACCGGCGCGAATGCGCGGGTGGCCCGGTGGTCCGACCGTGGAACGGTGGTCAGCTACACGAGATCACGCCGTCGGAGGACGTCCCCGCCCCCACCGTGACGGTGCACTGCTTGGGGTTGGTCGTGATCGACGCATTGGTGGCCGTGGCGGTGAACGACTGCGAGGTGCCGGCCAGCGACACCGCGTTCCCCTGCGAAGGGTTGAACACGTTGGTGCTGAGCGACGCGGTATAGGTGGTGTAGTCGATGTAGTAGGCTTCCTGCGCGGTCATGATGTTGCGCAGGTCGCTGCGGACCGAGGCCAGCTTGGCCTTGTCCTTGGTGGCCGCGAACTTGGGGATGGCGATCGCGGCCAGGATGCCGATGATCACCACCACGATCAGCAGCTCGATCAGCGTGAAGCCCCGGCGTCCGCGAGCGCGCATTGCAGCCTTCCTTCGAGTCATGGTCCCGGTACGGGTCATGGGTCGCTCCATCCTGTCCATCCGGACCACGGGGCCCGGACGGACGAGGGGCCGGCCACTCCAGGGAGCACCGGCCCCTCCCCTCAGGCGAGCCGCCGGAGATCGTCCGGGCGGCTCGGCTGAGTGATCCGGTTCAGCTGCAGGTGTACACGCCGTCGGTCGTGGTGCCCGAGCCCACCGTCACTTCGCACTTCTTGGGGTTGGTGGTGATGCTCGAGTTCGACACGGTGGCCGTGAACGACTGCGTGTTGCCGGCCAGCGACACGGTGTTGCCCGACGACGCCGAGAAGATCGCCGACGACAGGGTGGCCGTGTAGGTCGCGTAGTCGGAGAAGTACGCTTCCTGCGCGGTCATGATGTTGCGCAGGTCGGTCTTGACCGAGGCCAGCTTGGCCTTGTCCTTGGTGGCCGCGAACTTCGGGATCGCGATGGCCGCCAGGATGCCGATGATCACGACCACGATCAGCAGCTCGATGAGGGTGAAACCCTTGCGATTCTTGACCAGCATGTGGCAGTTCTCCTCAAGAGAGAGATAAAGAGAGTCGTTTGGGGGCGGCGCCTCGAACGCCACGGGCCGGTTACCGCGTCCAACCGCCGGGCCGAAGCAAGGTGCACAAAGGATGCCAGATCGCATGCCTGTCCCGCAACCCCATGCCATTCAACGACTTCTGGAGCCGCGCGGCGCTGGCACGGCGCCGCCGCCGCCGTCCGGAATCGGGTAGTTTGCAACGCCGCCGATCCGGCCAGCCATTTGCACCAGTTGCACCGTCATTTCCCCGACACGTCCTGGGATCCCCCGATGCTCGATCGCGTGGTGCGCCATCGCGGATGGTTCGGCCTGCTGGTGGCCCTGGTGGCGGTGACCGCCTCGGTCACCACCCTCCGGAACAGCTATGCCCAGGACGACTTCGGCATCGTCATTGACGACGAGCGGCTGCATTCCCCGGTCACCTGGCACCGGATCCTCTCCGAGACCTACTGGCCGCCCCCCTACCCGCGCGACCTGTACCGTCCCCTCACCTCGCTGCTGATCGGCGCCGAGTTCTGGGTCAACGGGGGCAACCCCCGGACCTTCAAGGCGATGCAGCTCACGCTCTATGCCGCGGCGGCGATCGCCGTGTTCGCCCTGGCGCTCCGGGTGCTGCCGCCCGGGGGGGCGCTGGCGGCCGGCCTCCTCTTCGCCATCCACCCGGTCCACGTGGAAGCCGTGGCGCTGGCGGTGAACCAGGCCGAGGTGCTGGTGGGGCTGCTCTCCGCGGCCGCGGTGGCCTGGTACATCGGACGACGACGAAGCGGCCCGCTCACCGCCCGGGAGCACGCCGGGCTGGCGGGGGTGACCCTGATCGCCGCGCACGTGAAGGAGAGCGGGGTGATGCTCCCGGTGCTCCTCTTCGCGGCCGACGTGCTGCTCCGGCGCGACGCCTGGCGCGCACGGATCCGCCCGCTGGTGTCGCTGGTGGTGTGGCAGACCCTCGCCGTCACCCTGGTGGTGGCCAGCCGGTCGCGGATCGAATTCGAGAACGTGCGGGGGACCTTCGTGGCCGAGGCGTTCGACGGCCTCGACCTCTACGAGCGGTTCCTCACGATGCTGTCCATCGTCCCCGAGTGGTTCCGCCTGCTGCTGTGGCCCGCGACGCTGTCCGCCGACTACGGTCCGCGCACCATCCTGCCGGCCTTCGCGTGGGGCACCGACCAGACGCTCGGGCTGGTGATCCTGCTGCTGGTGGCGCTGCTCGCCTGGCGGGTGCGGCGCACCCTCCCGGTGGCCACCTTCGGGATCGCGTGGTGTGCCATCGGGATCTTCCCGGTGAGCAACGTGCTGATTCCCACCGGGATCCCGCTGGCGGAACGGACGCTCTTCCTGCCGAGCATCGGCGCGATGCTGGCGGTGGCGGCGGTGCTGGTGCGGATTCCCGAGCTGTTCCCGGCGCGACGGCGGACCGGCTTCGCGCTGGTCACCGCGCTGGTGCTGGTGGTGAGCGTGCTGGGGGTGTCGCGCTCGCAGTCGCGGCACCGCATCTGGCGCGACTCCAACCGGATGTGGGGCCAGACGGTGATCGACGTGCCCGACTCGTACCGGGCCCGGGTGGCGTTCGGCTCCCTACTGATGCGCGCCGGGTACGAGGACGCGGCGATCGCCTCGTACGCCCAGTCGGTGGAGCTCTGGGACCAGGTGAGCGGCCCGATGTGGCAGCTCGCGGAGTGGCTGCGCAACCTCGACCAGTGCGAGGCCGCGGTGCCCTACTACCGCCGCACGGTGGAGCTGTCCGACTTTGCCCCGGCGCGCGCCTCGCTGGTGTCGTGCCTCGTGTGGCTCGGCCGCTACCAGGACGCCAAGGCGTACGCCCTCCCCGCCACCGGCACCGACGGCTACAGCGGCATCTTCCGCATCTGGCTGCGCACCGCCGACTCGGCGCTCCGGGTGGGCGCGCCGCCCCGCACGGTGCGGTTCCCCAAGGGCCACGACTACCTCTTCGGCACCTCCAACACCGCCACCCGCGCCCAGCGCTGACGGGATCCTCCATGCGCGCCCTGCTCTACCTCGCGTTCTTCCTGTCCGGTGCCGCGGCGCTGGCGTACGAGTCGGTGTGGACCCGGTACCTGGGCTTGCTGGTGGGACACGACGCGTACGCGCAGGTGGTGGTGCTGCTGATCTTCCTGGGCGGGATGTCGGCCGGCGCGGCGTGGATCGCGCGGCGCACCACCACGATCCGCAACCCGCTGCTGGGCTATGCCCTGGTGGAGCTGGTGGTGGGCGTGCTGGCGCTGCTGTTCCACGACGTGTTCCAGTGGGTGTCGGCGCTGGCGTATGACGGGATCTTCCCGGCGCTCGCGGGGACGCCGCTGGTCGGCCCGGTCAAGTGGCTGCTCGCCGCCCTGATGATCCTGCCCCAGTCGGTGCTGCTGGGCACCACCTTCCCGCTGATGAGCGCCGGGGTGATCCGGCTCTTCCCCGCGCAGCCGGGCCAGGTGCTGGCATGGCTCTACTTCACCAACTCGTTCGGCGGCGCGATGGGCGTGCTGCTCGCCGGGTTCGTGCTGGTGGAGGCCGCGGGGCTGCCGGGCACCCTGGCGGTGGCCGGCGCGATGAACCTGGTGGTGGCGCTGGTGGCGCTGGTCGCGGGGAAGGCCGCCGGAGAGCGGAGGACGGAGGACGGAGGACAGCGGGTGGAGGGTGGAGCAGTCGGCATCGAAGCGAGTGATTCGCTCCGTCCTCCGTCCTCTGGCCTCCGTCCTCCGCCCTCCCTCCTCCTCGGCGTGGCCTTCGGCACCGCGGTGGCGTCGTTCGCCTACGAGATCGACTGGATCCGGATGCTCTCGCTGGTGCTGGGCAGCGCCACGCACTCGTTCGAGCTGATGCTGTCGGCGTTCATCCTCGGGCTGGCCATCGGTGCGCTGCTGGTGCGGCGCCTCGACCGGCTTCCCGCCCCCCTGGTGACGCTGGGGTGGATCCAGGTGGCCATGGGCGTGTCGGCCGTGCTCACCCTGCCGATCTACATGAAGTCGTTCGACTGGATGGCCACGCTGCTGGCCACCTTCACCCGCACCGACGCGGGGTACACCGGCTTCTCGATCGTCCGCTACGCGCTCTGCCTGGCGGTGATGCTGCCCTCCACCATCTGCGCCGGCATGACCCTGCCGCTGATCACGCGGTCGTTGATGGCCTCGGGCGAGGGCGAGCGCGCCATCGGCCGCGTCTATGCGTGGAACACCCTGGGCTCGATCGTGGGGGTGGCACTGGCCGCGCTGGTGCTGCTCCCCGGCCTCGGCCTCAAGCCGATGCTGATCGCGGCGGGGGCGCTCGACATCGCACTGGGGCTGCTGGTGTTCACCGCGCTGGGGTCCACGCGGCGCGCCGCGGCGGCCGGCCTCGCCGCGGCCGCGGTGCTCGGGGCGATCGCGCTGCTGGTGCCGATGGAACAGCGGGTGGTGACCAGCGGCGTGTACCGGCGCGGCTTCGTGGGACGCGAGGGGTTCACGCTGCCGTTCTATGCCGATGGCCGCACCGCGACCGTGTCGGTGGGCGAGACCACGGTGGGCTCGCGCTGGATCGCCACGAATGGCAAGCCCGACGCCTCGCTGGGCGAGTGGTGGCTCACCGCGTGCAGCGACAGCACGGTGCCGCGGCGGCTGGGCGGCGACGAGATCACCCAGATCCTGCTGCCGTTGGTGGCACACGCCTACGCGCCCGAAGCCCGCCACGCGGCGATGATCGGCTTCGGGTCGGGGATGTCGTCGCACATCCTGCTGGGGATTCCCGCCATCGAGGAGCTCACCACCATCGAGATCGAGCCCGAGATGGTGCGAGGGTCCCGGGTGTTCCTCCCCGCCAACGCCAGGGTGTACGACGATCCCCGCTCGCGGATCGTGATGCGCGACGCCAAGGCCCACTTTGCCAGCGCCGGCACGCGCTGGGACCTGATCATCTCGGAGCCGTCGAATCCCTGGGTGAGCGGCGTGTCGGGACTCTTCACCGAGGAGTTCTACCGCCGGGTGGTCACGGCCCTGACCCCGGACGGCATCTTCGGCCAGTGGCTGCACACCTACGAGCTGTCCGACCGCCTGGTGCTCACGGTGCTCTCGGCGATCGATGCGGTGTTCCCGGCGTGGCAGGTGCACCAGGTGGGGGCGGGCGACCTGCTGGTGGTGGCGACGCCGGCGGCGGCCCTGCCGCCGATCCGTCCGGAGACCACGCTGGCCGCGCCCGACCTGGCCGGCGACCTGTGCCGCTTCGCGCCGATCACGCCGGCGGACTTCCGCGCCACCGCGCTCGCCAGCCCGGTGCTGCTGCGCCCGGTGGTGCGCGGCATCGGCCAGCCCAATTCCGACTTCTACCCGGCGCTCGATCTCGGCGCGGAGCGCTCGCGGTTCACCCAGTCGGCCGCGGCGGGGATGATGTCGCTGGGCTACGACTGGTTCAACCTCGCGCACGCGCTGCTCGACCAGCCCGCGACCACCGTGGTGCCGGGCGAGCTGTCGCTGCAGGACGTGTCCCGGCTCCGCGAGAGCTGGGTGCGGGCCCGGCTCGACTCCACCCTTGCGACCGACCCGCTGCTGCAGGCGGCCCGGCGGATCGACAACCTCTGGGTGGCGCAGCGCAGTTCCCCGGTGGCCCCGGTGGACTGGAAGGGGTGGCTCGATGCCCAGCTCACCGCGCTGCGGGTGCGGCACGCCGGGCTGGCCGGGGTGATCGACACCGCGTTCTTCGACGCGGGCGAGGCCGCCGCGATCCGGCTGGGCGCGCTGGCAGAGGTGCGCGTGGTGCTCGACTTCCGGCGCGCCGTGCAGGCCTGGGACGCGGTCACCGCGCTCGAGTCGGCCGACGTGCTGCGCACCATCGGTGCCGCGCCGCGGTTGCTGTCGCCCGACGAACTGCGCGACGGTGCCGTGGTGATGGCGCTCCGCGCCGGCGACGTGGAGCGGGCACGGCAATGGCTGGTGGAGCACGTGCAGGGGAGCTCGCGCTCGTCCGACGACCTGCGCAGCCTGCTGCTCACGGGGTGGGTGGCGGAGGCGATGAGCGCCGCGGGGGATACCGACGGCGGATCCTGAGCAACTCGAACGGCGCGCGGAAGAAGTCCCACATCCCCAGGCGGGATCCCCCGGCATCGGCCCAGGTGTCGATCGGTTCCTCGCGGAGCGCGGCCGCACCGGCCCGATCGCGGAGCCGCGCGATGAGCTCCACGTCGAAGAGCCAGCGGCTCAGGAACGGCGTGGCGAGCACCTCCCGGGCCACCGGACTGGTGCGCAGCAGCTTGGCGCCGCACTGCGTGTCATAGACGGGCAGCGACAGCGTGAGCGACGCGCAGGTGGCGAAGACGCGCCCCGCGTAGTGGCGAAGCTCGGATCGCCGAATGCCCCACCCGAGCAGCTTCACGCGCGACCCGATCACCAGCTGCAGCGACGCCTGCGCCGCGAGCACCTGGTGCAGGCCGAGCATCGTCTCCAGGGGAGCGGCCAGGTCGGCGTCGAGATAGCCCACGGCCGTGGCACCACCATCCATCGCCTGGAGCAGGCCAAGGCGGACCGCCTCGCCCTTGCCACGATTCGCCGGGAGGCGCAACACGTGAAGCCGACCCCCGGCCTCGCGCTGCCCCTCCTCCACCATGCGCGAGGTCCCGTCGGTGCTGCCGTCATCGACCACGAGGATCGCGACGTCGGGATGTTGCCGCAGGAACGCGAGCAGCGTGGCCAGGCGCAGCCGCGACGCCTCGTTGTATGCCGGCATGACGATCGTGAGGGCGGGAACGGTCATGGGGTGGCCCACTCCTGTCGCGCCGAGTCCGGGTCAATGGGGACGAAGCGGTGCGCACCGCCGACGGTCGATTCCTGGACGAGAAGCCAGCCGGGGGTGGTGCCGTCGTAGAGGCCGGCCACCTGGTTGCGTTCGTGCAGGTCGCGCACGAAGCGCCGCGTGGTCCGGGTCACGAGCAGGGGTGCGAAGGCGGTGAAGCCGGCCTGGTCCTCCAGGATCCTGCGCGCGCACCGCGGGGCAAGCGGAAGCGCGGGGCGCCACCCCGCGGTGCTGTCCGGGGAGAGGCGGAGCGGCACGATCCCGGTCGTGTCGCGCCCCAACTCCCGGAGGCGCGCCTCGGCGGCGGGACGATCGAGCCGGCCACCCTCCACGTCCACGAGCACCTGCTCGATGGTGCAGGCATCGACATGCCGATACACCCACTCCGCCTCCGGTCGCGCGAAACCGGCACCCCACATGCGGGCCATCAGCTGCGCGCCCCAGCTCTCGCGCACCAGCACGAGGGCATCGGGCGGGATCCCCGCGGCATCTGCCGCCGCATCGGCATCGAGCCGCATCGAGAGCATGCCGTTCTGGTACTGGCGCCACCGGATCGGCACCAGCTGCGCCGCGGCGATGGCCAGCGCCGCCACGCCGGCCACCAGCACGCCGCGCCGCAGCCACGGCGCCACGCCGCGCGCCCGCAACACCGCGGGCAGGCG
>CAZNOJ010000044.1:0-19994 GCA_964574665.1 uncultured Gemmatimonadaceae bacterium
CCCCTCGCCACGTCCGCGCCGCTCGCCGCGCGGCTCGCCGACGCGGCACGCGTGCTCGATTCCGCGGTGGCCGCGGGTGCGGCCCCCGGCGCGGTGCTCGCCGTGTCCCTCGCGGGAGAGCGCTTCATCCACGGCACCGGGCGCCTCGGCCTCGACGACCCCACGGTGCCGGGTGCCACCACCATGTACGACATGGCCTCGCTCACCAAGGTGGTGGCGCTCACCACCGTGGCGATGATGGCCGTGGATGAGGGCCTCCTCGATCTCGATGCGCCCGTGTTGCGCTACCTCCCCGCGTTCGGCCGCGGTCTGGGCGCCAAGGACGCCGTGCTGGTGCGCGACCTGCTGCTGCACGACAGCGGACTCCCGGCCCACCGCCGCCTCTGGGAGGAGACGGTGGTGCGGAAGGGCGCCATCCTCCGGAGCATCACCTCAGACCTCGCCGCAGCACCGGGTGAGCGGATGGTGTATTCCGACATCGGTGCCATCACCCTCACTGCAATCCTGGAACAGCTCTACGACGATCGGTTCGACCGGATCTTCGGGCGCAAGGTGGCCCAGCCGCTGGGGATGACGCGCTCGCGGTTCACGCCGCCGAAGGGCTGGCGCGGCCAGATCGCGCCCACGGAGAATGACCCCTGGCGCGGCCGGGTGCTGCGCGGCGAGGTGCACGACGAGAACACCGCACGCCTCGATGGCATCTCGGGCCACGCCGGCCTCTTCTCCTCGGCGGAGGACGTGCTCCGCTTCTCGGAATGGGCCCTCGCCGGGGCGCGGGGCGAGCAGGCGGCGGCCGCCATCCAGCCCCCGCCCCAGTATCGCGACTGGGTGATCCGGCAGGACCGCCCCGCCGGCTCCTCGCGCGCCCTGGGATGGGACACGCCAAGCGGCCGCTCGTCGGCGGGCACGCTGCTCGACGCGGCGTCGTTCGGCCACACCGGCTTCACGGGCACCAGCATCTGGATCGATCCGCCGCGAAGGCTGGTGATCGCGATCCTCACCAACCGGGTGCACCCGACGCGCAACACCCCGCAGTTCACCCCGCTGCGGCCCACCGTGGCGGACGCGGTGATGCGGGCCCTCTTTCCGGACGCGCAGCCGAGGCCGTAACGAAGCGACGGGCGACGGGCGACGGGCGACAGACAACAGGCGGTGTCGCCTGTCGCCTGTGGCCCGTCGCCTGCTATCCCTCCGGCGGGGCGTTGACGTTCCGGTCCATCGTGATCGTGAATCGCCGGTCGGGGTCGGTGAGCCACTCGTCGTAGTACGGCGAGTAGTCGCGGACCGTGAGCGTGCGGCCGTCGGCGGCCACTTCCACCAGGCGCAGGAAGCCGCCGCCGCCCTTCCGGCGGTCGGGGACCACGCCGCACTGGTAGTTGACCAGCATCTGGTGCACGGTGGCGCCGGCGCCGCGCGACGCCAGATGGCCGATGCCGTCGTGGAGCACGTGGCCGTTGAAGGTGAAGGCGAACTGGCGGTGCCGGCTCACCAGCTTCTGCCAGAGGGCTTCGCCGTCGTTGACCCCGTGTGGCGCCTGCTCGGCGCGGGTGGCGACTCCGTAGCCGTTGGGGTTCCAGTCCTGCGCGCGGCCCTTGCCGGCCCAGTCGTAGCGGCTGCCGTCGGCATAGAGGTAGGCGTGGGTGATGAGGATGGCGTGATGATCCGGGTGCCGCGCCACCACGTCGTTGGCCCACTCCACCACCGCATCGCGCGGGCCGAATTCGAGTCCCACGATCAGCCACTTCACCTCGCCCACGGCGACGCGCAGGAAGGCGTTCTCCGATTCACCGGCCACCCGTGCGTTGCGCTGGATGAAGTAGTCGCTGAAGTGGGACGTGCGATCCGTCGCGTTCCCCCACGGCCCGATGTCGTGGTTGCCGGGCACCAGCAGGTGGGGCACCGCCGCCTGGCGCAGCAGGTCCACCGCGCGCCGGGCATTGATCCACTCCGGGTGCACGTTGTTGTTGGTGATGTCGCCGAGCTGGAGGGCGAACTGGATGTTGCGCAGGCGCTGCTGGCGCGCGATCCACTCGGTCTGCGCCAGGAACACCTCGGGGAATGACTCGGTGTAACACTGGGTGTCGGGAAGGAGCACGAACGACCAGGGCTCCGCGCGGCGTGGGGCGGCGGCAAGGCGCCCAGTGCGGCCAAGCGTCGCGGCGGCGAGGGCGGAACCGGCGGCCTTGAGGAATGGGCGACGATGCACGGGAGGTCCTGGCATTGGACGGAATCAGGTCAGCAGTTTCGGTTGCTCGGCGGCGGCAATCTGCCCACGGCTCGCGACGCGGTGGATGACCGCGCCCACCAGTGCACCGACGCCGCCGAACCACGCGGCCACTGGCAGCACGGGGCCGCCCCGCATCACGGTGAGTTCAAGTCCCGCCAGCACGGTGAGCCCGGAGACAAGCCCGAAGATCGCCGCACGAGGCAGGGTGTACCTCTCGGCACCGTCACGGGCGGGAACCAGAACGAGCATGAGGGCGTAACCCACACCGGAGAGGAGACCGACGAACCCGAAGACACCACAACCATAGAGCAGGTTCCGGAGCTGAGGGGTGCCGCCCTGGACCACGGTCCAGAAGCTCACGATCACCGCACCAGCCAGCGCCCAGCCTATCCCGGACACGAGGGAAAGGACGGCCACTGCCCGCAGGCGACGCAGAGGGTTCATCGAGCCCCGTCCGGAAGGAGTCTCCCCCCCAATCTACGCCCGCTCCAGCGGCCGCTTGATTCCGGGTGCCATCCCGACGAAATTCCTCGGAGTTGCCAGACCGTCACCAGGAGGACCCATGGACGCCACCACCGAGACCGCCCTCCCCGAGGGGTTCGTCCTCACCCTCACCGACACCGCCGCCGGCGAGGTGCGCAAGTTCCTCGCGGCCGACGACGTGCCGCAGGCCACCGCGGGACTGCGGATCTCCGTGCTCCCCGGCGGCTGCTCCGGCTTCAAGTACTCGCTCAACATCGAGGACCAGCCGGCCGACGACGACCTCACCGCCTCGATCGCCGGGGTGCGCGTCTTCCTCGACGCCTTCTCGATGCAGTACCTCAACGGCGTCACCATCGACTACGTGAGCTCCATGCAGGGCAGCGGCTTCACCTTCAACAACCCGAACTCCACCGGGGGCTGCGGCTGCGGGAGCTCGTTTGCGGCATAGAAGCGAGACCTGAGTCCTGAGCAGTGAGAGGGGCGCCGTCGAGGCGCCCTTCGTATTATTGGCCGTCCCACAGGGCGAGTCCCGTCGGCAGCGCCCCCTTTCACGACCCACGACTCACGACTCGAGACTGACCTTGGCATCCCTCGACCTCGCGGTCATCGCCCTGTACTTCCTCGCCATGCTGGGCGTGGGCATGTGGGCCTCGCGCTCCCAGCGCTCGAGCAGCGACTACTTCCTCGGGGCACGGGACCTCCCGGCCTGGGGCGTCCTGCTGTCCATCGTCGCCACCGAGACCTCGGCCCTCACCGTCATCTCGACCCCGGGGATCGGCGCCAGGGGGGACCTCACCTTCCTGCAGCTCCCGATCGGCTACCTGGTGGGACGGATCGCCGTGGCGGCCTGGCTCCTCCCCGGCTACTTCCGCGGCGAGCAGGAGACGGCGTACCAGCGACTCGAGGCCCGCTTCGGCGTCGGCACCCGCCGCATCCTGTCGCTGGTCTTCCTGGTCACCCGCTTCCTGGGCGACTCGGTGCGCATCTTCGCGGGCGCCATCCCGCTTGCCCTGCTCACGGGCTGGAGCGTTCCCGCGGCGATCGCCGGGATGGGCGTCGTGACCCTCGGCTACACCTACGTCGGCGGCATCAAGGCCGTGATCTGGGCCGATGTGGTGCAGCTCGCGATCTACCTCGCCGGCGGCGTGGTGGCGCTCTTCCTGGCAGCCGAGATGGCCGGCGGGTTCGGTCCCGCCTTCGCCGTGGCCGGCGAGGCCGGCAAGCTGCGCATCCTCGACTTCACCCCCTCGCTCACCATTCCCTACACCTTCCTGGGCGGCGTGCTGGGTGGGGCGATGCTCTCGGCGGCCTCCCACGGCACCGATCACCTCATCGTGCAGCGCCTGCTCGCCACTCGCAGCCTCGGCGACGCGCGTCGCGCCCTCATCGGCTCGGGCGTGCTGGTCATCGCGCAGTTCCTCCTCTTCCTGCTGGTGGGCACCCTGATCTGGGCGGCCGGTCGCGCTCCCGACGACATGGCGGGCGACCAGGTCTTCTCCCGCTTCGTGATCGAGCAGTTCCCGTCCGGGCTGTCGGGCCTCGTCATCGCCGGGATCCTGGCCGCCGCGATGAGCACGCTGTCGTCATCCATCAACGCACTGGCCTCCTCGCTGACCCACGACTGGTACGCCTCGCTCACCGGTGAACGCGACCCGGTCCGCCTCCTGCGGGTGGGACGGCTCATCTCGCTGGCGTGGGGCGTGGCCCTGGTGCTCGGGGCGCTCGGCTTCCACGCCTTCGCCTCGGGCAACGACACGCCCGTCGTGGTCCTTGCCCTCTCGGTCGCGTCGGTCACGTACGGCGCCCTCCTCGGCACCTACATCCTGAGCGGCGCCGGGTCGCGCATCGCCGGTCGCGACGTGATCACCGGCGCGGTCGCCACCGTCGTGGTGATGATGCTGACCATCTTCGCGCGGCGCCTCGCCGCCGGCGGGCTCGAGCTCCTTGCCCCGCTGGGCGCCCTCGCCTGGCCCTGGTATGTGCCGATGGGCACCGCGATCACCATCGGCGTGGCCTGGCTCTCCGCGCTCCGCCGCAGGGGTCCCACCTCGTGAACGTGCTGAGTGCCGACCTGGGCGGTACGTCGGTACGCGTGGTCCTCTACCTGGGCGACGAGGAGGCCGCACGCGCCGAGGGTCCCGGCGGCCCGATGCGCGCGGGACAGGGCGCCGCAGTGGCGGGTCGCCTCGCCGCGCTGGCACGCCCCCTCCTCTCGCGGGCCGGCCTGGCCCGAGCCGATGCCTTCGTGGTGGGTGCCTCCGGTGCCGGCCGCGAGGCCGAGCGCACCGAACTCGAGCGCGCGCTCGATGCCGAGCGCCTCGCGTGGAAGGTGCTCGCCACCACGGATGCGGAGCTGGCCCGCGCGGCGGCCTTCGGAGGCGGTCCGGGCGTGCTGCTCATCGCCGGCACGGGGAGCATCGCGATCAGTGTGGACGCCACCGGCCGGAGCCAGCGCGCCGGTGGACTCGGCTGGCGCCTCGGCGACCAGGGCTCCGCCCACTGGCTCGGACAACGTGCCCTGGAGGCGGTGGGGGCAATGCACGACCGCATCGGCCCCAGCACTCACCTCACCGAGGCGCTCTGTGCGGCCGCCAAGGTCCAGGGGATCGCGGGCCTCGTGCGCTGGAGCACCGCGGCCACCACCGCGAACGTGGCCGCGCTGGGTCCCGTCGTGGTGGACACCGCCGATCGCGGCGACCCGGTGGCGGCCGAGATCGTGACCCAGGCCGTCGAACTGCTCGGCAAGCTGGCCCACGCCGTGGGGGCCGGCCCCCTCCCCGTGGCGCTGAGCGGCGGCCTCCTCGCCCCGGGACGGGCGCTCCGGGAACGGGTCGCCCGGAACCTGGTTGACCGATACTCTGCCGAGGTGCGGCTCGCGGCGGTGGACCCCTGCCGTGGGGGCCCGGCCCTGGCCGCGCGTCTCCAGTCCCGGGCCTGACACGACCGCGAGCCGGTTTGCGTATCATCCTGAAGTCGCGTCGCACCCCCCTCCCCTGACCCCGGAAGTCGCCGTGCCCCGTCGTCGCCTGTTCGCCTTGATGGCCCTGTTCCTCCCGGTGGCCCTGGGAGGGTTCCTGCTGGGCAGCACCCGCACCCGCGAGTCGCTCGACCTCTTCAACCAGGTCTTCCGCCTCGTGGCCGAGACCTCGGTGGATTCCCTCCCCGACCACGAGCTCTACGAACTGGCGGCGCGGGGGCTCGTCTCCCAGCTCAACGACCCCTATGCCGACGTGCTGTCGCCGGAACAGCGGGCGTCGTTCGACCGCAACTCGATCGGCAACCGCTACGCCGGCACCGGGATGACGATCCGCTCCCATCGCGGCAAGGTGACGGCCTTCCGGGTCTTCCCGACCTCACCGGCGTACCGCGCCGGACTGCGCGCCGGCGACCGGATCGTCGCGGTGGGCCCCACCTCGGTGGTCGGCTGGGAATCCGACTCGGTGACCCGCCTCCTCCTCGGCGAGCCCAACACCGATGTGCAGGTGACCGTGCAGCGGGCGGGCGTGGCCCAGCCGATCGTGGCCACCGTGCGCCGCGCCGTGGTGCGCGTGCCCGCGGTGCCCTACACGGTGATGCTCGACCGGCAGGTGGGCTACATCCCCATCACCCGGTTCAACGACGTCTCGGCGGCCGACGTGGCGCGCGCCGTGCTCGGGCTCGAGCGCCAGGGGGCCAAGGGCTTCATCCTCGACCTGCGCGGCAACGGCGGCGGGGACCTCTACCAGTCGCTGCGGATGGCCGGGCTCTTCCTCGAGGCCGGGCAGGAGATCGCCCGCGTCAAGCATCGCGGCAAGGATCCGGAGGTGTACCGCGCGGAGGAGCGGCCCTTGATCGCCGACGCCCCGATCGCGGTGCTGGTGGACGGCGGCTCCGCGTCTGCTTCGGAGATCGTGGCCGGCTCGCTCCAGGACCAGGATCGCGCCCTGGTGATCGGCACCCGCACCTTCGGCAAGGGACTGGTGCAGACGCAGGTGACGCTGGAGAACGGCTGGGCGGTGCGGCTCACCACCGGCAAGTGGTACACCCCGAGCGGCCGCAGCATCCAGGCGGAGCATGTCGGCATGGGCGATGGCCGCTTCGTGGAGGACACCATGACCGGACCCGACCGGCCCCGCTACCGCTCCGCATCGGGCCGGACGATCCTCGGTGGGGGTGGTGTCACGCCCGACCTCGAGGTGCGCCAGGACACGGTCACCACCGCCGAGCGCGTGCTCGCACGCGCCATCGGCAACCGCGCCCTCGACCTCCAGGACGCCGTGTTCGAGGTCGCCCGCCGGGTGGCCGGGCGCGGCGGCCTCGCAGCCCTCGGCGACGCCGCCTGGCGCGACTCGATCTATGCCGTGGCGGAAGCCACGGACCTGCTGATGGCCCGGCAGGACTTCGACAACGCCGCGGAGGTGATTGACCGGCTGCTGGTGTCGCAGGTGGCCGGCCTGGTCGCCGGCGATTCGGCGGCGTTCGCCGAGCGGATCGCCACCGATCGCGTGCTGCAGGCGGCGATCGAGCGAGTGGACCGGGCGGGAAGCCGGGTGCGGTTGCTGGGACTTAACTGAGAACAGAGAACAGAGAACAGAGAACGGAGAACAGAGAGCGGAGGGCGGAGGGCGGATACTTCCGTGCCAAACCTCCGCCCTCAGTTCTCCGTCCTCAGTTCTCTGTTCAGCCCCAATCCTCCGCCTCGACCTGCTTCCCCGTGCGCAGCACCGAGTGCCGGTACCCGTACGAGAAGTACAGCACCAGCCCGATCGCCATCCAGATCCCGAAGGTGTACCACGCCCGGGAGGGCAGCCCCTTGATGGTGTAGAGGCAGGCCAGTGCGCCGAGTGTCCCCACCACGTACACGAACGGCACCTTGAAGGGGCGGTGTCGGGTGGGATCCTTGTACCGCAGCACCATCACCCCGATGCAGACCAGGAAGAACGCCGCCAGCGTGCCGATGTTGACCAGGTCATAGATGATGTTCTCCTCGGCGACCAGGGACGCCAGCCCCACCAGCACCCCGATCAGGATGGTGCTCACGTGGGGAATCCGCCGCGTCGGGTGGATCTTGGTGGCCCACTTCGGGAGCAGCCCGTCCTTGGCCATCCCGAAGAAGATCCGCGTCTGGCCGTACTGGAACACCAGCAGCACGGCGGTCATGGACACCACCGCCCCGGCGGCGACGATCCAGCTCGCGGTGGGGAGCCCCGCCAGCGTGAGCGCCCGGGCGAGCGGGTCGGCCGAGGCGAGCTCGCTGTACGGCACGATGCCGGTGGCCACCAGTCCCACGATCACGTAGATCAGGGTGCAGACGCCGAGCCCGCCGAGGATGCCGAGCGGCAGGTTGCGCTGCGGGTTCCTGGTCTCTTCGGCCGCGGTGGAGATCGCGTCGAAGCCGATATAGGCGAAGAACACGATGGCCGCGCCCTGGTGGATCCCGCGCCAGCCGTTCGGCGCGAACGGCGTGTAGTTGTCGGGATTGATGTGCATGGCGCCCACCACCACGAACAGCCCCAGCACCAGCAGCTTGATCACCACCATGACGGCGTTCGCGCGCACGCTCTCGCGCACGCCCATCAGCAGCACCGCGGTGATCGCCGCGGTCACCGCGAACGCCGGCAGGTTGAGCAGCACCGGCACCGGCCCCAGGTGCGGCGCGGTGTCGGCGATCGCCCGCACGGCCGGGTTCCCCGACATCATCACCTGGTAGTAGCCGTGGGACAGCCAGTCGGGGAGGTGGATCCCCCACCCCGAGAGCATCGAGGAGAAGTAGCCGCTCCACGCCACGGCCACCGCCACGTTGCCCACGGCGTACTCCAGCACCAGCGCCCAACCGATCACCCACGCCGCCAGCTCGCCCAGCGTGGCGTAGGTGTAGGCGTAGGCAGATCCCGCCTGCGGGATCATGGCCGCCAGTTCCGAGTAGCAGAGCGCCGCAAGGCCGCACACCAGGCCCAGCAAAACGAAGGAGAACACCAGCGCGGGGCCGGCCCCGGCCCGGATCATCTCGCCGTTGGGGCCGTATTCGCCGGCGGCGGCGGTGCCGAGCGACGCGAAGATGCCGGCCCCGATCACCGCCCCGATGCCGAGGAAGATCAGGTCGCCGGCGCCCAGGGAGCGGACCAGCCCGCGCTCGGTGTCCGCCTGGATCGGCTTGGTCTGGAAGAGTCCCATCAGCGCTCGGGAAAGTTGACGGTCATCACGAGGATGCCAGCCACGGCGCGATCGTCTGCGTCCCGGGCGGGCCGGAATCGGTAACCACGCATCGCTTCGTCGAACTTGCGGGCGTACCCGCGATCGGCAATCGGTGGGACGACTTCGAGAGCGGTGACGACGCCGGTGGCGTCGATGTGGAAGGTCACCTCCACGCTGCGACCGCGCAACGCCCGAGGGATGTTGTCGATCGGGGGGAGGATCAGCGCGCGGGACTCCGGCGGGCGGCCGCGCTGGCCTCCGCCACCGGTGCCGCCCCCGCTGCCGCCGCCACTCCCCGGCCCCACCCCGCTCCCCTGACCGGGACCGGTCCCGGTGCCCTCGCCCCCGCCGCTCCCGCCACCCGTCCCCTGGGTGCCGCCCGGATTGCCGGCGGGCGGCGTGGGCGCGGGCGGCGGCGGCACCGGCGCGGGATCCACCACCGGCTCCGCCTCGACGGGCGGGATCTCGGTCGGCACCACGGTGGGCGCCACCTCGGTGACCGCGGGCGGCGGTGGGGGGGGAGGCGGCAGGATGGTGACGAACCCGGAGCCGCCGGTCCCGCCGCCGCCCCCGCCACCCGGGAGCTGGTCGAGGTTGAAGAGCGGATTCCCCCGCTCGACCGCCTCCTGGAGGCCGACCCGTACCGCCAGCGCGAGCACCAGCAGGTGGAGCAGCAGCGAGAGCGGGGCCGCCCACCGCGCCCGCCGCCCGTCGATGGGCAGTGACGCGCGAACGCGGACGCCCCCGGGGGGGACGTCCGCGCTCTCGACCGACCGGGCGCCAGTCAAGCCGGACTCAGTTGGCCTCGACCGGTGTGAACCCCACCACCGCGACCCCGGCTCCCCGGACGATGTCGATCGCCTCGATGACTTCGCCATAGGTGCGGGTCCCTGCCGGCTTCACGAAGATCAGCTTGGCCGGGCGGTTGTCGTAGATCTGGTGGATCTGCCCGTCGAGCTGGTCCTTCGGGAACGGCGCCTGGGCATTGATGCTGTACTGCCCGTCCGCCGTCAGCTCCAGCACGATCTGGGCGCTCTCCTGGGAGGCCGACGCGGCGGTCTCCTTGGGAGGGATCTGGATCTCGGTGACGGTCCTGCTCATGGCATTGACGACCATGAAGATGATCAGCAGCACAAGCAGCACGTCGATCATCGGGGTGACGTTGATGTCGGAATTGACGCCGCCGTCACTGCCGGAGGTGGCCATCGCCATCGGTCACTCCTCCCCTTCTTCGCCGAGGATCCCGCCCTGGCGGTCGATGACGGCCACCAGCACGGCGGCCCCGGACCGGCGGCCCATCTCCACCGCCTCCTGGATCTTGGAGTACGGCAGGCCGGCGTCGGCCTTGAAGTGCAGCCGCTTGTCGGTCTCCCGCCCGGCGAAGATGGCGGTGAGCTGCTGCTCCAGGGTCGCCGGGTCGGCGGGCGAGCCGTTCAGGAAATAGGCCCCCTGGTTGTCCAGGCCGAGCGTCACCTCGTTGTCCTCCTCGGCCTGCACCTCGGCGTTGGCACCCTTCGGCATCACCGCGGTGAACCCCGCCGAGATCAGCGGCGTGACCACCATGAAGATGATCAGCAGCACCAGCATCACGTCGATCATCGGCGTGACGTTGATCTCGGCGTTGACGCCGCCGGACTTACCCGTGGATATGGCCACTGCCGCTCACCGCCTTCTGGGCCTGGAACTCCTTGGTGAAGATCGAGCGGCCGAACTCGCTCCCCACGGACTTGATCAGGTAGTCGATCAGCTCCTTGGAGGTGTAGGTCATCTCGACCACCAGGTTGTCGGTCTTGGTGGTGAAGTAGTTGAAGGCCCACACCGCCGGGATCGCCACCAGCAGGCCGAACGCGGTCGTGATCAGCGCCTCGGCGATGCCCGCCATGATGCCCGAGAGGCCGCCCGCCGCACCGCCGCCCGAGGCCATCGCCTCGAACGAGTTCACGATGCCCATCGTGGTGCCGAGCAGCCCCACGAACGGCGCCGTGGCGCCCACGGTGCCCAGCACGCCCGAGCCGCGCTTGAACTCGGCCAGGGTGATCATCATCTGCCGTTCCACCGCGCGCTCGGCCGAGTTGATGTCGGCGGCCGTGATCGTGGCGCGGTCCCGCAGCAGCGGCTTCACCTCGGAGAGGGCGCCGCCCAGCACCTTGGCCACGTGCGACACCTTGTTCTTCTCGGCCAGCGCGATCGCCTGGTCGAGGTTCTCTTCCTGGATCGCGCGCGAGAACTGCGGCGCGAACTTGCGCGTGGCGGCCTCGCTCTTCTTCACCTTGATCAACTTCTGGATGGTGATGGTGAGCGAGTAGACCGACATCAGCGCCAGCACGATGATGATGCCCTTGGCGAACGCGCCGGAATGGTTCCAGAGACTGAGCAGGTCGGTATTCATCGGGGTACGGCCTTTCCAGGTGATGGTTCAGGGGATGCCCGCGCACGCGGCGCGGGTCACCCCGTGAGGGAGAAGCGGAACGTCTGCTGCACCAGCTGCCGCACGGGCGACCCCCGCATCTTGGCCGGCGAATACCGCGACTGCCGGACCGTCTCGATGGCCGCGTTCTCGAACGCCTTGTTCGTGGAGCTCACCACGGTGATCGACCCGGCCTCCACCCGGCCGTTGGTCCCCACCACGTAGCGCAGTTGCACCACCCCGTCGATGCCGATGGTCCGCATCGCCTCGGGATACCGCAAGCCGGGGCCGCTGGTCATCTGGACCGGCTCGTCCACCTCGTCCTGCGTGTAGGTCTGGCCGCCGTCGATGATCGCGTCGGTGATCACCGGGCCGGTGCCGCCGATCACGCCCGTCGCCACGCCACCCGCCACCCCGCGCCCGGAGAAGTCCCGGGCGTCGAACTTCTGGTTGAGGTCGACCGGGGGAATCTCGGTCGGCAGGTCGCGCGGGGGCACGATCGTCTGGAACCCCTGCGGCGGGGGATTGGCCGTCACCACCGCGTCAGGCGGAATCTCCTGCGGCGGCGGGGGCGGCGGCGGGGGCGTGTTCACCACGAACTCGATGGGCCGCTCGTTGCGCTCGGCCACCGCCTCCGCGGCGCCCTGCGTCGCCTTCACCGCGCCAATCAGCAGGGCGATGTGGATGACCACCGACAGGGCGGTCTGTCCCACCGTCTTCTGCTTCCTGGGCTTCGATTCGATCAGGTTCTCGAACATGGACCACCTCCACCAAAGAGGGCGGACCTCCACCTTCGGCGATCAATCTGCAGCCGGGACTTCGCATCGGGCTCACCGCCGAATGACAGTTCGATGACAATTCGATGATGAGTCCTGCTCAGCCGCCCTCCGGCTCCACGGGCCCGGGCTCCTCGGGCCGGAGCGGCAGGGTGACCCGGAAGGTGGTCCCCCGCCCCGGCCGCGACTGCACCGTGATCGCGCCCCCGTGCGCATCCACCACCCACTTGACGATGGCCAGCCCCAGCCCGACGCCGGGCCGCTCGCCGGTGCGCGACCGGGCGGGGTCGGCCCGCCAGAACCGCTCGAAGACGTGCGGCAGGTCGCCCGGGGCGATCCCGATCCCGGTGTCGCGGACCTGGATCACCGCCTCCACGTCCTCCCGGTGGAGGGTGAGCTCGACCGCCCCGCCCCGCGGGGTGTACTTGATCGCGTTGGTGATCAGGTTCATCAGCATCTGCCGCACCCGGCCCGGCTCCACGCTGGCCAGCACCGGTCGCGACGGCAGCGACACGGTCACCACCACCCCGTGCTCCTCGCCCAGGATCTCCGCCGTCTCGCCGGCCTCGGCCACCAGGGTCTTGAGGTCGGCCTCGAGCAGCACCAGCGCGGCGCGGCCCTCGTCGGCGCGGGCCAGGGTGAGCAGGTTGGTCACCAGCTCGGTCATCTCGTTGATCTGGCGGAGGGTCTCGTCGAGGCTCTGCACCACCTCGCCCGGCGTGTCGGGATGGGTGAGCGAACGCTCCACCCCGGCGCGCAGCACCATGAGCGGCGTCTTGAGCTCGTGCGACGCGTCGGCCGTGAAGCGCCGCAGCGCCACGAACGAGCGCTCCACCCGTCCCAGCATCGCGTTGAGGGTGGCGCCCAGGCGGGCCAGCTCGTCGTTGCCGGCCGGCACCGCGAGCCGCCGGTGCAGCGAGCGGCCGTCCTGGATCGCCTCCACCTCCTGGATCAGCGACTCCAGCGGCGCCAGCGCCCGCGCGCCGAGCCAGTAGCCGAGCAGCCCGGACCCCACCAGGATGAGGGGCGAGACCACCAGCATCAGCACCAGCATCTGCCGCGCACCTTCGAGGTCGGGCTCCGCCTTGCCGATCACCAGCAGCGCCCGCAGCTCGTCGCGCGCCGGACCGCCCAGCGTGTCGAGCAGGAAGTGGTGCGAGGTCCCCACGCTGTCGAGCTGCAGCCGGCCCCCGCGCGGCACGATCGGCTGCCGCAGCATGGTCTGGCGCACCCGGCTGAGCGCCGGGGCGTCGAGCCCGCCCGCTTCCAGCGACACGTAGAGCAGCCGCCCACCGAGGTCCATCACGAACACGTTGTCGCGCAGGCCGTCGAGGTAGGCGCGGATCTCGGTCGCCAGCACCCGCGTCACCGCCCGCGGGTCGCCGAGCACCGGCTGCTCCACCACCAGGTTGGGGAGGGTGCGCGCGTTGTTCTCGATGTACCGCTTGACCACCTCCACCTCGAGCGCGAGCCGCCCGGTGACCTCGCGGTCGGCATCCCGCCCGAGGGCGCTCCGGCGCTCCACGTACAGCACCGCCGCGAACACCGCCACGGTGGCCGTGAGGGCCACCCCGTAGAACACGGTGAGCCGCCAGCGGATCGACTGCACGTCAGGCCTTCACGACGTAGCCCACGCCGCGCACCGTGTGCACCAGCTTGCGGGGAAAGCCGGCGTCGATCTTCTTGCGCAGCCGGTTGATCACCACGTCCACGATGTTGGTGCCGGGATCGAAGTGATAGTCCCAGGCATACTCGGTGATCAGGGTGCGCGACATCACGCGGCCCGCGTGGCGCATCAGGTACTCGAGCACCAGGTATTCCTTGGGGGTGAGCTCGATCGGCCGGCCGGCGCGGCGCACCTCGCGCGCGTCGAGGTCGAGCTCGAGGTCGTCCACCGCCAGCACCCGTGCCGGCAGCTGCCGGGGCCGGCGCGACAGCGCCTCCACCCGCGCCAGCAGTTCCTCGAACGCGAAGGGCTTGGTGACATAGTCGTCGGCCCCGCTTCGCAGGGCGTCCACCTTGAACTCGACGCCATCCTGCGCGGTGAGCACCAGCACCGGCATCGCATGGCCCCGGTCGCGCAGGGTGCGAAGCACCTCGAGGCCGGTGAGCCCGGGCAGCCGGAGGTCGAGCACCACCAGGTCATACGCCGCGGACTGGAGCATCGCCAGCGCCTGGCTGCCGTCCATCGCCCAGTCGGCCAGGTACTGGGCCTCCTCGAGCCCGCGCTTGACGTACTGGCCCACCGTGCGGTCATCCTCCACCACCAGGATCTTCACGCGCGCCCCCCGCCCCGCACCGTGGGCAGCGCGATCCGGAACACGGTGTGGCCCGGCTCGCTGCGCACCTCGAGGCGTCCCTGGTGGTCGGACACGATCCCGTAGCAGATCGCCAGGCCCAGCCCCGTGCCGCGGCGTGGCCCCTTGGTGGTGTAGAAGGGCTCGAAGATCTTGGGCAGCACGTCGGGGGGGATCCCCGGTCCGTCATCGCCCAGCTCCACCACCACCCAGGGCGGCTCGTGCCGGGTCGTGATGGTGACGTTGCCCCGCCCCCCGGTGGCATCGGCGGCGTTGAGCAGGATCGCCATCACCGCCTGGATCAGCCGCTCGGCGTTGCCCTCCACCGGGGGCAGCGATTCGGCCATGTCGCGATGGAGCACCAGCCGCCGGAACCGCTGGTGGTGCTTGAGCAGGTAGAGGGTGCGGTCGAGCAGGGCGTTGACATCGGTGGGCTCGGTGCCACCCCCGCTGCGCCCCGCGCGGGAGAAGTCGAGCAGCCCGTCCACGATGTTGGTGCAGCGGGCCACTTCCGACTCGATGATGTCGAGGTACTCCCGCACCACCGGTTCGGCCGTGCTGCCGAGCCGCGAGGAGATCGCCGCGACGCAGGCGCCGATCGTGGCCAGCGGGTTGTTGATCTCGTGCATCACGCCGGCCGCAAGCTGCCCCACCGCGGCGAGCTTCTCGGTCTGGTGCATGGCCAGCTGGATCGCCCGGGTCTCGGTGACGTCCTCGCCGACCGTCATCACGTGCGACACCACCTCGCCGTCGAGGCGCATCGGCAGCCGGGTGGTGCGGTAGGTGCGGGCATCGCCGCCCACGTGCACGTCCTGCTCGCTCTCGAGCAATTCCCCGGTGCTGAACACCCGGTCGAACTCGGCGCGGAGCGCCTCGGCGGGCTGCCGGTGCAGCACCTCGAACACCGGCCGGCCAAGCACGTCGGCGCGGCGGAGGCCCTGGGTGCCGGTCTCGCGCTTGCGGTTCCACACCACGATGCGGTAGTCGCGGTCCACCACGTAGAGTCCGACCGGCAGCGAATCCACCGTGAGGCGGTTGATGGCGCGCTCGAGCACGGCGTCGTCACCCCCGTCCTCGATCCCCGGCATCGCCGCGCCCAGCAGCGCCGCGACCGTCTCCAGCACCGGACGCAACTCCGCCGGGGCACGGGGCGAGCCCACCGCCTCCAGCACCGCGTGCCGCCCGGGACCCCAGGGCACGTCCACCAGGCAGGCCGCGGCACCCGGATCGGCCGCGCCCGCCGCCAGCCGGTCCTCGCGGCGCTGGCCGGCATGGAGCCGGACCTCTTCCGCCGGGAGCGACTGGCAGAGCTGCTCGCAGAGCCGCCGGAACCGCTCCGCGGGCGGGCCGGGCCACGCCAGGGCGCGCGCCGCGCCGCTCACCACGGCCAGCGGTGGCGGGGCGGCGCCGCGACGCGGCCGGCCGGCCTCGTCAGCCAAGCGCCTCGATCTGCTGCATGAGTTCGGCGGTGTCCCGCTTCTGGCCGTTGTTCTCCTCCACGTGCCGCCAGCGCACCACCCCCTCGCGGTCCACCAGGAAGTAGGACCGATTGGCGCGGTAGAGTGCCTCATCGAGCACCCCGTACGCGGCCGCCACGTCGCGGCGCACGTCCGCGAGCATGTCCACCGCGACGTGCCCGTACTGCTGCATCGCCTTGAGCGTGGCCACCTGGTCCACGCTGATCGGCAGCACCACCGTGTTCCGCGCCTGGTAGCGGGCCAGCTCCTCGCCGAACTCCGTCACCTCGCGGGTGCAGGTGCCGGTGAACGCGGCCGGGAAGAACGCCACCAGCACGTTCTTGGTCCCGCGGTAGCTCGACAGGGTGACGCTGCTGCCGTCCGTGGACGGGAGCGTGAAGTCGGGGGCGACGTCGCCCACTTGCACCTGGCCGCCGCTCACGAGGCGCTGGCGAAACGGCGCGCCACCTCGGTCCAGTTCACCACGTTCCACCACGCCGACACGTAGTCGGGGCGGCGATTCTGGTAGTGCAGGTAGTAGGCATGTTCCCAGACATCGCAGCCGAGGATCGGCGTCCGCCCCTCCATGAGCGGCGAGTCCTGGTTGGCCGTGCTCTCGACCAGCAGGGTGCCGTTGGCGCCCACCGACAGCCAGCCCCACCCCGACCCGAAGCGGGTGGCGCAGGCCTTGGCGAACTGCTCCTTGAAGCTGTCGAACGAGCCGAAGGCCTCGTCGATCGCCGCCGCAAGGGCGCCGTCGGGCGCGCTGGCCCCGCCGGGGGCCATCACGTCCCAGAACAGGGCGTGGTTGGCGTGGCCACCGCCGTTGTTGCGCACCGCGGTGCGCTTGGCGTCGGGCACCTGGGTCAGGTCGGCGATCAATGCCTCGACCGCCAGCCCCCCGAGGGCATCCAGCCCCTCCAGGGCGGCGTTCAGGTTGTTGACATAGGCCGCGTGGTGCTTGTCGTGGTGGATCCGCATCGTCTGTTCGTCGATGTGCGGTTCCAGCGCGTTGTAGGCGTAGGGAAGTGGCGGGAGCGCGTGCGACATCGGAAGCCGTCCTGGTGCGAGGTCTCGAAGGGGAGGGCGGAACACCCGGTCTCGTGCACGGCGGAGACCGTCCGTCCCCCCGGGAAGCTAATCCCGTGGCCCCCGCGGGTCGCCGCGGCCCCTGTGCCGCCGCGATCCCCGGGACGATACTATTCGGGACCCATGCCCTTCTCCCTCCGCTATTCGCTCACCACACCGGGTCGCGCCATCATCGCCCTCGAGGCCGACGACCTGCGCGTCGCCATGCAGGCCACCGATGAGACCGACGCGCTCGGCGACCTCTGCCGCGCCGTCATCGTGCTGCTGGAGGGCGACACCCACGCCTCGCTGGTGCTGGAGGACGCCCCGGGCGTCCACGAGTGGAGCTTCGAGCGCGACGAGGAGCTGGTGCACCTCCGCGTCCACAGTTGGGCGGATCGCAAGAGCGGCCACGCGGAGATGACGCTCTCCCAGGAACGCTCGGCCGCGCTCGCCTGCCCGCTCACCGCGCTGGCGCGCGAACTGGTGCTGGTGCTCGACGTCCTCTGGGTGGGACACGGGCCCGATGGCTGGCGGCGCCTCTCGCCCCGGCATCCCTTTCCGGTGGCGGAACGGCGCCGGCTGCAGCAGTTGCTCAGCGTCCGCGCCCGGCAGGACGCCGAGCGCAAGGCCCGGAACTAGCCGAGCCGCCTCACGGGATGCTGTCGGCCCCGGTCGAATCCGCCCGGGCCAGCGCCCAGGCCCGGGCTGCCTCCGCCACGATCGCCTCGAGCGCCCGCGTGTTGTGGCTCACCTCCAGGTCCCGTCGCAGCATGCCGCCCAGGCCGCTCGGCAGTGGCCGGTAGGGACGCTCCCCCGTGGAGATCGCCACCAGGTAGTCGCGCAGCGCCGCGTTGCTGTCCGGTCGCGACAGGATGTCGCGGTGCTGCTCCATCACGGCGGAGACGGCGGCGCGGTACTGTGGCACCAGTGCCGACCAGGCGCGATCCGACACCGGGTCGGTGATCCCGGCGGCCTCGGCCACCAGTTCCCGCTCGCTGAACTGCTCCACCAGCAGCACCAGCGCGGAGTCGGGGGCATCCGCCATGCCGGCGCGCTCGGTGAGCGGCAGCACCGACACCCACATCCGCGTCTCCTCCGCGCTCAGGTCGCCGCCCTGCCACACCGCGAACGGGGCATCTCCCCCGCCGGTGTAGGGCTCGATGCCCAGCTCGCGGAGCCGGGCCGGCGCGTCCTCCGCGATGGCCAGGTTCCGGGCGAGGGCCAGCGAATCCACCCAGATCGAGTCGGCCTGCCGCGCCAGCACCGGGGCCAGCCAGCCGCGGAGCGACTCGCGCGCCTCGGCGGCGGTGGTGCGCCGCATGATGTGGATGCCGGCCTCCGACGAGAGCAGCATCGAGACCTCACCCGGGGCCAGTCGCCACGCGGCGTCGGCCAGCCGCCCCGGCGGGAGGTTCTGCCGCTGCATCGCCGGGAGCAGCCCCCCCAGCCGTGCGGTCGAGGTGTCCTCGGAGAGCCGGCGGGCGATCGCGGCGAAGTCGGCACCCGGCGCGGACGCCTCGGTCTGCGCCGCCCCGGCCCGGGCCACGATCCGGTTGGTGGCGGCGGTGTCCTGGCGATCCGGCACCCGGAAGAGGATGTGCTGGAACACGCGCACCCCGCCGAGGCGGCCGAGCGAGTCGGCCTGGGCGTCGGTGGGCGGCGGTGCCGCCGCGGCGCGCTGCTGCAGGAACTCCAGGATGCTGCCGCGGATCGCATCGGGAAGGATGGCGCGCCGCACCGCGAGCGAATCGGTGAGCGAATCGCCGCGGAGCATCGCTCCGCGCAGCGCCACGCCGTCCACGAATGCAGCGATCACCAGGGCGGCGCTCTGGGCAGTCGGGCCGCCGGCCATCTCGGGCGTGGCCATCAGCACCCGTTCCAGCGTGGCACCGTCGAGCGACACGCCGTTGACGGTGATCACCGCGGCGTCGCGCGCCTCTTCGAGGGACAGCCGGCCGGAGCAGCCGCCGACGGCCAGGGCGAGCGCCCCGAGGGCGAGGTGGGTGCAGCGTGGCATCAGGCGACTCTCGTGTGGGGTGGGAATGGCGATGGAGCGGAGGGGGCTCGAACCCCTGACCCCCTGCTTGCAAAGCAGGTGCTCTCCCAGCTGAGCTACCGCCCCGGGAACGCCCCAAGATAACGACTTGCGGAACCCATCGGCCGGGGAAACACTTGAGCAGTGGGCCCCTCCGGCCCCATCCCCGAACCCTTCACACGAGGCACACCCATGAGGCGGATGCTTGCGGCCGCGGCAACGGTCCTGGTCCTGATGGCCTGCGGCAGCGACGGCCCAACGGGACCCGATGGCAACAGCAACAACAGCATGGAGGCCACCGTCGGCGGCCAGCCGTTCGATCCGCCCGCACTCGCTGTGCAGGGGTCGTTCAGCAACAATGTCTTCGCCATCTCCGGTGCGCACACGACCGGGGGCGTGACCACCACGGTCACCCTCACGATCCTCGGCCTCGACAGCGAGGGCGAGTATCCGATCAACCCCAACTTCGCCGGGCAGTTCGGGCAGGTGAGCACCTCCGTCGGGCAGACCACCTCGGTCTGGACGACGGTGCTCTCCCCGGGCACCGGCGTGGTGGACATCACCACCTTCAACGCCGACCGGATCGCGGGCACCTTCCAGTTCACCGGACAGGCCGCACCCGGCACCGCAGCCACCGGGCAGAAGATGGTCACCAGCGGGCAGTTCAACTTCAAGCGCTGACGCGTCGCGGCACGCAGCAGGCGGCCCCGGCGCACGGCGCGCCGGGGCCGCTTCGTTAGCTTCGAGGCACTTCCTCACCACGAGGCCCCGATGGATGACGCCCTTCTCGCGTCGGTGCGCAGCGCCTTCCCGGCTACCGACGCCATCACCCTCGGCGCCCCGATGCACCAGGGGGCGATCCACCCGGAACCGCTGGTCCGCGTGCCGCTGGCCATGCTCAACCGCCACGGCCTGATCGCCGGCGCCACCGGCACCGGCAAGACCCGCACCCTGCAGCTGGTGGCCGAGCAGCTCTCCGCCGCGGGCGTGCCGGTGTGCATCGCGGACATCAAGGGCGACCTCTCCGGAATGGCCGCGCCAGGGGCACCGCATCCGAAGATCGACCA
>CAZNOJ010000045.1:0-19728 GCA_964574665.1 uncultured Gemmatimonadaceae bacterium
CACCACCACCGTATCGGGCGTGTCGTCGATGATCACGTCCACCCCGGTGGCCAGTTCGAGCGCGCGGATGTTGCGGCCCTCGCGGCCGATGATCCGGCCCTTCATCTCGTCGCTGGGCAGGGCCACGGCCGCCACCGTGGTCTCGGCGGTGTGCTCGGCGGCGAGTCGCTGGGTCGCCATGGCGATGATCCGCCGGGCCTGGCGGTCGGCGTCGCGCTCGGCCTGTTCCCGGATCTGCCGGGCGTTGGCCAGCGCGGCGGTGCGCGCCTCGTCCTCGATCTCCTGGCGCAGCAGGCGGGCCGCCTCCTCCGCCGTGAGTCCCGCCACCTCCTCCAGGCGGCGACGCACCCCCGCGGCGGCAGACTCCAGCTCGGCCTCGCGCGCGCGGACCTTCTCGTCGCGCCGCGAGAGCGCCTCGCGCAGCCCGGTGACCGACAGCTCGTCGGCCCGGAGCCGCTCCTCGCGCTCGGTGAGGCGCAGTTCGCGCTCGCCGAGCCGCTGCTCGACGCGGTCGGTCTCGGTGCGACGCTGCTGCAGCTCGCGCTGGGTCTCTTCGCGGAGCGCGGCGATGTCGCGCCGGGCGCGTTCATCCTCGCGCTCGCGATGCTCGAGGGCCATGCGCTCGGCGTCGGCGCGATGCTGCAGGGCCAGGCGTTCCGCGTCGGCGCGGAGCTGCGTCGCGTGTCGTTCGGCATCGGCGCGAAGGGCGTCGGCCTGTTCGCGGGCGGCGCGGGTCAGGGCGCCGAGCGAACGGCCGCGGGCCGAGAGGATGAGGTGCCAGAGCAGGAGGCCGAGCCCGAGGCCCAGCACGATGCCACCAGCGAGGGCGGCAACGAAGGAGCGGTCCATCGATCTATGTCCCAACCAGCCCAGGGGCCGGGTTGTGGTCAATCGGTCGCGCCGCTCCCCTTCCCGCGCTTGGCGGGCGGCAGCAGGCGGGCGAGATCGTCGGCAAGGGCGGTGACCCGCTGGGCCACCTCCTCGTCGGCGCGCCGGGATCGAAACAGCTCGTCGGTCACCGCGAGGCCGGCGAGGATCGCCGCCTTGTGCGCCTCGAGCGAGGGACTCATCGCCCGAATCCGCCGCAGGGCCGCGTCATAATACGCCGCCACGTCGCGGGTGTACTCCGGGGGCAGCTCGGAGCGCACCACCAGCTCCTCGCCCCCCACCGTCACGCGCACCGATTCCCTGGTGCTCACGCCGCACCCTCCCCTGCCGGCTCGCGCTCGACGAACGCCAGCCGTTGCTGCAACCCGCTCACCAGGCCGCGGGCCTTGTCCAGGCGGGTGGACAGCTCGAGGTTCTCGCGCTCGAGGTCGAGCAGGCGCGCCCGCAGCCGGACCAGCTCGTCGCCCGGCACCATCCCTTCCTGCCCCTTCACCGCCTGCAGTTCGGCCTCCGCCTTGAGGCAGCGGCGTCGCCACGCCGCCAGCTCCTCGGCGACGTGGCCGTGGAGCCGTTCCAGCTCGCCGAGCGCGGCGAGGTCAGGCCGAACGTAGGGTGACGTCACATTCCCGCTCCAGCATTCCGACCAGGCGTCCGATCGCCTGGTCCACCTCGGTGTCGGTCAGGGTGCGATCCGCGGCGCGGAACACCAGCCGCACCGCCACGCTGCGGCGACCGGCCGGCAGCGAGGCACCGCGGAACTCGTCGACCACGTCCACCGATTCCATCCCGAACCGGCGACCCCGGGTGCCCAGCAGCTCGAGCACCTGCCGCACCGGGGCGTCGCTGGCGAGGAGGAGGGCGAGGTCCCGTGTCACCGCCGGATGCGCCGGCAGGGCGACGAACGGCTTGACCGCACCGCGACTCGGCCTCACGCGCACCTCGCCACCGTACACCGGCGTGGCCCAGGCCGGTGCGTCGGCATCGCGTTCCCCGCAGTGTCCCACCACCGTGCCATCCGCGGCCGCCGCCAGCCAGCCCCCCTCCCCAACTTGGACCGTGGCCGTGGAATCCGCCAGAGCCACCATCTGCTCGAAGAGCCAGCGGGCGTCCCACGCATCGAAGGCCGGCACGTCGTGCCCCGACCAGTGCGCCGGGTGCCGGGCGCCGGTCACCACGAACCCGACCCGGAGCTCCTCGTGCGGGCGGGTGTTCGCGCCGCGCGCGGCGAAGACACGCCCCACCTCGAAGAGGCGCACGTGGCCGTTGTGCGCAGCCCAGTTGGCCTCGACCTGTTCCACCAGCGCCGGCAGCAGCGCATCGCGCAGCACGCCGTGGTCGGCGGAGAGGGGATTGAGGATGCGTGGGGCGTCGGCACCACCCTCGCCGCGCATCTCCAGCGTCATCACCTCGGAGAGGCCGAGCCCGACCATGCCGGTGCGGACCCGCTCCGCAGCCGTCCATTCCGGATCGTCCTCGCGGGTGCCGGGCCGGAACGGCCGCAGCTCGGTGGGCACCTGCTCGTACCCGTGGAGGCGGGCCACTTCCTCCACCAGGTCGATCTCGGACTGCAGGTCGGGACGCCATCCGGGGACGTCCACCGCGATCCGGGCATCGTCGGGCTTGCTCACCACCGTGGCGCCGATGGCGACCAGGCAGCGCTCGATCTCGGCCCACGACAGCTCGATACCGAGCACCTGGGCGACCCGCGCGGGACGAAGGAAGATGCGCGGCGGGTTGACGGTCTCGGGAACGAGGTCGACCGCCGCCTCCAGGGTGCCGCCCGCCACGAGCTGGAGCAGTGCCACGGCGCGGCGGAACGCATCACCGGCACCCCACCGGTCGGTGCCGCGCTCGAAGCGCTGCGACGCGTCGGTCGAGAGGCCCACGGCGCGCCGGCCGGCGCGCACCCGCCGCGGGTCGAACCAGGCGCATTCGAGCACGATGTCGCGCGTGGTGGCAGACACCTCGGTGTTCCGCCCACCCATCACCCCGGCGATGCCGATGGCACGCTCCGCATCGCCGATCAGCAGCGTCCCGGCCGGTGCGGTGCGCGTCACGCCATCGAGCGTGACCAGCGCCTCACCGCCCACGCGCGCGGCGCGCACCAGCAGGGCGTTGCCGGCCAGCGTGGCCGCGTCATAGGCGTGCATCGGCTGGTTGAGTTCGAGCAGCACGTAGTTGGTGACATCCACCACGTTGTTGATGCTGCGGAGCCCGACCGCCTCGAGCCGCTCGGCGAGCCAGCGCGGCGAGGGACCCACCTGCACGCCGCGGAGCACGCCCACCAGCAGTCGGCCGCAGCCGGCCACATCCTCGATCGCCACTCGGAGGCCACCCGCGGTGGCATGCTCACCGTGCCGCGCCGGTGGCGCGATGTCGATCGCCGCGAGGCCCGGGATCTCGGGGAGCCGGAACGGGACGCCGTAGCTGGCGGCCAGCTCGCGGGCGATGCCCTTGTGCCCCAGCAGGTCAGCCCGGTTGGGGGTCACGTCCACCACCAGGCGCTCGTCGCCGGCATCGAGCACCGCGGTGAGCGGGGTGCCCGGTGCGGCCTCGGTGTCCAGCGTGAGCAGGCCGTCGTGGTCGGTGCCGAGGCCGAGTTCGCGCGCCGAGCAGAGCATCCCCTCGCTCGGCTGGCCGCGGATCTTGCGCCGCTCGATCACCAGGCCACCCGGCATCGTGGTGCCGAGGCGGGCGAACGGGTAGCGGTGGCCGGCGGTCACGTTGGGTGCTCCGCACACCACGGTGTGCAGCGCGTCGGTGCCGTCATCCACGGTGGTGACCCGCAGCTTGTCGGCATCCGGGTGTGGCGCCACGCTGGTGACGAGTCCCACCACGAACGCCGAGAGGTCGGCGCCCACGGGTTCGATGGCATCCACCGGGGCGCCGAGCATCGCCAGCCGCGCAGCGACGTCGCGCGAGTCCAGCGGCCGGCGGAGGAAGGCCTCCAGCCAGCGACGCGACGCGTTCATCCGTCACCCCGGCGGAACTGGGCCAGGAAGCGGACATCCCCGCCGTAGAGCAGCCGGATGTCGGGCAGGCCGTAGCGCTGCATCGCGATGCGTTGCGGCCCCATGCCGAATGCCCAGCCGGTCCAGCGTTCCGGATCGAGGCCGCAGTTGCGGAGCACCTGCTCGTGCACCATGCCGCAGCCGAGGATCTCCATCCACCCGGTGCCCTTGCAGGGGCCGCAGCCGGCGCCGCCGCAGAGGGTGCAGCCCACGTCCATCTCCGCCGACGGTTCCGTGAACGGGAAGTACGACGGACGGAACCGCACGCGCGTGTCGGCGCCGAGGAAGCGGCGCGCGAAGTGGGTGAGGGTGGCCTTGAGGTCCGCGAAGGTGATCCCCTCGTCCACCGCGAGCCCCTCGATCTGGGCGAACGCCGGGGCGTGCGAGGGGTCGAACGGGTCGTTGCGGAAGACCATGCCGGGGATCACCACCCGGTGCGGTGGCGGCGAGTCGCGCATCACCCGGATCTGCACCGGCGACGTGTGGGTACGGAGCAGCAGCCGCCCGCCGCGCGGGGCGTCGTCAGTCCCCAGGTACAGGGTGTCGTGCAGGTCCATCGCCGGGTGGTCGGGCGGGAAGTTGAGGGCGAGGAAGTTGAGCTCCTCGTCCTCCACCTCGGGACCGAGTGCCACGGCGAAGCCGAGGCCGCGGAAGATCTCCACGATCTCGGCGACCACGTCGGTGACGGGATGCCGCGTGCCGACCCACTGCGCGCGGCCCGGCATGGAGAGGTCGAGCGCCGTGCGGCGCGCGCTGCGCGCGGCCTGGGCGAGCGCCTCGCGCCGGGCGGCGATGGCCGCCTCGAACTCGGCCTTGAGGGCATTGAGCTCGGCGCCGGCCGTCTTGCGCTCCTCGAGCGGCAGGGTGGCGACGGCCTTGAGTGCGGCGCTCAGCTCGCCCTGCTTGCGGCCGAGGACGGCGGTCTCGAGCACGGCGAGGGCCGCCGCGTCGAGGGACGCGACGGCCTCCAGCTTGGCCCGCAGGGTGGCGAGGTCGGCGGCGGGCGCCACGCGACCCTACTGCTGCGCCTTCGCCACCTCGGCCAGCTTCGCGAAGGCATCCGCGTCGCGCACCGCGAGGTCGGCAAGGACCTTCCGGTTGATCTCGACGCCGGCCTTCTTGAGGCCCGCCATCATCCGCGAGTACGACAGCTCGTGGAGCCGCGCGGCGGCGCCGATGCGGGTGATCCACAGCCGGCGGAAGTCGCCCTTCTTCTTGCGGCGGTCGCGATAGGCATAGGCGAGGCCGCGCTCGACGGTCTCCTTGGCGGCCTTGTAGCGCTTGCTCCGGGCGCCGACGGCGCCCTTGGCCGCGGCCATGATCTTCTTCTTGCGGGCGTGGTGGGCCACGCCGTTCTTGACGCGAGACATGGATCGATTCTCCTCAGGCCGAGAGCAGCTTGGCGGTGCGGCGGAAGTCGGCCGACGACACCAGCGCGGCCTTGCCGAGACGGTTCTTGCGAGCCTTCGCCTTCTTGGTCAGGATGTGGCGCTTGTTGGCCTTGGCGCGCTTGATCTTGCCGCTGCCGGTCACGGTGAACCGCTTCACCGCCGCGCGCTTGTTCTTCATCTTGGGCATGTCACCGATCTCCGATTGAACCGCTCGCGCTCACTTGGGCGCCAGCACCATGATCATGTTGCGGCCGTCGAGCTTGGCTTCCTGCTCGATCTTGCCGATGTCGGCCAGGGCGGTGGCCACCCGGTCGAGCACGGCCTTGCCGAGCTCGGGGTGGGCCATCTGCCGGCCGCGGAACATCATCGTCACCTTCACCTTGTTGCCGTCGCCCAGGAACTCGCGCGCGTGCCGGGTCTTGAAGTCGAAGTCGTGATCGTCGATCCCGGGGCGGTACTTGACCTCCTTGAGATGGATCACGTGCTGCTTCTTCTTGGCGGCGCGGGCGGCCTTGGCCTCCTCGAACTTGAACTTGCCGTAGTCCATGATCTTGACCACGGGGGGGCGCGCCATGGGGGCCACCTCCACGAGGTCGAGACCGCGTTCCTGGGCGGCGGCAAGGGCCTCCTCGACCGGCAGGACGCCGAGCTGCTCGCCTTCGGCGGTCACCACCCGCACCGGCGAGATGCGGATCTGCCGGTTCACCCGGACGCGTCGTTCGCGATCGAAACTGGACAGTGGGGTCGGTCCTTTCGCCTGGGCCACAAACGGAACACCCCGCCGGGGTGGGCGGGGTGTCCGAAGAGTTGCACCGCAGCCCCGGGGGGCTGGATGCTTATGACTCCTGGACCCTGTTGCCCGTGGTGCCGGCTGGGGGTGGGCCGGATCTCCCGGCCGCTTGGAACGATGGAAGTCTAGTGGGCTGGCGGCCGGGAGTCAATCGGCTCGGGGTTCCCCACGCCACCCCAGGCGGGGGCCGGGCTCCGCCCGTGGCTCAATCCCGGTCGGATCGGTCGTGCTACTGGCCCCGATCGCGTGCGACGCTGGTCCAGTCAATGTCGGTGCGGACCCCCTCCCAGACCGTGAGCGGGCCGTGCAACAGGCGGGCATCTGCCGACGATTCGCCGAGGCGGAGCCAGTACTCGAGCGCGATGTCCGCCGGCTCCGGCGAGAGCCAGAGCGGCGTGCCGTCGACCGCGACTCCACACCGGCCGTCGGGGAGGAGCTGGAGCCGAAGCCGCCACCACGCGCCTGAAGCCAGCCTCTCCTCCTGCGACCGGAGCGGGACCAGCGCGTGGACGCCTCCCGCTACCGAGAGGTGCGCGCGCCCGAAGCCGCCGTCGGTGGCCGGATAGCCGATGGCGCACGCATCGCGCCCCGACGCGATGCCAGCCGGGGCACCAGTCATCGGGGCACGCAAGAGGCGGGCGGTGTCCGCCGAGGGCATCAGGCCGATTCGCGACCTGAGCCAGGTGGGACGCGTCAGGGGTGTGGACAGGAGCACCTCGACGCCAAGCCCAGCGGACGGATCCAGGGAGCGACGGAGCACCCCGAAGCTCTCGAACACTCCATCGCCACGATTCCAGAATCCCCGGATTCCCCCAGGGCCGATGGCCGTGGTGGGGAGGGGATCCCCGAAGGTGATCCAGCGGGTCACCCACGAGGTGTCCCACGTCTCCTCCAGCACCAGCCGGTCGGTGGCGCCCTCGATGCGGAACCTGGCGCTTGTCGTCCGCCATCCGGCGAGCGAAGCCACAATGGTGACCTCGCCCCCCGATACCGGATGCACGACGCCCTGGGCGTCCACGGTCGCAATGGTCGTGTCGCTCGACCTCCAGCGCAGGGGTGCGTAGATCGGTGCATCACCCCCGTCCGCCCTCACCGCACGGACCATCAGCTTCCGGCTGACCCCCAACAACAGGGTGCGGGTGCTGTCTGCAAACGTCAACGTGTCCACCATCGCGCGAGTGTCCGGTCTCCCCTCCCACCACCGG
The DNA here is from genome assembly GCA_964574665.1 of uncultured Gemmatimonadaceae bacterium. Classification (GTDB taxonomy): domain Bacteria; phylum Gemmatimonadota; class Gemmatimonadetes; order Gemmatimonadales; family GWC2-71-9; genus Palsa-1233. The sequence goes on from CAZNOJ010000045.1 coordinate 7,286, forward strand.
GTAGGCGTTGCCGCCGGAGCTCGCAAGCGAACCTCCCGCAGGTCCGACGGGCGATCGAGCGGGACCAGCCATTCCCGCACGCCGGGCACCCCGGCGATCCGGGCACGCGTCGCCACCCAGCGCCGGTCGGGACTGAGGAGCGCTGCCTCCACGAAGGGCCCGATCACTGGTGTGACGACGCCGGTTCCCCAGTCGTACCGGACCAGGTTGCTCGTCCCGGCATCGAGGAGCACCACCACGAGCTCCGTCGGGGTGGTCCACCCCACCAGGAGAGAGGCCGCGGCGTTCCGAGGGAGTCGACACTCCGCCTCACCACGGCCGTCAAACGGCACCACGCAGACTTCATAGGGACGATCGCCCGACTCCCGGATGAAGGCGATGCGGCTGCCATCAGGGGAGGCGAGGGCGTGCCGGTCGTGCTCGGGCCCCGTGGTCACTTGACGCGCCGCGCCGGTGACCGGGTCGAACACCGCAATGTCATACGCCCCCTGGTCGGGTGGGGACCATTCATTCGAGGCACCGACGATGAAACGACCGTCGGGTGTCCAGTCGGTGGCGTACTGGTCGCGTGCCCGGGCGGTGAGGTTCCGCTCGCCGTCCGGGGTGCTGATCCAGATGTCGATCGTGGCGGCACCTCCCACGTGGACGTTCCACACGGTGCGCAGCCCGTCGGGGGAGTGCATCGGCGGATACTCCGGGAAGGCGCGCGCGGCTGCCTCGAGTACACTGCGATCCGCCCGGGTCTCGAGGATGCCGCCCTGGTCGGTCAGGATCGCAGGATCAACCGCGATCCGGGATGCCCCTTGGTCGGCTTCGAGGTACCAGAGCGTCGGCAGGTTGTGCGCTCGCGCCGATCGCCACGCGACCGCTGCCGTCGTCCCGAACAGCCCTGCGGCGAGCAGGGCAATCCCCGCGGCGAGTCGGCCCGAGCTCCACAAGCCCAGGCGCCAGTGCCACGGAATCGCTGCAACCAGTTCCGCGTCCCGCGCCCTCGAGCCCCCTGCCCCCGTCACATCCCCTGCCAGGTCGTCAAGGGGACGGCGGTCTCCCCGGGCGCGGGCGCCTCGGACCAGCTGCCGGAAGGAGGCACCGAGCACCGCCCGATCTCCCGCCTCGAAGAGGTGACGGCAGCCCCGCAGCGCGCGTTGCGGATCGTCGGAACGCGAGGTGACGAGGCGCACCCCGATCCGGTGCCGGAGGTCGCGGAGCCAGTCGGCCGACGCGAGGTCGCAAGCCACCGCCGCCACCTCGTCGTGCACCGTCGCCCATCCCTCCGACGTGCGTCGCACCAGTCCCATGCGCTCCAGGAGATCCAGCTCGGGCTGCACATGATCGCCAGCCAGTCCACAATCGTGGCTCACCTCGCGGACACTCACGGGCGTGCCGACCACGGCGAGCGCGACGAGAATGCGGCTGGGTGCGGCCGGCAGCGAGGCGATCCGGTGGCGGATCGCCTCCCCTTCGCCGAGGAGGGCGCCGAGCCGCTCCGGATCCTCGCATCGCCAGACACCGGCATCGAGCGTGAGGAGTTGCGCGTCAAGCGCGAGGCGGAGCGACTGCAGGATGAGGAGCGGAATCCCGCGGGAGGTGCGATGCAGCAAGGGTCCCAGCGCGGACGCCCACGCCGTGCCAGTCGGAAGCTCACCAAGCGCGCTGATCAGCTCACCGGTCTCGGCCACGGAGAGCGGTTCGAGGTGGATCTCGACCGTGGCGGCTCGGACCAACGCGCACTCCGGCCGCGCGGCGGTCACGCAGAGGCAGGGCTGCGAGCCGAGCCGGTCGCAGAACGCCTCGATCACCCGGAGCGATGACGGGTCGATCCAGTGGGCGTCGTCGATCAGGAGGGCGACCGGCTGCTCGGCGCACACGGCCTGCAGAAGGTCGTGCACGGCGTGGGTCCGTCGGCGGAGCGCTTCCTCTCCCGCCGTGGCATCGGGCTGCACGCTGAAGCGAGACGAGAGGGCGGGATTGATCGCCACCAGCGCTGCCGCAGAGTCGGGAGCCACCCCGATCGCGCCGGGCAGTGCAGCCAGGTGGGCGATCATCTCGCCGAGGAAGGCGTAGGTGATGTCGCGGTCGCCTGCCACGGCGGTGACCATCAGCACACGGTCGCCGCTGGCCCGCAATCGTCCCGCGATTTCCTGCAACAGCCGACTCTTGCCGAGTCCGGCCGGGGCGACGATGTGGATGTGGCGCGCAGGCCCACGCCTGGCCTGCGCCCAGGCCGCCGTGATCGCGGCGAACTCGCGGCCACGGCCGGTGAGCCCCGCCACGAGTTGGCCCGGGGGAGCGACCTCCTCCTCCGCGAGCGGCGCCCGCCTGGCGGTCGCGAGCAGCGCGCGCGATGCGGGCTCCGGCAGGCGCTCCCCCGCCGTGGCATGCCGCTCGAGGGCGTCGGCCTCGACGGCGATGGCGAGCGGGTCACCGCTCGCGAGTGCACACTCGAGGACGAGACGCCAATTCGCCTCGGGCTCGGGCTGCAGCGCGCGCAGCCGTTCGGCCACGCGCCGGGCCGGGCGCCACGCCGACCGATTCAGCTCGCGGCGCACCACCAGCTCCGCACTCCGCCGGAACAGGGACTCGAGCCGGTCGCGCTCCAGGTCGGCCCAGTGCTCGAACGCGGCGCCCCCCGGAATCCCGAAGTCCACGAGAAAGGGGCCGGTGTAGCGCGCCACCGCCTCCTCGAGTGCGTCGCGATGCACCGCGTCAAGGAAGTGATCGCGATCGACGGGGATCGGAAGGGCGAGGACCAACTCCTCGGAGCCGGTGATCGCGCCCTCGCCGAGCAGCCGGCGGAGGTGGAAGAGCGCCTGGCGCAGGGCCGGCCGCCCCCTCGCCGGATCGAGGTCGGCCCAGCAGAGATCGAGCAGCGACTCGCGCGACGCGCGGCGGCCAGGCGCGAGTGCGAGGTAGATGAGCACGGCGAGCGGCTTGCCGGGGCCGAGGACAGGCGCGTCGGTGCCCTCGACATGGAGTCCCGCACTCCCAAGGGTCTGGAGGCGGAACGAAGCAGGGGTGCTCGGGGCCGGAGGCATTTGACGCGAATCTAACGCCCGGCGACAAGGGCTGGGGCGCGGGCGCGGGCCCCATAACGGCCGCGTGACGATCCGGCGTTTGGATGGGATGCAGGGCACGCTGCACACCCCGGAAGGTCCTTCACCCATCCACTCGCATCCTACCGACATCGGAGGCCCGGATGTCCATCCGCCCGTTGTTCCTGCTCTTCGCACTCCTCGGTGCCACGGCGTGCAGCTCCGACAAGCCCACCGACCCGACTCCACCGCCGGCCCCGCCGCCACCACCGCCCCCGCCGGCCAATGGTCTGACAGGGACAGTGAACGGCGTGCCGTTCACTGCCGTCGACATGGGGATGTCCTACTCCACGGCGTCGCGCGACTACAACTTCGCGGCAAACAGTGGCACGACCGGGGTCGGGCTCTACCTGACAGGGATCACCCAGCCGGGGAACTACCCGCTCACCACGACGCCGTTCCGCGTCGGGTTCATTTACCCCCCCAGTGGCGCAACGCTGACCACGCTCGATGCGCCCGGGGGCGGCAACGGACAGGTGACCATCACGGTCGCCACTCCGTCCCGGCTCGCGGGGAGCGCGTCGTACACCGCGTACGGCAATGGCGCGAATGCCGGACAGACCATGACGGCCACCTTCTCCTTCGACCTCCCGGTGAACGAGGTGCTGGCGGTCCGTGGAGAAGCCCGCGAGGAGGGCTCGGGAAGGACGGTGCTTGAGCAGCAGCGGGCGCTCGCGGTTCAGCGGCCATGACCCGGCCGAGGCGTCTTCTTACCCAGGCCATCGCGGCGGCCGCCGTCGCGCTGATGGCGACAGGGTGCGAGCAGGCGGCACCGATTCCTCCGGCTCCCCCGCCCGCGCCGCCGCCGGGGTTCCCGCCGCCGCCCCCGCCGGGGTTCCCGCCACCGCCGCCGCCCCAACCACCGCCCCCGCCGCCTGGGGCGCAGCACACCATCGTGGTGGACAACCGGCTGCTGTTGGCGATCACGGTCACCATCCCGGGCGGTGGCCCGGAGACCGTCAACGGGGGGACCAGCCGGACCTTCGCCAATCCGCAGCCCACGTCGGGCTTCACCGTGCCGTGGTCGCTGATCCGGGCCACCACGTCCGGCGGCCAACCGGTGGGCGATCCGATGAGCGGCACCTTCACCATGGCGCCGTCCACCGGCACCACGCAGCTCGTGGTGGACAATGTGGTGGGCAACCAGCCGTACTTCCATCCCATGCTCAGCAATTCCACCGGCACGCCGCTGCTGATCATGGTGAATGGCGGCCTCGTGGCGGAGAACCGCTGCCAGTGCGTGGTGCCCGCGTTCCAGCAGAACACCGGCATCGGGTACTACCGCCTGTACAGCAACTCGAATCTCCGGGGATACCGCAATGGCAGCGGCTACACCGGATCGTACGTGTACTTCGACAACTTCAGCGGGTTCGTGACCCCAGGGACCGGGTTGATCAACCTCAATTTCACGCTGTCGCCCTAGCTCGACCGCGGCGCGGTCGTTGCCACGTGGCAGTCGGCGTCGCGGATGCGAGGCGCCGGGTCCCGGGTGGCAACGGCCGCGTCGCTTCGATGCTCAGAGCCGAATGCCGAGTCCAGCGCGAAGGAGTGGGCTCGGATCGCCCTCGGGCGGGATCACGGCCGCACCCTGAAGCACGATCCCGATCGGCGAGGCGCCGAACCCCACCATCGCACTGCCACCCACCGTCAGCATCAGGTCGCCGACCGGGCGCACCGACCGGTAGAGTCCGCCGGTCACCGCCAGGCCGAGCGCGGTCTTGCCCGGCGCTGCACGGTGGATGAGCATCAGCCCGAATTGGGTGTCCATGGCGATCGACGTGCTGCCATTGGCCGTGTAGGCAGTGGCATTGATGCTGGTGAACATGAGGCCGGAGGCGAACGCGGTGATCAGCCCACCGCCCGTGGACGTGGCGCCTGACGGTCCCACGCGGGTGGCCCCTCCACCCAGGAGGGTCATCCGGCGCGGCCCGTCGGCTTGCGCGGAAAGTGGCGACCCGGCGAAGCCAAGGCCGCACAGGGTGGTGACCGAAAGCAGGATGGTGACGGCGGATGGGCGTGGCATGCGACAGGTCTCCGTGCGTTGAGGTGGCCAACACGCGAATCCTGTCGTTTCCCCGTTACGCCTCCGTTATCGTACGACATGCCAGCGTGAGGCGGGCGTCATTTCGCACGCCGTGCACTCAACGAGTCGGATCGTCGCCCAGCTCCACCCCCCGCTCCCCCATCACCAGCCGCGCCCCCACCGTGGCGTCGTTGTCGTCGTGCTCGAACGCCACCCGCCACCCCTCCGCCGTGCCCTGGGCGTAGAGGGCGCGCTTGCTCTCCAGCGTGCGCAGCGGCTCCACGTCGTATCCCATGATCCACGGCAACGGCAGGTGGTGCGCGGTGGGGATCGTGTCGGCCGGGAAGAAGAGCGCCTCGCCCTGGCTCTCCAGCAGCACGCTCCAGTGCCAGGGCGTGTGCCCAGGCGTCACCATCACCCGCACGCCGGGCACGATCGTGCCGGAGGGGCCGTCGAGCAGGTCGAGCCGGCCGGCCGCGGCGACCGCCTCCCAGTTGTGCGGGAAGTACGAGGCCTGGGTCCGCTCGTTGGGGTGGGTGGCGTACTCCAGCTCCCGCCGGTGGGCGACGTATCGCGCACGGGGAAACGCCACCTGCACGCGCCGCGCCGGGTCGTCCGCGCCGATGAAGGTGTTGCCCCCGCAGTGATCGAAGTGCAGGTGGGTGTTGACCACGACCCTGACGTCGTCGGGCGCGTGACCCGTCGCCCGGATGGCGTCTTCCAGGGCCGTGCGGCCGTCCGTCCCGCCGTTGTCGATCCCGTAGATGTCGAGGAACTTCGCCGACTCCTTGTTGCCGAGCCCGGTGTCCACCAGCACCAGGCCGTCGGGATGCTCCACCAGGAGCGGCCGCATCGCCAGCGTGATCCGGTTGCGCTCGTCGGCCGGGATGCGGCGCGACCAGAGCGGCTTGGGCACCACGCCGAACATCGCGCCACCATCGAGCCGCTGGATTCCGGCGTGCAGCGCGTGCACGCGGAGCGCGCCCACCTGCAGGGTGATGACGGGCCTCACCCGCGGAACTCCGCCATCGGGGTGCGGTGCAGCACCTCCAGGTCGGCCAGGGTCCGCGCCCCGTGCTGCCGGGCCGCGGCGACGAGGCGCTCCAGCAGCATGCCGGTCACCAGCGCGTCGCCCGCCGCGCGATGGCGCGCGGGAAACTCCAGCGCGAACCGGTGCGCCAGGGCATCGAGCCCGTAACTCGGCTCGCCGCGATAGAGTCGCCGTGCCAGCCGCACCGTGCAGAGTCGCGGGCCGTCGAGCACCATCTCGCGCGCCCGGCGCACCTCCGCCCCCACGAAGCCCCAGTCGAACCGCGCGTTATGCGCCACGAACACCCGACCCGCGAGCGCCGCCACCACCTGGTCGGCGATGTCGGCGAAGCCCGGTGCCTCGCGCACCAGCGCGTCGGAAATCCCGGTGAGCTCGCTGATCCGCTGGGGAATCGGCCGGCCGGGATTGACCAGCGAGTCGAACACCAGTTCGCGACGGGTCCCCTGCACCACCACCACCGCGATCTCGGTGATGCGGTCGTCCTCGCCCGGCCGCATCCCGGTGGTCTCCACGTCCACCACCGCGAAGGCACATTCCTCGAGCAACGGCGAGCCCTGGGCGGCGACCACCAGCGCCCAGCGGCCGTCGGCCTGCTGGCGCACCCGGGGATCGGCACCGAGCAGCGCCGCCGCCAGCCGCTCGGCCACGGCCAGAGGGGCGCCCGGCAGGCCGAGCACCCGCGTGGCGATCGCGTCGGCGTCGAGCGGGCCGCTCGCCATCAGGGCCAGCGCCTTCTCGGCCAGCGTGCCGCCCGGGTGCGGGGTGATGCCGATCATCGTGGCGCCCGGTGCGCGAGGGCGTAGGAGAGGGTTTCCAGTTCGACCGCCAGGTTGACGTTCTTGACATCCACGCCGTCGGGCACTTGCAGCTGCACCGGCGCAAAGTTGAGGATCGCGGTCACTCCGCTGGCCACGAGGCGATCCACCAGCGACTGCGCGGGATCAGCCGGGGTCACCAGGATGGCGATCTCCACCCGCTCGCGCACCACGATCGCCTCGAGGCGGGCCACGTGCTCCACGGTCACCTCACCGAGGGGCTGCCCCACCTTGGCCGGATCCTGGTCGAGCACCGCGACGATCTGGAAACCACGGGCGGAGAAGCCGGCATACTGCACCAACGCTCCCGCAAGCCGACCGGCACCCACGATCATCACCCGATATCGGTGCCCGAGGCCGAGGATCTCCCGCAGCCGCGACGCCAAGGCATCCACATCATAGCCCAGACCCCGCTTGCCGAACGAACCGAAGAAGGAGAGGTCCTTCCGCACCTGGGCGGAGGTGGTGCCGGCGCGCTGGGCGAGCGCCTCCGAGGAGATGGTGGCCCGGCCCTGATGCTCGAACTCCTCGAGGAACCGCAGGTAGATCGCCAGGCGGCGGACCGTGGAGTCGGCGATCTTGCGGGGGAGCATTTGTGAAATGTTTCACGAGCGGGCCCCGGAAGCAATCAGCGGAGCCCGAATGCTGAACAGGACCCGCCGATCCGGACAGGGGTCCACCGACAAGCGAACGACGGCGTGGCGCCCCTTCCGACTCGGACGACGCGATTCCGAGCAGCGCGCCAAGGGCGCGCACGAGGAATCGCGATGGCGCCACGCTTCGTTCGAGAGGAGGGGACCCCGGTCCGGGTCGGCCGGGAGTCGTCCCTACGCCATCGCGGCCAGCAGGCGAACAAACCCACCCACCGGGACCGCCTCGGGGCGCAGGTCCGGGTCGATCCCCGCCGCGCCCAGGATCGCGGTCGCCCGCTCGGCGTCGAGGTCGCGAGCCTCCCGCAGCGCCTTATGGATCCGCTTCCGTCGGTACGAGAAGAGCGACACCACCAACCGGCGGAAGGCCGCGATGTCGGCCGGGGCCACCAGCGGCACCGCGTGGGGTACCAGGTGCACCACCGCCGAGTCCACCTTGGGCGGGGGACGGAACGCGCCCCGCCCCACCCGCATCGCGATGGTAGCCTGGGCCACCGCGGCGATGCCGATGGTGAGGGCGCCGTAGTCCTTGCTCCCGGGCGTGGCGACCAGCCGCCGGGCCACCTCCTCCTGCACGAGGTACGTCACCGACGCCGGCAGCGGTGGCGAGAGGGCCTTGTCGAGGAGCGGGGAGGTGATGTAGTACGGAATGTTGCCCACCACGCGCCAGGTCGCGCCGCGAGCCGTCCAGGGGGCCACGAGAGCCGGCCAGTCGAGCTCCAGGGCGTCGCCCTCGACCAGGGCGAAGGGATCGTCGGCGTGGCGCCGCAACAACGCGCCCGCCATGCGGGCGTCGCGCTCCACTGCCACGACGGTGGCCCCGGTGGCGAGCAGCGCCGCGGTGAGTCCACCCGGCCCCGGTCCGACCTCGAGCACCACGTCGCCTGCCGACGCACCACTCGCTTCGGCGATGCGGCGCAACAGTGCCGGATCAGAGAGGAAGTGCTGGCCGAGCGCCTTGCGCGCACGCACCGCTCAGATCCGGAACACGAGCAGGGTGCAGTCGTCCGTGGCCGTGGCGCCGAAGCGCGTCACGTCGTCGAGCACCGCCTGCATCACCTGTCGCGGCGATTCGCCGCGGTGCGCTTCGAGTGCCGCCATCAGGCGGGCGGCCCCGTAGCGTTCCCCGCCCGGGGCGGCGGCGTCGGTGAGGCCGTCGGTGCAGAGCACCAGGAGGTCCTGGGCAAAGGTCCACGGCACCACCACGCGCCCGAACGGGCCGCCCTGGGCGAGGCCCAGCGGCGGGGCAGTGGTGGCGAGCCGCTCCGCGGGTCCGAATCGCGGCACCCGGAACGCATAGGGGTGCCCGGCGTTGCTGAAGGTGAGCCGTCCTCCGGTGGGATCGAACACGCCGTAGAAGATCGAGAGGTACATCTCGGTGTTCTCGAGTTCCTTCTTGAGCGAACCCCGCAGCAGGTCGAGCGTGTCATCGGGCGTGACGTTCGCGTTGGCGTGGATGCCGGCGGCGGCCATCACCTGGGCCGCGATCAGCGCCGCCGAGAAACCGTGCGAGGACACGTCGCCGAGCATCACGCCGATCCGCCCGCGACCGAGGCGCGCGAAGGTGTAGAAGTCACCCCCGAGCGACTCGGCCGCCGCGGAATGAATCGCGACATCGGCGTCGCCGCGCAGCACGTCGGGTGTCGGCATGAGGCGCACCTGCAGGTCGTGCGCCAGTTCGAGTTCCCGCGTCATCCGTCGCTGCTCGTGCTCGGCGGCGGCGAGCCGGGCGTTCTCCAGCGCGGCCCCGATCTGGGACGCCACCGCGCCGAGGAGCCGGGTCTCGTCGCGGGTGAACGCGCCGCCGCCGCTCCGCTCGGCCAGCGCGATGGTGCCCACCACCCGCCCGGTCTCGCCGCCGGCGGCATAGGTGATCGGCACGGCCACGACTTCTCCTCCCACCCATTCGGGCTGCACCCCGGTCTCCACCTGGCCGGTCCGGAACGCCCGGGCCACCACCACCTCGTCGGGGGCATCCACCGGCACGGTGGCCGGGATCGAGGCGTCGTCGTCGCCCACCACCGCCATCAGCCGGAGCACCCCCGCGTGGGGATCATGGAGCCGGAGGCCGGCGCGCTGTGCGCGCGTGACCCGCGCCATTTCGCGAAGCAGGCGCGACGCGACCTCCTCGACCGGTCGGGCGTGGCCCAGTTGCTCGCCCAGCGCGTAGACGATGCCGAGCTCCTCCTCGCGGGCGCGCAGCTCGTGGCGGAGCGTGGTGGCGTGGGTGGCCTCGGCCCACGCCTCGCCGAGGATGGCCAGCAGTTGCGGGGCGGGATTGGGACGACCGGATTCCCCGTGGGGCACCACCTCGAGGAAGAGCCCGGTGGTGCCCGGCAGCGCCACGAACGAGGCGGAGTCGCCCTGGTCGCCGCGGGGTGCGCGCGGGGCGGACGCCTCCGGCCCCGCCACGAGCCGCCAGGTGGCCTCGTCGAGTCGCCAGAGCCGCAGGGTGGCGCGGGCCAGCGTGCCAAGGTGCGGCAGCAGCCCCCGCAACCGGTTCAGTGCCGGGAGATCGTCATCCAGATGGTGTTGCCCCGCTCGTTGAACTCCACCCGCTCGGCGAGCCGCCGGATCATGAACAGGCCCCGCCCGCTGGTGGCGTCGTGGTGTTCCGGCTCGCTGAGTTCCCTCACGATGGCGGGGTCGAAGCCACGCCCCTCATCGGTCACGGCCAGGCGAATGGTGGCCGCCGCCAGCTCCACTTCCACGGTGACGTGCCGGGCCGGATCGTTGCCGTTGCCGTAGCTCATGGCGTTGGCGATCGCCTCGGCCGAGATCGTGCGCAGGCGGAAGCAGGTGCGCGGCGACAGCGGCTCGGTGGCGCTGCAGCAGGTAACCACCGCTTCGACCGCGTGTCCCACCTGGGCCAGGTCGGTCGGCAGCACCAGCTCGTAGCGCAGGTGACCGGGGAGCGATCCGGGCAGGCGACGCGCGGCGATGGCCATGGTCGCCTCAGTACTGCTCGACCGCCTGGCTGGCCGTGTCGGTGATCTGGAACAGCGTGTCGAGCTTGGTGAGCTCGAAGAGGGCGCGGAGGTCCTCGTTGAGGCCGGCCAGCCGCAGCTCGCCGCCGAGCTCGCGCACCTTCTTGTTGATGGACACCAGGGCGCCGAGGCCGGAGGAGTCGATGTAGGCGGTGGGACCGAAATCAATCACGAACCGCCGGGCCCCGCCGTCGAGGGCATCCTGCAGCACCTGCTTGAGGTCCTGGCGGTTGGCCACGATCAACTGGCCCTCGACCGTCACCACGGTCACGTCGCGCCCGGCGCGGCTGGTGGAAATCGCCATCGGAATCAGTGCTCCTCGGGAGGTCGGGCAACAGCCTGCAGGGCCACCATGGCGGCCACGTCCACAATATCGTCGGGTGTTGCCCCGCGCGACAGGTCCGACATCGGGCGTGCCAGGCCCTGGAGCAGCGGTCCCGCGGCCGTGGCGCCGGCCAGCCGCTCGGTCACCTTGTAGGCGATGTTGCCCGCGTCGAGCGACGGGAAGACGAGCACGTTGGCCACGCCACCCGCCGGCGAATCCGGGCACTTGCGCTCGGCCACGTCGGGATCAATGGCGGCGTCGAACTGCAGTTCCCCATCGGCGAGCACCCCCGGCCGCATCGTGCGGAAGATCGCGAGCGCCTCCTGGACCCGTTCCACCTCGGGGCCGGAGGCGCTGCCGAGCGTGGAGAAGGACAGGAACGCCACCACCGGGTCGTCGCCGACCAGGGTCTGGCGGTCGTCGGCGGCCGCCGCGGCCGACGCGGCGAGCTGCGCCGGCGTGGGAGCAGGCACCACCGCGATGTCGGTGTAGGTGAGCACGCGGCCATCGCGGAGCCCGTGGTACATCGCAGCCGACACCGAGGGGATCCCTGGCGCGCGCCCGATGGCCCAGAGTGCGGCCCGCAGCACTTCGGCCGTGGGACGCACGGCGCCGGCCACGCAGCCGTCCGCATCGCCCAGTGCCACCATGCCGGCGGCAAAGCGGAGCGCATCGCTGGCCAGGTCAATGGCGTGCAGCCCGTCGCGCACCGCTTCCGGCTTGCGGGCACGGAGCAGGTCGCCGATGGCGATCAGGCGCGGATCGCCGGCCAGGGAACCCTGCAGCAGGATCGGTTCGGCAATGTCGAGCCGTGTCAGTTGCGCCGCAGCGGCCTGCACCCGCAGGTCATCGCCCTCGGGAAACACCAGCCGCGCCCCGCTGCCGGCGGCCCGCGCCCGGAGCCGGGTGCGGAAGCTCACTCCGGGAAGCGCTCCGTGAGGGCCCGTCCCACGGCCGGGTGCACCAGCCCGTCGAGGGTCCCGCCAAAGCGGGCCACCTCGCGCACCAGCGACGACGACAGGTAGGTGAGATCCACCGCCGGCACCAGGAACACCGTTTCCAGTTGCGGATTGAGGCGCCGGTTCATCATCGCCATCTGGAACTCGTACTCGAAGTCGCTCACGGCCCGGAGACCGCGGACCGCCAGCGTGGCGCCGCGTTCGCGGGCCACGTCGGCCATCAGCCCGGAGAACGAGGCGAACTCGAAGCGCGGTTCGTCGCCGAGCACTTCGCGCAGCATGGCGAGGCGCTCCTCGACCGAGAAGAGGGGCGCCTTGTTGGGATTGATCGCCACCGCCACGATCACCCGGTCGGCGAGGGCGAGGGCGCGGCGAGCCAGGTCCTCGTGGCCCCGCGTGAGCGGATCGAACGAACCCGGGTAGATCGCGATGCGCGTCATGGTTGTTCCAGGAAGGTGACGGCCACGTCGCCCCAGCGGCGGGTCTCGCCGGCCGGGAGCGTGGTCCTGGGGGCGTGCTCGACCGCCAGCATCCGAGCGAA